>JAVJSI010000015.1 GCA_040219515.1 Acidimicrobiales bacterium
TTCGCCGCGGGTGACGTTGTCCTCGGGGGCGAAGCTGGTGGCGGTCTTGCCGGTGGTGATGTCGTTGTTGAAGGCCCAGTCGACGGGGCCGGCGTAGAACTTTTCGGCGGGGACGTCGGTGAAGCTGTTGGCCGCGAAGGCGGTGGCGGGAACGAGGAGTGCGACGACGACGACGGCGATTGCCGCTTTCGTCTTGGTCAGGGTGATGGTCATATGGGGCCTCTCTACGGGAATGGAGTGCCGCACGCGGCGCACCACCCTCGCACAACGGGGACGACCACCTGCCGACCGTCAGTCGAGGAACTCCTCGAGGGGCACCGGTCGCCCGATGTGGTACCCCTGGGCCAGGCTCACCACCGGGGGGCGCCGTCCACTTCCTCGGTGAGGATGTTCTGTACGAACGATCCGTCGATCTTCAGGAAGTCGACGTCGAGGTTCTTCAGGTAGGCGAACGACGCGAGACCGCTGCCGAAGTCGTCGAGCGCGAACCGGCAGCCGCGAGCCCGCAGCGACGAGATGAAGCTGTCGGCGTAGCCGCCATTGGTGATCGCCGCCGTCTCGGTGATCTCGAAGCACACACGCCCCGGGTCGATGTCGCTGGCATCGAGCAGTTCGCTGACCTCCTGGAGAAACGTCGATCGGCCGAGCGACACGCCCGACAGGTTGATCGCACACGTCGTGATGGCCGGCGCGCGGCGAAGGGCCTCGAGCGTGTGCATCACGACCCAGAGGTCGAGTCGATGGGCCAGACCGAACCGCTCCGCGGCGGGCAGGAACTCGTCCGGGGTCAGCACGGCGCCGTCGTCGGGAGCATTCATCCGGACGAGAATCTCAACGTGTGATGGACGCCAGGCGTGGCCCACCCGCACGATCGGTCGGGCATGGAGGCAGAACTCGTCGTGGTCGAGTGCTTTGGTGACGAGCGAGACCGCGTCGACCTCGCCACGATGACGCACGGTTTCCGCGTCGGTCGGATTGAAGACGACGCACCGGTTCCGACCCTGGTGCTTGTTAGCAGGCGCTGTCGGCGGCGGCGAGCACGCGGTCGACCGAGCCGCTCTCCGACGAGACGGGCACGACGCCGATACTGGCACCGACTGCGAAGACTCGATCGTCCCACTCGAAGGGCCAATCGGCGAGTGCCTCGAGGACAGTGTGGAGGAGCCGCTTGGCGTCGTCGACGCGAGCGCCGTACATGACGATGCCGAACTCGTCGCCACCGAGGCGGGCGAACACGTCGGTCTGGCGGATGTGGATCGGAGCAGTCCGCTCACCTGACGGAGCAGATCATCGCCCGCAACATGACCACAAGTGTCGTTGACCACCTTGAACTGGTCGAGATCGAGGAAGCACAGCACGTGGTGGGAATCGAGCGGGTCGCCGGCGATCGGCCAGATCAGTTGGTCGAGACGACGCGAGAACTCCCGGCGATTGAGGAGGCCGGTGAGCTCGTCCTGTGTCGCTTGGCAGGTGAGCTGGTTGGCCAGAGTGCAGGCGTTGCTGATGTCGGATCCCGAGCCGCGCCAGCCGACGATCGTTCCCGTGTCGTCGCGGACCGGCTTGCCGCTCACGGAGACGGTGCGGACCGATCCTCGATCGTCGGACACGAGTTCGATCTGGGTGAAGCGCTCGCCGTCGACCTCCCAGAAGAACTCCGCTGCCGTCTCGGCGAGATCGCGGAAGCGGGTCTCGCTCTCTTGCGCGCGCTGGAGCGCGTCGATGCGATCAGTGATGTCCTCGGTGAGTCCCATGAGACGGATCACCTGGGCGGACTCGTTGCGCACCGGCACGAAGCCGGAGGCGAGATGGCGCAACTTGGCCGTCGAGCTCGACGGTGAACTCGAACGTCGACGCCTTCCCACGGAATCGGGCGTCGTCGCAGGAGGGCGGAGATCCGCTCCAGGTCGTGGTCGGCGATGAACTCGAGATATTGCCGATCGACGACGTTCTCGATCTCCATGCCCAGGATGCCCAGCCCGCGGGTTGGATCGACGTCAGTCGACCATCGAGAATCGATCTCGTGGATGCAGATGGGCGCGTGAGCGATCAGCGTCGCGTAGTCGCGGCGTTCCGTCACGTCGTCGGCCGTCGGAGGGTGATCTGCCTGTTCCACGACGATCCTGTCGGCCGGCCGACATTGATCGTGGGCGATCCACGGTTGTCCGGGCCCAGCTCGCAGCCGTCGAAACGCGTGACAGCCCCGAGCCACGAGCCCGGGGCTGTCACGGTCGATACGGCGGGTGTGATCAGTCGACTGCGAGAACGACGAGCGACGCGCTCTCGACGAACGTGCCCGAGCCGAGGCCCTCGTTGCATTCCACGATAACGGTGTGGGTCCCGGCTGCGACCGGGAACGCCTGGGACAGGGTCACCACTGCAGCGTTGTCCAGGGTGTTGGCATCGAGGCTCACCGACTGCCGAAGTCCGTCCGTGCCGTCGACGTCGATGTTGCAGTTCATGTTGTCGTCGTTGCCGCCATCTCCGTCTGCTTCGATCGCTGCGGAAACGAGCAGCGTTGCCGGTCCTGCCGTGGCGATGTCGGTATTCACCGCTGTCTGATTGCCGGTGGTGAGGGTCAGGCTCGCGTTCCGTTCGGCGGATGCGACCGTGGTCGCGGGAATGTCGGCGGTATCGGCCTTGTCGGCCAGAAGCGCATCTACTTCCGCTTGGGTGTAGGTCTGGGCCGTCAGGTTGTCGATGTCGGCTTGGAGGGCGGTGTCGGCCGGTTCGACGATGTTGTCGTTGTAGCGCTTGAGGAAGGTGACGCTCTCGCCGCGGGTGACGTTGTCCTCGGGGGCGAAGCTGGTGGGGCTCTTGCCGGTGGTGATGTCGTTGTCGAAGGCCCATTCGACGGGGCCCGCGTAGAACTTGTCGTCGGGGACGTCGTCGAACACGTGTGTCGCGTAGGCGGTCGCGGGCACGAGCAGTGCGGCGACGACGATGGCGAGCGCAACCTTCGTCTTGGTAAAGGTGATGGTCATGTGGGCCTCTCTTCGGGAATGGAGCGTCGAGGGTCTCGACGGTGCGCACACAACTCGTCGACGCGCCGCCATGGCTCGACTACACCAGGTTTCCACACTCCATCGCCGCCAGACGCGAATCCCGCGAAAGAAACGCCGTCGGCTCCCGGACCGTTCGGGGTGATCCTCTTCGCTCTGACCACCGCGATCGCGCTGGTCATGGGCGAGAACCCGGCGGGCGGACCCGATGCCGGCCGGTTCGACGTGGTCGGCGAGGCGCCGACGACCACGACGACAGCGGCTGCGCCACCGCCGCGGTCGGAGTGGACCGGCTCGCTCTCGTTTCCCCGGGGCACCTTCCTGACGGTCACCTTCGTCGAGGTCACTGCGACGGTCTCGGACGCAGCCGGGAACACTGCCAACAGCCCTACGAGGGTCCAGCTGGAAGTCATCCCCTGTCTCTAAGCAGAGGTCGCCGTGCGCCATTCGGCCCAGGCAGTCCCGGGACGAGTGTCACGCCTCCGGCTGGGCCATTGAACGCTTCGGCGGTGACTGTCGACGTATGAGGGTCAAGGCCGAGGACAGCCACTCCCGATGAAGCGACATGACCATCCGGGTGTTTCTCATCGACGATCATGAGCTCGTGCGGGAAGGCCTTCGATCGGTGCTCGAGCGCGAGGTCGACATCGAGGTGGTCGGTGAAGCGGGAACGGCCAAAGAGGCCATCGATCGGGTCGCGGCCTGCCGGCCCGACGTGGCGCTGGTGGACCTGATGCTGCCCGACGGCGACGGCCTGGACGTGTGTCGCTGGATCAAGAAACGACTCCCCGAGACCGGCTGTCTGGTCCTCACCTCCTACTGCAACGATGACGTGTTGCTGTCGGCGATCCGGGCCGAGGCTTCCGGCTTTCTCCTGAAGCGCACGCCGGGCACCGAACTGGTGCGGTCGATCCGGCTCGTCGCCAACGGCGGATCGCTGATCGACCCCACCGTCACCGGCCGGCTCCTCGATCGTCTGCGGGTGGGCCGGGGCGGAGGCGACGCGGCGTTGCTCGACGCGCTGAGTCCGCAGGAACGGCGTCTTCTCGATCACCTGGCCGAAGGTCTCACCAACCGACAGGTCGCCGAGCGGATGAACCTGGCCGAGAAGACCGTCAAGAACTACGTGTCGAACCTGCTGCGCAAGCTCAAGATGAGCAGCCGCACCGAGGCGGCCGTCTTCGTGACGACGGTCAACGCCCAGCTGGCGACCCGGGCTCGTCGGCACGACGGCGCCGTGTCGCACTCGTAACGTCGTTCACCGCTGTCGTCCGGCGTGCCGACCGGTGGCTGGTCAACGTGACCCCGGCCTGCGCCAGCGCCCTCGACGGGCGGAGGTGCCGGACAGGGTTTCGGCGGCCACCTCGTGATGCTGGCGATAGCCGGAGATGAACGCCTGGGCCGTGGCCGTGAAGGGCAGCGCCAGCAGCGCGCCGACCACGCCGAGCAGGGCCGCACCCGCCAGCACCGCGCCGAACGCGACGGCGACGTGGATCTCCATCGTGTGCGCAGTCACCCGCGGGGCGAAGATGTAGTTCTCGACCTGTTGGTAGACCACGATGACGATCAGCACTGCGAGGCCCTTCCTGGGGTCCTCGAGCAAGCCGATGAGGACGGGCAGCGCGCCGGCGATGTAGGTGCCGATCACGGGAATGAACTGTGAGATCACGCCGACCCACAGCGCCAGCGGTAGCGGAAACGGGAGATCGATGATCTCGAAGGCGAACCAGTGGACGCCGGCCGACAGCAACGCCAGGATGCCGCGCGAGTAGATGTAGCCGCCGGTCTTGCGGATGGCGAGGTCCCATACGTCGAGCACCATTGCCTGGCGATCGGGTTCGAGGAAGGAGCAGACCGTCCGCCGCAGCTTCGGGCCCTCTGCCACCAGATAGAAGGTGAAGAGGGCGATGGTGAACGCTTGGAACACGATGTTCAGCAGGGTCGTGCCCAGGTTGACGATGTCATCGGCAAAGGTGGTGGCGAGGTCGGCGGCCCGGCCGTCGTCCACGAACTCCTGCTGGAGCTGATCGAGATCGATGTCACTGTCGATGTGCGTCTGGAGCCAGGATTCGGCGTCCTCGATCAGTTCTGGAGCGTCGTCGATGAAATCGTTGATCTGTGACGCGAGTGCCGTACCGATCGCCGCCGAGAAGCCGGCGACGAGGATCAGCAGGAAGACATACACGATCCACACGCCGAGCCCGCGTCGAATGCCTCGATGTTCCATGCGGTTGACCGCCGGCTCGATGGCGAAGCTGATGAAGAGCGAGATGAGCGCGACGATCAGGAGCGATCGCAGCGATCGCACCATGCCGGTGCCCACGTAGACGGCGATCCACCCGAGCCAGAACAGGGCGATGGCCTTGACGATCCACCTCGGCACGCTGGTGGCGGCCATCCAGGTGTCGGTGGCGCGGGTTTCGCCGTCGCCGGGCGCGTCGGTGGTCATCAGCTGCGGACGCTACCGTTTACCCCAGAAAGAGCCGGGGATGCCGGTTGGTACACGAGACCGGTACCGATAGCATTGCGTCCTTGTGCGGTGAGACGTCCTTCGGGGCGGCAGCACCGATCACTTCGCACTACAGAATCGACGTCGGCGCAGGCCTCCGGGAACCACGCCGCAAAACCGAATGAACGCTCCGCCGGGTCTGCCCGAGCGGAGCGTTCGCGTGAACGCTTGCGATTCACGCCAACGAGACCGCGTGAACGCTTGCGATTCACGCCACGAGACCACAGGAAGCAATCATGGCCACCAAGGCGATCATCGGCGAGAAGGTCGGTATGACGCAGGTCTGGGACGAGGAGAACCGCGTCGTCCCGGTCACCGTGTTGCGCGTGTCCGCGTGCCGTGTCGTGCAGGTCAAGACGCCCGAGCACGACGGCTACAGCGCCATCCAGGTCACGCTCGGCGTGAAGGATGCGGGAAAGCTCACCCGGCCCGAGGCCGGCCACTTCGAAAAGGCCGGCGTCGATGCCGGCCGCAAGCTCGTCGAGCTCCGTCTCGACGACGTTTCGGAGTTCACCGTCGGCCAGGAGATCGCCGTGGACCTGCTCGAGCAGGGCCAGCGTGTCGACGTCACGGCCGTCTCCAAGGGCAAGGGCTTCGCCGGCGCGATGAAGCGTCACGGCTTCGGCGGTGCGCCCGCTTCGCACGGTGCCCACAAGAACCATCGCAAGCCCGGGGCTGTCGGCCAGTGCGCCACCCCCTCCCGTGTGTTCAAGGGCAAGAAGATGCCTGGCCGCATGGGCAACAACAAGGTCACCACGCTCAACCTCGAGGTCGTCAAGAGCGACCCCGAGGCGGAAGTGCTGCTGGTGCGGGGCTCGGTTCCCGGCCCCCGCGGCGCCACCGTGGTCATCCGCGACGCAGTGAAGGGCTCCTGACATGGCATCCATCGCGATCAAGAGCCAGTCCGGCACCGACGCCGGCTCGGCCGAACTCTCCGACGAGGTCTTCGGGATCGAACCGAACATCCCCGTCATGCACCAGGTCGTCACGGCGCAGCTCGCGGCGAAGCGCCAGGGCACGCACTCCACCAAGACCCGTTCCGAGGTTCGTGGTGGCGGCGCCAAGCCGTGGCGTCAGAAGGGCACCGGTCGTGCCCGTGCCGGCTCGTCCAACTCGCCGATCTGGCGTGGTGGCGGCATCGCCCACGGCCCCAAGCCGCGCGACTACAGCCAGAAGACCCCCAAGAAGATGATCCGTCTCGCCCTGCGCAGTGCCCTGTCCGATCGGGCCAGCGACGGCAACGTGATCGTGGTCGACGCCTGGAACTTCGACACGCCCAAGACCAAGACCGCACTCGAGGCCCTCTCGGCCATCGGCGCCGAGGGCAAGGTCCTCCTGGTGCTCGGCGACGGCGACGAGATGGCGTACAGGAGCTTCCGCAACCTCACCAACGTGCACTGCCTGCACGCCGGCGAGCTCAACACCTACGACGTGCTGGAAAGCGACGTCGTGGTGTTCACCAAGGAGACCCTCCCGGGTGCGGCTCCGGCCGAGCAGGCCGTTTCCGCCGAAGGAGGCGAGTGACATGAAGGACCATCGCGACGTCATCATCCGTCCCGTCGTCTCCGAGAAGTCCTACGGGCTCCTCGACACCAACGTGTACACGTTCGTGGTCGCCCCGGGCGCCTCGAAGCCCGAGATCCGCGACGCCGTGGAGTCGATCTTCGAGGTCTCGGTGCTCAAGGTGAACACGCTCAACCGCAAGGGCAAGCGCAAGCGCAACCGCCGCACCGGAGGCTTCGGCACGAAGACCGGGCAGAAGCGGGCCCTCGTCACCCTCGCCGAGGGTGACTCGATCGATCTCTTCGAGGCCTGAGGTAACTGACATGGCCATTCGCAAGCGCAAGCCGACAAGTCCGGGACGGCGTTTCCAGACGTCGTCGGACTTTTCCGAAATCACCGAGACCAGCCCCGAGCGCAGCCTCGTCAAGGGTGAGTCCAAGACCGGTGGACGCAACAACCACGGTCGCAAGACCAGTCGCCATCGCGGCGGCGGTCACAAGCAGAAGTACCGCGTCATCGACTTCGATCGCACCAAGGACGGCGTGCCCGCCACCGTGGCGACGATCGAGTACGACCCCAACCGCACCTGCAACATCGCCCTGCTGCACTACCACGACGGCGAGAAGCGCTACATCCTCGCTCCCCGCGACCTGTACGTGGGCGACAAGGTCATGTCCGGTCAGGGCGCCGAGATCCGTCCGGGCAACAGCCTGCCGCTGCGCTACGTGCCCGTGGGCACCACGGTGCACAATGTCGAACTCAAGGCCGGTGCCGGCGCCAAGCTGGCCCGCTCGGCCGGCGTGTCGGTCCAGCTGGTCGCCAAGGAGGGCGATTTCGCCACCCTGCGTCTGCCCAGCACCGAGATGCGCCGTGTGCCCATCGACTGCCGGGCCACGATCGGCGAGGTCGGCAACCGTCAGCACGAGCTCGTCAAGATCGGCAAGGCCGGCCGCAACCGCTGGAAGGGCAAGCGCCCGCAGACTCGCGGCGTCGCCATGAACCCGGTCGACCATCCCCATGGCGGTGGTGAAGGCAAGACCTCTGGTGGACGCCATCCCGTGTCCCCGTGGGGCCAGCCCGAGGGCCGGACCCGCAAGAGCAACCAAGAATCCGACAAGCTGATCGTGCGCCGTCGCCGGACGCGCGGTTCGCGGAGGTAATCACAATGCCGCGCAGCCTCAAAAAGGGCCCATTCGTCGACGATCACCTGCTCAAGAAGGTGGACGTGCTCAACGAATCGGGAGAGAAGAAGGTCATCAAGACCTGGTCTCGTCGCTCCACCATCATCCCCGACATGATCGGCCACACCCTGGCCGTCCACGACGGTCGCAAGCACGTCCCGGTCTACGTGACCGAGTCGATGGTCGGCCACAAGCTCGGTGAGTTCGCCCCCACCCGCACCTTCAAGTTCCACGCGGGCCAGGAACGGGGAGCTCGCCGCTGATGACCGGGACGAAGACCAACGAGCGTCCGGGAACCCGGGCCAAGGTGTCGCACGTTCGTGCGTCGGCCTACAAGGCCCGCGAGATCCTCGACCTGATCCGGGGCAAGTCCTACGCCGAAGCCTCGGAGATCCTCGCGTTCTCCGAGCGGGGCATCAGCGCCGACATCGCCAAGGTGCTCGACTCGGCCGTGGCCAACGCCGAGCACAACGACGGCCAGCTCGCCGAAGAGCTGTTCGTCTCGGCCTGCTACGCCGACGAGGGTCCCACACTCAAGCGCTGGCGTCCCCGTGCCCGTGGCCGCGCCACCCGCATTCGCAAGCGCACCTGCCACATCACGGTGATCGTGTCGCGCTACTCCGACGAGAAGCTCGAGCAGCTCCGCGACAAGGAGGCCAGCGCCGGTCGGTCGACCACGACCAACGCCGCCGAGGCCCGACGTCGTCGTGTCGAGCAGAGCCGGGAGCGTGAAGAGGCCCGCGAGGCCGAACACGACCACGATCACGATCACGATGATCACGATCACGACGACCATGATCACGAGGCATCGACCGAAGAGAAGGCCGCCGAAGTGGTTGCCGCAACCGAAGCAGCGATGTCGTCGCCGGCCGGCGACGACGACTACGACGCCGAGACGGCCGACTCTGATGACGACCAGTCGCCCTTCGGCCCCTTGAGTCACGCGCCGCTCGACGATCCCAACGAGGCGCCCGACGGCTACCCGATCAAGGGCAACGCCGACTCCATGAAGTACCACCAGGCCGACGGGCGCTGGTTCGAACAGACCGTCGCCGAAGTGTGGTTCGCCACGACCGACGCCGCCGAAGCCGCCGGTTTCACCGAGGCCGGCGCAGGTAACGCAGATCCGGCGGATGCCGGCGAAAGCAAAGAGGATTCCTGATGGGACAGAAGGTCAACCCCTACGGGTTCCGCCTCGGCGTCACCACGGAATGGAAGAGCCGCTGGTTCGCCGACCGTGAGGACTACGCCGACTACGTCATCGAAGACTGGAAGATCCGCGACTTCCTCATGACCGAGCTGCCGCATGCGGCGATCAGTCGTGTCGAGGTCGAGCGCACCCGCGATCGTCTGCGGGTCGACGTCCACACCGCGCGTCCGGGCATCGTCATCGGTCGCCGTGGCTCCGAGGCCGATCGCCTCCGCGCCGGTCTCACCGCGATCACCGGCAACGCCAAGGTGCAGCTCAACATCCAGGAGATCAAGCAGCCCGAACTCGACGCTGCCCTGATCGCCCAGGGTGTCGCCGATCAGCTCGCCGGCCGCGTCGCGTTCCGTCGTGCCATGAAGCGCGCCGTGCAGAACGCCCAGAAGGCCGGCGCCCTCGGGATCCGGGTCCAGTGCTCGGGCCGCCTCGGCGGTTCGGAAATGGCTCGTACCGAGTGGTACCGCGAAGGTCGAGTGCCGCTGCACACGCTGCGCGCCGATGTCGACTACGGCTTCCGCGAGGCGAAGACCACCTACGGGCGCATCGGCGTCAAGGTGTGGCTCTACAAGGGCGACATCCTCCCTTACAAGACCACCAACGACGACAAGGCCACCCTCGAGGCGGCCATGGCGGCCGGCGAGACCTCTGGTCAGGCCAAGCCCCGCAAGGTCGTCTCCTCCGCTGCTGCCCGTAAGCGGGTTGCCACTCCCGAAACCGACACCGAGGCCGATGCCGAGGTCGAGGAAGAGCCGGCACCGCTGATCAAGGAAGCCGATCCCGAGTTCGAGAAGCTCCTCGACGAGGAAGATGCGATCGAAGCATCGACCCGTGAGCAGAGCGAGACCCCGCACTTCCGGGCGAACGACTGAGGTTGCCGACATGTTGATGCCAAAGAAGGTCAAACACCGCAAGCAGCACCGTGGACGTACCCGCGGGATGTCCAAGGGCGCCACCGAGGTCACCTATGGCGACTACGGCATCCAGGCCCTCGAGCCCGGATGGATCACTGCTCGTCAGATCGAAGCCGGTCGTATCGCCATGACCCGCCACATCAAGCGTGGTGGCAAGGTGTGGATCAACGTCTTCCCCGACAAGCCCGTCACCCAGAAGCCGGCCGAGACCCGCATGGGTTCGGGCAAGGGCAACCCCGAACACTGGGTCGCCGTGGTCAAGCCGGGTCGGATTCTCTTCGAGCTCTCGTACCACGAGGAAGACATCGCTCGCGAGGCCATCGACCGCGCGATCCAGAAGCTGCCGATCAAGGCCCGCTTCGTGAGCCGTGAGGAGGGCTTTTAGATGGCGAAGGCAAAGGCGCTCGCCGATCTCGGTGACACCGACCTGCTCGAGCAGTTGGCCGATCACAAGGAGTCGCTGTTCAACCTGCGATTCCAGTTCGCCACCGGCCAGCTCGACGACTCCGCGGCCATGAAGGCCGTGAAGAAAGACATCGCCCGTGTGCTCACCGAGCTCCGGGCCCGCGAGATCGCCGATGCCGAGGCGATCGCCGCAACCGAGGAGGCCACCAGTGGCTGAGGCAACCCCTGACACCGGAGTTCGCGAGAACGCCCGCAAGGTCCGCGAGGGTCTCGTGGTGTCGAACGCGATGGACAAGACCGCCGTCGTCGAGACCGTCGACCGCGTTCGTCACCGCCGCTACGCCAAGACCGTGCAGCGCAACAAGAAGCTGCACGTCCACGACGAGGAGAACACCCTCAACGTCGGCGACCGCGTGCGCGTACAGGAGACCCGACCGCTGTCGAAGAACAAGCGCTGGCGTCTCGTGGAAGTCCTGGAGCGTGCCAAGTGATCCAGCAGGAATCCCGCTTGCGGGTGGCCGACAACTCGGGCGCCAAGGAGGTCTTGTGCATCAAGGTCCTCGGTGGCTCGAAGCGTCGTTATGCCTCGATCGGTGACGTCTTCGTCGCCACGGTCAAGGACGCCATCCCGGGCGCGCAGGTCAAGAAGGGCGACGTCGTCAAGTGCGTCGTCGTCCGCGTGAAGAAGGAAAAGCGTCGTCCGGACGGGAGCTACATCCGGTTCGACGAGAACGCGGCCGTGCTGATCAACGATCAGCGTCAGCCCCGTGGTACCCGCATCTTCGGTCCGGTGGGTCGTGAACTGCGTGACAAGCAGTTCATGCGCATCGTGTCGTTGGCGCCGGAGGTTCTCTGAAAATGGCAGGCATGAAGATTCGCAAGGGCGATCGCGTCGTCGTCTTGTCCGGCAAGGACAAGGGCGTCGAGGGCATCGTCGAGCGTTCCATTCCCGAGAAGGGCAAGGTCATCGTCGAAGGCGTCAACGTCGCGAAGAAGCACCAGGCCCCGACTCGCCAGGACCAACAGGGCGGCATCATCGACAAGGCGATGCCGCTCGACGTCTCCAACGTCGCGGTGGTCAGCCCCCAGGACGGCAAGGCCACCCGCGTGGGCTTCAAGATCCTCGACGACGGCACCAAGGTCCGCGTCTGCAAGCGCACCGGGGCGGAACTCTGATGAGCACCACCACCTACATCCCGCGCCTTCGCACCAAGTACAACGAGGAGATCCGACCGGCCCTGAGGGACCAGCTCGAGCTCCCCAACGTGATGATGGTGCCGAGGGTCGAGAAGATCGTCCTCAACATGGGCGTCGGCGAAGCCGTCGCCTCGGCCAAGCTGCTCGAAGGGGCACTGGCCGACATGGAGACGATCGCCGGCCAGAAGCCCGTCATCACCCGGGCCAAGAAGAGCCTCGCGAGCTTCAAGCTCCGTGAGGACCAGGCCATTGGCTGCAAGGTCACCCTTCGGGGCGACCGCATGTACGAATTCCTGGATCGCCTCATCTCGTTGGCGATCCCGCGAATCAGAGATTTCCGAGGGCTCTCGCCGAAGTCGTTCGACGGCAACGGCAACTACACCTTCGGTGTGACCGAACAACTCATGTTCCCCGAGATCGACTACGACAAGGTCGACACCACCCGGGGAATGGACATCACGATCGTCACGACGGCGACGACGAACGACCACGGTCGAGCACTGCTCGCCGCGTTCGCCTTCCCGTTCCGACGCGAGGGGCAGTGACCCATGGCGAAGAAAGCACTCCGCGAAAAGCAGCAACGCACCCCGAAGTTCAAGGTGCGTGCCTACACCCGGTGCCGCCGTTGTGGCCGGCCCCGTTCGGTGTACCGCAAGTTCGGCCTGTGCCGAGTCTGCTTGCGAGAGATGGCACACGCGGGCGAATTGCCCGGTGTGAAGAAGGCCAGTTGGTAGGGAGGTGACACCGCGATGACAATGACAGATCCCATCTCCGACATGCTCACTCGTATTCGCAACGCCAACGTGGCGATGCACGACGACGTCCGCATGCCATCCTCGAAGCAGAAGCTCGCCCTGGCGGGCCTGCTCCAGAGCGAGGGCTACATCGCCGGCTTCTCCGAAGCCGACAACGGTGACAAGCCGGGAAAGACACTGACCATCGAGATGAAGTACTCGCCTGAGCGAGCACGTGTCATCTCCGGTCTCACCCGTGTCTCGAAGCCCGGTCTGCGCATCTATCGCAAGCGTGACGAGATCCCCCGCGTGCAGGGTGGACTCGGCGTGGCGGTGGTGTCGACCAACAAGGGCCTGATGTCCGACCGAGAAGCGAGGAAGAACCGCATGGGCGGCGAAATCCTCTGCTTCGTGTGGTGAGGGAGCCGACATGAGTCGAGTTGGTAGCAACCCCATCATCATCCCGAGCGGTGTCGAGGTCTCGATCAGTGGCGCCGACGTCACGGTCAAGGGCACGAAGGGCACCCTCGAGCAGCGGCTGCCCGGCGGTATCTCGGTGCACGAGGAAGAGGGCAACCTCATCGTCGAGCGCCCCGACGACACCGGCGCCAGCAAGTCGTACCACGGCCTCTGCCGCACCCTGATCCAGAACATGATCATCGGTGTCACCGAAGGCTTCACCAAGGAACTCCAGATCCAGGGCGTTGGCTATCGTGCCACCGCCAAGGGCTCCAACGCCCTCGAGCTCGCGCTCGGTTTCAGCCATCCCGTCAACATCGAGGCCCCCGAGGGCATCGAGTTCGACGTGCCCGTCCAGACGCAGATCTTCGTCAAGGGGATCGACAAGCAGCTGGTCGGTCAGGTGGCCGCCGACATCCGCAAGTGGCGCAAGCCGGAGCCCTACAAGGGCAAGGGAATCCGCTACGTGGACGAGCGTGTGATTCGCAAGGCCGGAAAGGCGGCCAAGTAGACATGGCTTACACCGCGAAGAAGCGCCGCAGCGACCGCATGCGTCGCCACTATCGGATCCGCAAGACGATGCGGGGCACCGCCCAGCGTCCGCGCCTTGCCGTGTTCCGTTCCAACAAGCACATCTCCGCGCAGGTGATCGACGACCTCACGGGCGTCACCCTCGCCGCGGCATCCACCACCGAGAAGGCGCTGCGCGCCGACAACAACGGCAACGCCGAAGCAGCCGGCAAGTGCGGTGCGCTCCTCGCGGAGCGGGCCAAGGCGGCCGGCGTCGACACGGTGGTATTCGATCGTGGTGGGTTCCGCTACCACGGCCGGGTTGCGGCGCTTGCCGACGCAGCCCGTGAGGGAGGACTGAAGTTCTGATGGCATACGAACGTAGAGAACGTGAGCCGAATCCCCGCGATGGTGGCGAGGGCCTGCGCGAGTCGCGGGTCATCAACATCAACCGCGTCGCCAAGGTCGTCAAGGGCGGTCGCCGTTTCTCGTTCACCGCACTCGTGGTGATCGGTGACGGCGCCGGCAAGGTCGGCCTCGGCTACGGCAAGGCCAAGGAAGTGCCGCTGGCCATCCAGAAGGGCACCGAAGAAGCGCGTCGCAACCTGTTCTCGGTCGCGATGGCCGGTTCGACCATCGTCCACGAGACCATCGGCGAGATGGGTGCGGGACGCGTCATGCTGAAGCCCGCCGCTCCCGGTACCGGCGTGATCGCCGGTGGCGCCGCCCGTGCCATCCTCGAAGAGGCCGGTATCGCCGACGTGCTGTGCAAGTCGCTGGGCTCGGCCAACCACATCAACGTGGCTCGTGCGACGATCAACGGCCTCATGGGTCTGCGTCGTCCCGACGAGATCGCTCGTCTTCGTGGCCTCGAGCCCGACGAGTTCCTGCCGGCAGGTCTCTGGGCCGCCTACCAGGAGAGCGAGCGCGGTCCGGTTGCTCCGGCCGCCACCGAGGTGTCGTGATGGCGAACATCAAGGTCACTCAGATCCGTTCGTCGATCGGCATCAAGCCGAAGCAGCGCGGCACGCTACGGGCCCTCGGGTTGCGCGGCATCGGCAAGCACAACACATTCGAGGACCGGGCCGAGATCCGGGGCATGATCGCCCGGGTTCCCCATCTGGTCCGTGTCGAGGAAGACACAGAAGAGGTCGACTCATGATCAAGCTTCACGATCTCCAGCCCTCCGAGGGCTCGAACAAGCGCGGCAAGCGCAAGGCTCGCGGCATCGGCGGCAAGGGTGGCAAGACGGCCGGCCGTGGCACCAAGGGCCAGCGCGCCCGCAACACCGTGCCGATCGGTTTCGAGGGTGGCCAGATGCCGCTCCTGCAACGCATTCCGAAGTTGCGCGGCTTCACCAACCCGTTCCGGGTCGAGTACCAGGGCATCAACCTCGACACGCTCGAGGAGACCGGCATGACCGACGTCTCGCCCGAGACGTTGCTCGAGCGCGGACTCATCGGCAAGGGGTCGCTCGTCAAGATCCTCGGTCGGGGCGAGGTCACCACGGCGCTCACGGTGAAGGCCCACGCCTTCTCCAAGTCGGCCGAGGAAGCCATCACCGCCGCGGGGGGTAGTGTCGAAACGCTGCCGCTTCCGTGGGGCGATCGTCGTCCTCCGCACGGCAGCTTCAACCAACACACCAATCGCTGATTTCCCCATCGGGGAGGGAGAGAGCCGTGCTGTCGCGGGTATTGAACATGTTCCGGGTCGCCGACCTGCGGAACAAGATCATCTTCACCCTGGCCATGATCGGGTTGTACCGACTCGGGTCGTTCATTCCCGCGCCGGGTGTCGACATCGAGGCCGTCCAGGCCTTGCGCGATCAGGCCAACACCGGTGGCATTCTCGGGTACATCCAGCTCTTCTCGGGCGGCGCGCTCACCCAGTTCGCGATCTTCGCGCTGGGGATCATGCCCTACATCACCTCGTCGATCATCATGCAGATCCTCGGCGTGGTCATCCCGAAGATCGAGCAGTGGCAGCAGCAGGGGGCCGTCGGACAGCGCAAGATCACCCAGTGGACCCGCTACCTCACGGTGTCCATCGCGGTCGTGCAATCCACGTCGTTCGCCTTCCTGTTCCACAACGGCGGCCTGGTCGGCGACGTCGACCTGCTCCCGAAGTTCAGCGCCTGGACCGTGTTCGTCGTGGTCCTCACCCTCACCAGCGGTACGGCGCTGCTGATGTGGATGGGTGAGCTCATCACCCAGCGCGGCATCGGCAACGGCATGTCGCTGTTGATCTTCACCAGCGTCGTCTCGACGCTTCCGGCCCAGGGCACCCTCGTCCAGGCCGAGAACGGCACGCTCGCCCTTGTCGCTCTGATCGCCGTGGCCGTCATGCTCCTCGTCGCCATCGTCTACGTCGAGCAGGGTCAGCGCCGTATTCCGGTGCAGTTCGCCAAGCGAGTGGTGGGCCGCCGGATGTACGGCGGTCAGTCCACCTACATCCCCTTGAAGGTGAACCAGTCGGGCGTGATCCCGATCATCTTCGCCAGCTCCGTGCTGTACCTCCCCAACCTGATCGCCGTCGCCCTGCCCGACGAAGGTTGGGGCGGCAGTGTGCAGCGCTGGGTCGACAACAACCTCGCCAACCCGGCTGCGATCACCTATCTGGTGTTCTTCGGCCTGCTCATCATCGGCTTCGCGTACTTCTACACCGCCATCAGCTTCGATCCGGCCAAGCAGGCCGACACGATCCGCAAACAGGGTGGCTTCATCCCCGGCATTCGTCCCGGCCCGCAGACCGAGCGTTACCTCGCCCGTATCCTGAGCCGCATCACCTTCCCGGGTGCGTTGTTCATCGCCGGCGTTGCGCTGATTCCGTCGGTCTTGATCAACGTCACGCTCGGTGGGACCGATGCCTCCGGCGCGGGCGGCGGTGCGGGCGGGTTCGCCTTCGGCGGTATCTCCCTGCTCATCGCCGTGGGCGTGGCCCTGGAGACCATGAAGCAGATCGACAGCCAGCTGATGATGCGGAACTACGAAGGGTTCCTCAAGTAGTCATGACGGCTCCCGGCACACGCTCGATGCGCCTCGTGATTCTCGGCCGTCAGGGTTCGGGCAAGGGCACGCAGGCCGTTCGCATCGCGGACGAGTACGGCTGCATCCATGTCTCCACCGGTGACATGCTGCGCGCCGCGGTCGCCGCGGGTACCGAGCTCGGCAAGCAGGCCGAGGCGGTCATGAACAGCGGTGGGCTCGTCGGCGACGACATCATGAACGGCATCGTCGCCGAACGCCTCGGCGCCGACGACATCATGTCCCACGGCGTGCTGCTCGACGGCTTCCCCCGCACCGCGGACCAGGCCGACGCCCTCGAACGAATCTGTGCCGACCAGGGCGTTCCCCTCGATGTCGCCATCAATCTCGATGTCCCCGTGGAAGTCGTGACCGAACGCATGCTGGCCCGCCAGCGTGAGGACGACACGCCAGAAGCGATCGAACGCCGACTGTCGCTCTACGAGGAACAGACGGCACCGTTGCTCGACTGGTTCGGCTCCCGAGACCTCCTCGCGACGGTCGACGGTGTCGGATCCGAAGAAGAAGTCTTCGCCCGGCTCGCCGGTGTGATCGATCAGGCGCGGCAGTGATGCCGCGACGGGTTGGTCGCCTTCCGCGCGTCCGGTAGCGTAGTCCACTGGCCTGGGCCACCCAGGCCATTCCGCGTGCGAGCAACCAGCTCGCCGTTCTGAAGAGGTTTCCCCATCGCAAAGCCAAAGGAAGATGCGATCGTTCTCGAGGGGACGGTCACCGAGTCGCTCCCCAACGCCATGTTCCGCGTGGAGCTGGAGAACGGCCCAGAAGTGCTCGCACACATCAGCGGCAAGATGCGAATGCACTACATCCGCATTCTCCCCGGCGATCGCGTCCAAGTGGAACTCACCCCCTACGACCTCCAACGAGGCCGTATCACCTACAGGTACAAGTAGCTCTCAATGAAGGTTCGACCCAGCGTCAAGAAGATCTGTGACAAGTGCAAGGTGATTCGTCGCCATGGCAGCGTCATGGTGATCTGCGAAAACCCGCGTCACAAGCAGAGGCAAGGCTGAAATGGCACGCATTAGCGGCGTCGACATCCCCCGTGAAAAACAAGTGGGGATCTCGCTGACCTACATCTACGGCATCGGCCGCACCACCGCACTTCACGTGTGCGAGGCGACCGACATCGACAACACCACTCGCGTTCGCGACCTCACCGACGACGAGGTCGCGAAGATCCGCGGCTACATCGAATCCGACCTCAAGGTCGAGGGCGACCTGCGTCGCGAGGTCAGCCAGGACATCAAGCGCAAGATGGAGATCGGCTGCTACCAGGGTCTCCGCCACCGTCGCGGCCTGCCCGTTCGCGGCCAGCGGACCCATACCAACGCTCGTACCCGGAAGGGACCGAAGAAGACGGTCGCCGGGAAGAAGAAGGTGACGAAGTAATGGCAACTCCAGCCGCCGGCGGTCGTCGACCGCGCAAGCGTGAACGCAAGAACGTCACGCACGGAATCGCTCACATCAAGAGCTCGTTCAACAACACGATCATCGCGATCAGTGACCAGCAGGGCGACATCATCGCCTGGGCGTCGGCGGGCAACGTCGGCTTCAAGGGTTCGCGCAAGTCCACGCCGTTCGCCGCGCAGATGGCCGCCGAACAGGCTGCCCGTCGTGCAATGGAGCACGGCGTCCGCAAGGTCGACGTGCAGGTGAAGGGCCCCGGCTCCGGCCGAGAGACCGCCATCCGCTCGATTCAGAATGCCGGTATCGAAGTGACGGGCATCAAGGACGTCACCCCGATCCCGCACAACGGGTGTCGCCTCGTCAAGCGGCGGAGGGCCTGACATGTCTCGCTACACCGGACCCAAGGCGCGCGTCTCGCGTCGCCTCGGCACCAACATCTGGGGCACCAAGGGCGAGACCGTCGCGCTCGACAAGCGCCCGTACCCGCCCGGCGAGCACGGCCGTTCGCGTCGCCGTGGATCGGTGTCGGAATACCTCCTGCAGCTCCAGGAGAAGCAGAAGGCCCGCTTCACCTACGGACTCACGGAGCGTCAGTTCCGCAACCTCTTCGCCGAGGCCAGTCGCCGCCAGGGCGTCACCGGCGAGAACATGCTCCGCTTCCTCGAGCTCCGTCTCGACAACGTGGTGTACCGCGCCGGCTGGGGGGCCACTCGTCCCCAGTCGCGTCAGTTCGTCAACCACGGGCACATCAACGTGAACGGTCGCCGGGTAACAATTCCCAGCTACCGCGTCCGCAAGGACGACGTGATCGAGCTCCGCACCAAGGCGCGTGACTTCACCGTCGTCCAGTGGAACTCCGATGTGCTCGACCGCACGCCGCCGGCGTGGCTCGAAACCGGCGAAGACTTCCAAGTCACGGTGCGGGAACTCCCCATCCGTGAACAGATCGATATTCCCGTCCGCGAACAGCTCATCGTCGAGCTGTACTCGAAGTAGCCGAGGTTCACGATGCTCGTCATTCAGCGTCCCACCGTCGAAGCGATCGATGAAGCGGAAGGCAACCTTCAGCGGTTTGCCATCGGCCCACTCGAGCCCGGCTTCGGTCACACGATCGGTAACTCGATTCGACGCACCCTGTTGTCGTCGATTCCCGGCGCCGCGGTCACCCAGGTGCGTTTCGACGACGCCCTCCACGAGTTCGACACCATCACCGGTGTCGCGGAGGACGTCACCGACATCATCTTGAACCTCAAGGACCTCGTCCTTGCGGTGCACAGCGAGGAGCCCGTCACCCTGCGGCTCGACTCGCGTGGCCCGGCCGAGGTGACCGCCGCCGACATCCAACCCCACCCCGACGTCGAGGTGCTCAACGGCGAACTGCCGCTGGCCAACATCAACGCCAAGGGCCGCCTCGCCATCGACATCACGGTGCAGACCGGTCGTGGCTACGTGTCGGCGGACCGAAACAACACCAGCACCACCATCGGTGTGATCCCGGTCGACTCGATCTACTCGCCCGTCCGCCGGGTGTCGTTCGAGGTGCTGCCCACCCGTGTCGAGCAGTCCACCGACTTCGACCGCCTCGTGCTCGAGATCGAGACCGACGGTTCGATCACCCCGCGTGATGCGCTGGCCTCGGCCGGCGGCACCCTTCGGGCCCTCGTCCAGCTGGTCGAGGAGATGAGCGACGAACCCCAGGGCCTCGAGCTCGGGGAAGCCGTCCAGGTCGCCACCGGCGGCCCCGACATGGACCTGCCCATCGAAGATCTCGAGCTCTCCGAGCGTCCTCGCAACTGTCTCAAGCGAGCCCAGGTCAACACTGTGGGCGAGCTGCTGCTCAAGAGCGAAGACGACCTGTTGGCCATCACCAACTTCGGTCAGAAGAGCCTCGACGAGGTCATTGCCAAGCTCGACGAGCGCGGCCTCACCCTGCGCAATAGAGACTGAGAAACCGAGACTGACATGCCCGCACGACCACGCAAGAGCCGCAATTTCGGCGGCAGCGCCCAGCATCAGAAGCTGATGATGGCCAACCTCGTCGCCTCGTTGATCGCGGCCGAGGGGATCACCACCACCGAGGCGAAGGCGAAGGCCCTTCGTCCCATCGCCGAGAAGATGATCACCAAGGCACGCAAGGGCGGGGTCCACAACCATCGTCAGGTCGTGAAGTTCCTCGGTGACCGAGAGATGGCGTCGAAGCTGTTCGACGAGATCGGTCCCCGCTACGAGGATCGTCAGGGCGGCTACCTGCGCATCATCAAGCTCGACAATCGGTCCGGCGACAACGCCCCGATGGCCCGAATCGAGTTCGTCTGAAATTCCTGGCACCTCCGGGTGTCACCCATGCACGCTGATCGAACGCCCCGCCACTCGCGGGGCGTTCGCCGTCCCCGTCCCAAAGGTGTCAGACACCCGTCCCGCCCGCCCTGCGCCGGGACAGGTGTCTGACACCTTTGGGACGGGTGGGGGCGTATCCTCGGGGCTGAATGGTCGAGCGTCTTCCGCCACCTCCTCCCGACGGGTTCGTGCGGATCCGGATGCGGGTCGCCTACGACGGCCGGGGGTTCTCGGGATTCGCGAAGAACCCCGAGGCGAACACCATCGAGGCCGCGCTCGAGGCCGCGCTCACCGAGTCGCTGCGCCATCCCGTCAAGGTCAACTGCGCGGGGCGCACCGATCGGGGAGTACACGCCCGC
Organism: Acidimicrobiales bacterium; assembly: GCA_040219515.1. Classification (NCBI taxonomy): domain Bacteria; kingdom Bacillati; phylum Actinomycetota; class Acidimicrobiia; order Acidimicrobiales; species Acidimicrobiales bacterium. The sequence continues at coordinate 20,763 of JAVJSI010000015.1, forward strand.
GGTCAGGTGATCAGCCTCGACGCCGACGCGTCGCACTTCGACGCGCATGCCCTCGGTCGAGCCCTCAATCGCAAGCTCGGGCCCGAGATCGCCGTCGACGAGATAGAGACGGCGCCGCCCACCTTCGACGCGCGACTCAGCTGCACCGGGCGCCACTATCGCTACTCCGTGCTGAACCGCCGGGTCGGTGACCCCCTCCGTCGGCGCCACTGCTGGCACGTACCGTCGCCACTCGACGTCGAGGCGATGAACCTCGCCGCCGTGGATCTCATCGGGCTCCACGACTTCACCGCGTTCAGCAAGAGGAACAAGTCGCGCCCCGCCGAGGTGTTCCTGCGACGGGTCCATTCGGCCGAGTGGGTGCGCCACGAGGACACGGTTCGCTTCGACATCACCGCCAACGCCTACACCCACCAGATGGTGCGCAGCCTGGTCGGCATGTTCATCGCCATCGGCCTCGGGCGTCGGGCGGTCGGCGACATGGCCACCGTGCTGCAGGGGATGGATCGGTCGATCGCGCCGAGTCCGGCACCACCACACGGACTCGTCCTGTGGGACGCCCTCTACGAATGATCGCGATTCGCGCCCGTCGACGTTTGTCGTTGGGCGACGCTGCCCATAGCCTTGAACGGTCCTATCCGAATCGTCGGATTCCAGTCTCGGAGACAGTTGTGTCCACCACCTCAATCAAGGCCAGCGAGATCGAACGCTCGTGGCACGTCGTCGATGCTGAAGGCCTCGTCCTCGGCCGGCTCGCGACCGAAGTCGCCAACATCCTGCGCGGCAAGCACAAGGCGATCTACACGCCCAACCTCGACACCGGCGATCACGTGATCATCATCAACGCCGACAAGGTCGTGCTCACGGCCGGCAAGGCCGAGAAGAAGCTCGTCCATCGTCACTCCGGCTACCCGGGCGGACTCAAGAGCGAGACCTACGCCCAGAAGATGGCCCGCAAGCCCGAACAGGCCGTGCAGGACACCATCAAGGGCATGATCCCGAAGACCCGACTCGGCCGAGCCCAGATCAAGAAGCTCAAGGTCTACGCCGGTCCCACCCATCCGCACGCCGCGCAGAACCCCCAGCCGCTCGAGATCGCCCACGCCGTCGCGCGTCCCCGGGCCTGAAGAGGAACCTTTCGATGACTGCTCCCCTCACCCAAACCACTGGTCGCCGCAAGCGCGCTGTCGCTCGTGTGCGTCTGCGCCCCGGCACCGGTGTCGTCATGGTCAACGGCAAGCTTCTCGACGACTACTTCCCGTCGCGCACCCACCGTCAGAACGCCATTCAGCCGCTCGCCATCGTCGAGCTGAGCGAGGCCTACGACGTCGACGCGACGATCCACGGCGGCGGTACGACCGGCCAGGCCGGCGCGCTGCGTCTCGGTATCGCCCGTTCGCTGATCGCCCTCGACGAAGAACACCGGGCCCCGCTGCGTGCGGCCGGCTTCGTCACCCGCGACCCGCGCAAGAAGGAGTCCAAGAAGTACGGCCTCAAGAAGGCCCGCAAGGCTCCGCAGTACAGCAAGCGCTAGTCGGTTAGGTCGACGGTGCTGCCCGTGCAGTGCTTTCGGCGGCCGCCCGACGGCCGATGGAGACGCCGTGAGCCTTCGCTTCGGCACTGATGGCATCCGAGCGGACGCTCGCGATGCCCTGACCGCCCCGGTGGTGGCCGCCCTCGGGCGGGCCGGCGCCGAGGTCCTGGGCGCGGACGGCCTCGTCGTCGGCCGCGACACCAGAGCGTCGGGTCCCTCCCTCGCGGCTGCGCTGCATGCGGGCGTGCAGGCGGCGGGGGGAGGGTCCGTCGACCTCGGGATCGTGCCGACGCCGGCCGTTGCCCTCTGGTGTGCCCACGAGAACGTGGCCGGCGCGATGGTGTCGGCCAGTCACAACCCGTGGCACGACAACGGCATCAAGTTCTTCGCGCCCGGGGGCGCCAAGCTGGGCGACGTCGTCCAGGACCGGATCCAGACCCGTTTCGACGAGCTGCTGGCGAGCGCCGACACGCCGACCCACGCGGTCGGTGACGACCGCCATGCCGACGCGGTCGAGCGTCACGTGGCTGCGCTGGTCGCGAGCCTCGACGGCCGGACGTTGGGCGGCCTGCGCATCGTGGCCGACGCGGCCAACGGTGCCGCCTCCACCATCATCGCCGAGGTCTTCGGGCGGCTGGGCGCCGACGTGGTCGTGATCCACGCGTCGCCCGACGGCCACAACATCAACGACCACTGCGGCTCGACCCACCCCGAGAGCCTCTGTGCGGCGGTGCTGTCCGAGGGAGCTGATCTGGGTGTGGCGTTCGACGGCGACGCCGACCGACTGGTCGCCGTGGACGGCGGCGGCCGGATCGTCGACGGCGATCAGATCATCGCCATCTGCGCGCGGGACCGCCACGAGCGGGGGGTGCTCACCGGCGAGGCCGTGGTCGTCACCGTCATGACGAACCTGGGCTTTCGTCGATCGATGGCCGCCGCCGGCATCCACGTGATCGACACGAAGGTGGGCGATCGCCATGTGCTGGAGGCCCTCGACGCCGGTGGCTACAGCCTCGGCGGTGAGCAGTCCGGGCACATCATCTTCCGAGATCTGGCCCCGACCGGCGATGGCGTGTTGAGCGCCGTGCAACTGATCGATGTCGTCGCGCGGACCGCTCGGCCCCTCGGCGATCTCGCCTCGGCATCCATGACCCGCCTTCCGCAGGTCCTGCGAAATGTCAGGGTCGCCACGCGCCCGGACGACGTCGACTCGGTGCTGGCGCCCTTCGTCGAGGCCTCGATGGGCCGCATGGCCGGGCGGGGTCGGGTGCTGATTCGGCCGTCGGGGACCGAGCCCTTGATCCGCGTCATGGTCGAAGCCGAGACCGATGCCGAGGCCCAGATGGAAGCGGACGGGCTCGTTGCCGCGGTCGAGTCCCTCTTCGGGTGAGGGTCAACTGCGCCGACCCCGGACCTAAACTGGCTGCGCCCGGTGGCCGACGGGTACGAAGCCAACGAGATCGGGAGTAGCACCCATGTGCGGGATCATCGCCGTTGTTCGGCGTCCCTCGAGCCGACCGACACCCATGGGGGTCGACGTCGTCGATCCGCTGCTCGGTCTGGCCTCCTCGTTGCGGGGGGCCGACCGGATCACCGATGCGCTTCGTGACACCGGTGACGCCTTGGCCACGGTCGACGGGTTGCTGCAGGGCGTACCCGGCGTGCGCCTGCTGCTCGACGACGCGTCCGTCGCCCCGGCACTGCGCCACCACTGTGGCGAGATCCAGTCCGAGGTCGAGGCCATCGAGATCGCGATGGAAGCTCGCGCGGCGCTGCCCACCGCCGAACTCGAGCGCCGCAACCACGAACTGATCCGCGTGCGCGACGGCGTCTGGGCCATCACCCGCGATCGCCTCCGTGCCGCGCAGACCGTGGCCACGCTGGCCGGCGACATCCGGAGCACGGGTGCACTGGAAGCGTTCCTCTCGGTGCACCAGGCCCTCAGCGCCATCGACCGCCTCGAGGTCCGTGGCCGCGACTCGGCCGGTCTGCACCTGCTCGTGCACGATCACGCCCTCGACCTCGATGATCCGGCCGTGCGCGCCGCGATCGACGCCCGCGCCGGTGACCCGAACTTCGGTTCGGGCAGCGTGCGAATCGTCGACGGTGTGCTGAGCGTCGTGCACAAGGTCGCGGCCGAGATCGGCGAGCTCGGTGACAACACGGCCGCCATCCGTCGGGCACTGACCGAGGACGAGCTGCTTCGAGCCGCTCTCGCCAACGACACCGCTCGCACACTGGTGCTCGGCCACACCCGCTGGGCCTCGATCGGCATCATCAGCGAGCCGAACGCCCACCCCCTCAACAGCGAGCTCGTCGACGCTGCGGGTCCCTATGTCGTCGGGGTGCTCAACGGCGACGTCGACAACTTCGCCGACCTGATCGCCGAGGAAGGCGTGAAGATCACGCCGTCGATCACCACCGACGCCAAGGTCATCCCCAGCCTCATGAGCTGCCGTCTCGGCGAAGGACTCGAATCGGCCGAAGCGTTCCGGCGTACCGTCGCCACGTTCGAGGGATCCGTCGCGATCGGCGCGTCCACCGCCAGCGCGCCGGACCGCTTGCAGCTGGCCCTGCGGGGTAGTGGCCAGGCCCTCTACGTCGGTCTGGCCGAGGACGCCTACATCGTGGCCAGCGAGCCCTACGGCGTGGTCGAGGAGACGGCCCGCTACATCCGGATGGACGGCGAGACGCCCGGCAACCCGGAGAACCCAAACGCCAGCCGAGGCCAGATCATCGAGCTCGACGGCAATCAGGCCGGCTCGCTCGAGGGCATCCTGCGCAAGGCCTACGACGGCACCGATCTTCCCGTCACCGAGGACGATGTCGCCGTCGCCCAGATCACCACCCGCGACATCGACCGTGGCGACCACCCCCACTATCTGATGAAGGAGATCGGCGAGGCGCCGACCTCGTTCCGCAAGACGCTGCGGGGCAAGATCGTCGCCGGCCCCGACGGTCCCGCCGTCTCGCTCGGCCCCGAGATCATTCCCACCGAGGTGCGCGCCGGCCTGGCCGACGGCAGCATCACCCGAGTCCTCGTCATCGGCCAGGGCACGGCGGCGGTGGCCGGCCAGTCGCTGGCCGCGGCGCTCGACGTGCTCGTGCCGGAAGGGCAGATCAGTGCCGAGGCGATCCTGGCCACCGAGCTGTCGGGCTTCTCCCTGCGCTCGGACATGAGCGATACGCTCATCGTCGCGGTCAGCCAGTCGGGCACGACCACCGACACGAACCGCACGGTCGACATCGTGCGCAACCGCGGGGCCAAGGTCATCGCGGTGGTAAACCGGCGCGGGAGCGACCTGACCGACCGCGCCGATGGCGTGCTCTACACGTCCGATGGTCGCGACGTCGAGATGTCGGTCGCGTCGACGAAGGCCTTCTACTCCCAGATCGCGGCCGGCCTCCTCATCGCGATCGCGATCGCCGATGAGATCCTCGGCGACGAGGGTGCCGCCGACCGGCGCTCGCTGCTGGCCGGTGTCCAGGAGATCCCGACGGCGATGGAGACCGTGATCAGTCGTCGCGGGCTCATCGGTGAGGCCGCGCGCGAGTTCGCGCCGAGTCGCCGCTACTGGGCGCTGGTCGGCAACGGAGCCAACCGCATCGCCGCACGCGAAGTGCGGATCAAGCTCTCCGAGCTCTGCTACAAGTCCATCGCCGCCGACAGCACCGAGGACAAGAAGCACATCGATCTGTCGTCGGAGCCGCTGATTCTCGTGTGCGCGGCCGGGCTCTCGGGTTCGACCGCCGACGACGTGGCCAAGGAGGTTGCGATCTTCCGGGCCCACAAGGCGGCCCCGATCGTGATCGCCGACGAGGGCGAGTCGCGATTCGACGCGGCGCTGGCCGTGTTGCCCGTACCGGCGGTCGACTCCCGGCTGGGGTTCATCCTGTCGGCCATGGCCGGTCACCTGTTCGGCTACGAGGTCGCCCTGGCCATCGACGCCCAGGCGATGCCGTTGCGCGAGTCGCGCAGTGCGATCGAACAGATCGCGGCCCGATCCGACGTCGACGGCGAGGCCGCGCTCAGTGCGCTCCAGCCGGTGCTCGAACGTACCGCCTCCACCTTCTTCGACGGTCTTCGCAGTGGCGCCTACAACGGCCACCTCGAGGCCGGTACTGCGGTGAAGATCGCTTCGCTGCTGCGGTTCGCCTTGCGTTCGGCGCCGCTCGAGGCCTACCAGATCGAGTACGGCAAGGTCGGCACGCCGGCGGTCGTTCTCGATGACCTGGCGGCCGCGCTCACCGTTGGCATCGAGGAACTCACGCGCCCGATCGACGCAATCAAGCATCAGGCCAAGACCGTCACCGTGGGCATCTCTCGTTCCGACGAGACACTGCTCGAGGTGGCCCTGGCCCGCGCCGCCCTCGATGCCGGTGCGCCCCGCGATCGCCTCAGCTATGCGTCGCTGCGCACCCTGGCCGACCTCGACCCGGCCATCGCCGAGGTCCTCGGTCACACCCGCTATCGCATCGAGGGGCTCAACGAGAACGGTGATGGCACGGCCACCGCCGTCGTGGTCGATCGGGGCGGCATCAGCCAGGGCATCCCGTCTCGTACCGACCGGTCCCCGACCCTGCGGGGCACGAAGCACCAGGTGGCGCTCGAGCGCCGGGTGTTCGTCGCCCTCGGTCGCAGCGACGGACGCTCGCTCGTGTTCGTGCCCGAACTCAAGGACAACGTCACGACCGGCCTGACCCTTCTCCAGGTGCGCTTCGCCGACGAACTCTCACCGGCCGCCTCTCGGGGCGTGTTGCAGGGGTATCGCAACCGCTACTCGGCCCTGCGCGACGCGGTGCTCGAGACCGAGGACTCCTTCCGCGAAGACATCCTGGCTCAGCAACCGGTCGTCGATCTCTTGACGCTCCCGATCAACGCGTTGGCCGATCGCTGGCGAGTCGGCACCGACGAGTAGCGTCGGCGGATGATCGGCATCGGCACCGACCTCGTCGACATCGACCGCTTCCGCACGGTCCTCCACCGCACCCCGGGCATCGTCGATCGTCTTTTTCGGGCCGACGAACGGGCCTATGCCGAACAGGCCGGCGATCCGACGGCGCGGTTCGCCGCTCGTTTCGCAGCCAAGGAGGCCACGCTCAAGTCACTGGGCCTCGGCCTCGGCGCCATGGCGATGGCCGACATCGAGGTGGTGAAACACGCCGACGGTCGCCCTGAGCTCCGCCTGCACGGCGGCGCCGTCGACATCGCGGCCGCGGCGGGAGCGCAACGGTTCCTGTTGACGATCTCCCACACCGATCATGTCGCGCAGGCGACCGTCGTGGCGTTGGCGTCGTGATCCCGATCGTCACGCCGGACCGGATGGCGGCGGTCGATGCCGCAGCGGCCAGCGAACTCGACCAGTTGATCGAACGCGCCGGGCGCGCCGTCGCTCGCGAAGCGCTGACGATGCTGGGCGGCACCTATGGGCGTCGCGTCGTGGTGCTGGTCGGTCCGGGCAACAACGGCGCTGACGGCCGCGCCGCCGCGCGCCGGCTTCGGCACAGTGGGGTTCGGGTGAGGGAGATCGAGGTCGGGGAACAGCCGGCCGTACTTCCGGCGGCCGATCTGGTCATCGACGCGGCGTTCGGCAACGGCCTGCGTCGGCCCTACCTCGCCCCGGACGTCCTCGCCGGGACCTCGGTGCTCGCCGTCGACATTCCCTCGGGGGTCGACGGCCTGACCGGCGAGCGCGTCGGCGAGCCGATGGCGGCCGATCGCACGGTGACGTTCGGTGGACTCAAACCGGGCCTGGTACTCGAGCCGGGTCGCAGCCTCGCCGGTGCGGTGGTGGTGGCCGACATCGGACTCGAACTCGGTGAGGTGCGGGTCCACGCCGTCGACGATGCCGACGTGACCCGGCTGCTGTCGGGCCGGTCGGCCGATGACCACAAGTGGAAGGCCGGCGTGCGGGTGGTGGGTGGCGCACCGGGGATGACCGGGGCCGCCGCGCTGGCCGCCCGCGCCGCCCAACGGTGCGGGGCCGGCATTGTCCAGATGGCCATGCCCGGCGGACGCGGCGACGAGGGGCCACTCGAGACGGTCGGACATCCGTTGCCCAGAGAGGACTGGGCCGACGAGGCCTTCGCATCGGTCGACGAGCGAATTCAGGCGCTCTTGCTCGGGTGTGGGCTCGGCCCGATCGACAGACCGACGCTCGAGGCCGCGTGCCGCGTCGACCGGCCCCTCGTGCTCGACGGTGGTGCGCTCCAACCGGAGCTCGTTCCGCTGCTCGGGGCTCGGGAGGCACCCACGGTGCTGACCCCGCACGACGGCGAGTGGCATCGGCTCGCCGGCCCCGACCGAGCGGACCGGATCTCGTCGACGCAGGCATTCGCTCTCGAACACGGCGTGACCGTCGCCCGCAAGGGTCCGACCACCATCGTGGCGGCGCCCGATGGCTCGGCTCGCGTCGTCACGTCGGGCACCGCCGCGCTGGCGACGGCGGGCACCGGCGACGTACTCGGCGGTGCCATCCTGGGCCTGCTGGCCCGAGGTCACGCCGGACCCGACGCCGCCACGATCGCCGCCCATGTGCACGGTCTCGCCGGTGCTCGATTGGGGCTGGGGTTGGTTGCCTCGGAGGTGGCCGAGCAGTTGCCCGCACTGCTCGCCGAACTCCGGCCGGTCGACTGAGCCGGGGCCGAGTCGATGCACCTCGTCGTGGACCTCGTCGACCCGTTTCACGGGGGATCACACCGCGCCTGGGCCGAGGGATGGACGGCGACGTCGGCGCACCGGGTCCGGCTCCACACGTTGCCGGCCCAGGCGTGGCGGTGGCGCATGCGAGGCGCGGCGACCACGCTGGCGCCCACGCTGGTCGACGGCGCGACGAAGGACGGCCCGCCCGATGTCGTGGTCGTGTCCGACATGATCGACCTCGGTGACCTGCGGGCGCGCACGATGACGACGCATTCCCGCGTGCCGATGGTCCTCTACCTCCACGAGAATCAGCTCACCTATCCGCGACGCCCCGACGAACCGCTCGACGCCGGTCTCGCATGGATCACCTGGCGAAACCTCACGCTGGCCGATGAGATCTGGTGCAACTCGGCGTTTCATCGAGATGAGTTGCTCGGCGCGTTGCCGGCCTTCCTCGAGGCCGTGCCCGATCACGACCACTCCCACCTCTTGGCGGGGGTGGCGGCGCGCATGCGCGTGCGTCATCCGGGAGTCGACCTTCCGGCATCGCGTTCCCGGCACGACCCTCCGCTTGTGCTCAGCAACCAGCGATGGCACGACGACAAGGACGTCGAGTCGGTGGTCCGGGCGATGATCCGGCTCGCCGACGATGGCGTGGTGTTCAGGGCGGCGGTGATCGGCGACCACGAGGGTGGCCACGCCGAGGTGATCGACCCGCTGCTGGACCGACTGGGCGATCGTGTCGTGGCCCGGGGGCATCAGACCCGTGCGCGCTACGAGGAGCTTGTCGGCGAGTCCGACGTCGTGGTGTCGGCCGCCCGCACCGAGTTCTTCGGCATCGCCGTGGTCGAGGCGGTCGGCGCCGGCGCCGTGCCCGTGCTGCCGCACGACGTGGCCTACCCCGAGGTCGTTCCGTCGGCGTATCACGCGTCGGTCCTCTACGAGCGGGGCGACCTTCGCCGTGCACTGGCTGCCACGCTGGCCGACCTCGAACGGCACCGGGTGGCGGTCGAAGGACTGGCCGAATCGATGGGCCGATTCTCGTGGGAAGTGGTGGCGCCGGACTACGACCGGGCGCTCGAAGGTCTGGCCGGGTCGCGGCGCAGCGGCGACCACTAGCGTGTGCCGCGTGGACATCGCGGTCGAAGGAGTCACCGTCGGACACTGGACCGACGCCACCGCTCGCACCGGTTGCACGGTGGTGCGGTTCCCCATGGCCACGATTGCGTCGGGCGAGATCCGCGGCGGTGCCCCGGCGAGCCGGGAGTTCGCCCTGCTCGAACCCACGCGAACGGTGGGCACGGTCGATGCGGTGGTGCTGAGCGGTGGTTCGGCCTTCGGCCTGGCCGCCGCCGACGGTGTGATGTCGGTGCTCGAAGCCGAGGATCGGGGGCACCCGACCCCGCACGGTCGTGTGCCCATCGTGGTCGGGCTGTCGCTCTTCGATCTCGCCGTGGGCGACGCCTCGGTCAGGCCCGATGCGGCCGCCGGCGCCGCGGCCGCGCGCGCCGCCTCCAGCGACGCGGCGACAGGCCGTGTCGGAGCGGGTACCGGCGCGACCGTGGGGAAGTGGCGCGGCCCCGACCACATCCGCCCGGGCGGGATCGGGATCGTGAACCTGCGACGCGGCGAGCTCACGGTCACGGCCATCGTGGCGAACAACGCCGCCGGTGAGGTCGCCGACGGTCAGGTGGAACGCGCCCTGCTCGACGGGACATTCGACGACTGGCCCGATCGGGCGGCCTGGGCCGAGGCCTCGAACACGGTCATCGGTGTCGTGGTCACCAACGCGACGCTCGACAAGGCCGCCTGCCGCCTGATCGCCGAAGGGGCCCATGACGGCCTTGCTCGGGCCATCACCCCGCCGCACATGCGAAGCGACGGCGACGGGTTCGTCGGCGCGGCGACCGGGCTGGTCGATGCCCATGTCGACGATGTGCGGCTGATGGCGGTCGTCGCGGTGGAGCAGGCCGTCCGGGAGTCGGTCGGTAGCATCGGGGAGTGAACGCTCCCGTCGACCTCTGCTGCGCCACGGCCTCCGCCGCGAGCACCCAGGCCCTCGCGATGGCCATCGCGCCGCTGATCACCGACGGAGATCTTCTCGTGCTGGTGGGCGACCTCGGCGCCGGGAAAACCGCGTTCACGCAAGGCATGGGTCGAGCCCTCGGGGTGCAGGAACCCATCACGAGCCCCACCTTCACGTTGGCCAACCGCTATCAGGGGCGGCTGACGGTGAACCATCTCGACGTCTATCGCGTCGAGGCGTTGGCCGAGGCGGAGGACCTCGCGTTGGTCGAGTTGCTCGACGACGGCGTGACGCTGATCGAATGGGGCGACGTGATCCTTCCCGCCCTCCCGGCCGATCGACTCGATGTGCGCATCTTGTTCGGCGACGACGACGATGCGCGTCGACTCGAGTTCACCGCGGTCGGGGAGCGGTGGACGGCCAGGCTCGATCTGCTCCGCACCGCCGCCGGCGAGTGGGCGACGTGACCACCCCACTGGTGTTGTCCATCGAGTCGGCCACGTCCTGCGTGGGCTGCGCGATCGGCACGGCCGATGGAGTGATCGCGTCCACCCACTCGACCCGGGCCCGACGCCACGCCGAGTCGCTCGCCCCGCAGATCGAGTTCGTCCTCGCCCAGGCGGGCGTGCACGTCACCGACATCGAGATGGTGGCGGTCGACGTCGGCCCGGGGCTCTACACGGGGTTGCGGGTGGGCATCACGACCGCCCGGGCCATGGCCCACATGCTCGGCGTGCCGATGTTGGCAGTCTCCTCGCTCGAAGCGATCGCCCACGCCAACCGCGCCGGTGGCGCCATGACGGTGACGATCGACGCCCGGCGGGGCGAGGTGTTCCACGCGGCGTTCACGATCAGCCCCGGTGGCAGCATCGACGGCACCGAACCTGCGGTCGGGTCCCCGTCCTCGGTTCCCTCCGACGGCCCCACCCGCGTCGTGGGCGACGGCGTGCTCGTCCATGCCGAGGCCCTCTCGGCGGCCGGTCTCCACATCGATGCCGACGGCGTCCACGTGCCCTCGCCCGACTCGATTCTCGCGTTGGCGACCAGTCGACTCGAGCGGGCGGTGCAACCGGTGGAGGTGCAGCCGCTCTACCTGCGTCGTCCCGATGCCGTGGCGAAGTGGGACATGGCGTGAGCGACATCCACTACACGCGGATGGCCCCCCGTGACATCGACGCGGTCATCGCAATCGACACCGTCGCCTATCCCAACCCCTGGTCGGCTGCCACCTGGCGCAAGGAGTTGGCGGCCGCCGAACGACTGCACATGGTGGCGCTCGACGGTGCTCGCGTGGTCGGCCACGCCGGCCTGCTCTACGTGCTCGACGAGGTCCACATCACCACGGTCGCCACCGCCGAGGACCGGGCGAGCGAGGGCATCGCCACGGCGCTGTTGGTGCGCTTGCTCACTGCGGCCCGCGACCACGGGGCCACTGCGGCGACGCTCGAGGTGCGTTCCGGGTCGGCCCGCCCGCAGCGCCTCTACGGTCGCTTCGGATTTCGCCCTGCCGGAGTGCGGCGCAAGTACTACCAGGACCCGATCGACGACGGCATCGTGATGTGGTTGCACGACCTCGACAGCGAGGACGTCGCCCGCCGACTTGCCGATCTGTCGTCAGGCGACCTGGCCGCCGAGGGACAGACATGAACAGGCAGACATGAGCAGGCAGACATGAGCAGTGACGTCATTCTCGGCATCGAGACGAGTTGCGACGAGACGGCGGCGGCGGTGGTCGCTCGGGCCGGTGACGTGCGGTCGAACGTCGTGTCGAGCCAGGTCGAGATCCACGCGCGCTTCGGTGGCGTCGTCCCCGAGGTCGCCAGCCGCGCCCATGTCGAGACGATCATGCCCGTCGTCGAGGAGGCCCTCCGCGTGGCGGACACGTCGCCGTCCGGCATCGACGCGGTCGCGGCCACCCACGGTCCGGGCCTCGTCGGTGCGCTGCTGGTGGGGGTGTCCGCAGCCAAGGCGATCTCGCTCGTGTGGGACGTTCCGTTCGTAGCCGTCAACCATCTCGAGGCACACCTCTACGCCGCGTTCCTCGAAGAACCCGACCTCGAGATGCCACTGGTCATCGTGCTGGTGTCGGGTGGTCACACCATGTTGATCCTGATGGAGGACCACCTCCGCTATCGAGTGCTCGGCTCGACCCTCGACGACGCCGCCGGCGAAGCGTTCGACAAGGTCGCTCGGTTCATGGAGCTCGGCTACCCGGGTGGCCCGATCATCGACCGCCTGAGTGCCGATGGCGATCCCGAGGCCATCGCGTTCCCGCGGGCGATGGTCAACGACGGATGGAACTTCTCGTTCAGTGGCCTGAAGACCGCGGTCGTCAACCATGTCCGCAAGCATCCCGACGTGGCGGTCGAAGACGTCGCCGCGTCGTTCCAGGAGGCGGTGGCCGATGTACTGGTGACCAAGGCGGTGCGGGCCGCTCGAGAACACGGCGCCAAGGGGTTGTGTCTCGCCGGCGGGGTCGCCGCCAACAGCCGGCTACGCGAGAAGATGGCCGCCGCGGCCGAGCGAGAGGGTGTGCGCGCGTTCCTGCCGAGCCGGGCGATGTGCACGGACAACGCGGCAATGGTCGCCGCGGCGGGGTGGTGGCGCCTGCGAGCCGACGGACCGTCGCGCCTCGACACGGGCGCCGACCCCTCGTTGCGGCTGCCCGCCCTCTGAGCCGAACGGCCCCTTTGGTCATGACAGACGTCGGTCTCGGCTGAAGTGACTTCCGGCCCTGGCCGATCTCCTCTGAGTGAACCGACTTCTCCGGCGTTTCGTCGAACGAGACCTTTCCCTGGTCGTGCGCTTTCGTCGCGGTCTGCGGGCGGGGTTTCTCGTCGCTGCCGGACTGGCGGTCGGAACGCTGGTTCTCGTCGAGGTCGCGACCTCGTCGTTGAACCACGATGTCGGATACGGGCACGAACTCGCGACCCAGCGGGCCGAGGTCGCTCGGCTCAGCGAACGTCTGGCCCTGCTCGCCGGTGTCGATGACGCGGCCGAAGGGAACCGACTTCGCATCGAGATGGGCTCCGCCGTCGTCGATGTGGCGCGTCGCCAGACAGAGCTGCAACGTACGGACCCCGCACTCGCCGCGTCGACCGTCGAGTGGGAGGGCACTGTCGTGGAGTTCGACCGCGCCTTCGCCTCTGCGCTCGCGCTGCTCGACGAGTCCGTCGAGCTTCTCGCCGATCCCGACGCCTCGGCGCTCGTCGGTTCGCAGTCGGTCGTGGCGACGATCTCGGCCCTCGCTGCGCTGGACCCCGTCTACGAGGCCCGGACCGACACCCGGGCCGACGCGGTGTTCGAGACCACCGCGACCCTCCGGCAGCAAGGTCGATGGGTGGCCGGTCTCGCGCTCGCCGCTGCGATCCTGCGGCTGGTGGTGCTCGGGCGCCCTCTGGTGCGCCAACTCGAGATCGACAACGAGGAGTACCGGCGCACCACCGAGGAGGGCGTCGAGATCCAGATGCGATCGATCGTTTCGTCGCGCCTGGCCGAGGGCATGGAAGCGGTCGACGACGAGCAGGGTGTCCGTGTGGTCGTCGAGCGGACCCTGGCGCGGCTCATGCCGACGCGTCCGGCCGAGATGCTCCTGGCCGATTCGTCGAAGGCTCATCTGGCGGTTCAGGCCGGCAACCCGCTGCTGCCGACCCCGGGGTGCGATGTCCAGTCGCCCTGGTCGTGCCCCGCGGTGCGCCGCGGCCGGACGCAGGTGTTCGACGATTCCGATGGGCTGCGGGCGTGTCCGCATCTCTCCGGGCGCCCGGAGGGCGCGTGCTCTGCGGTGTGCGTGCCGGTGGCGTTCGTCGACGATTCGATGGGTGTCCTGCACGTCACCGGTGAGGTCGGATGGACACCGAACGACTTCGAGGTGTTCGCCCTCGAGGCGCTGGCCGGCCAGGCGGCCGTCCGCCTCGGTACGATCCGGTCGTTCGAGAAGGCCGAAATCCAGGCCGGTACCGATGTGCTGACGGGATTGCCGAACCGCCGAGCAGTCGAAGACCACCTCGCCCGGTTCCTCGGCACTCGAACAAGCGGCGCAGTCGCAATCGCCGACCTCGACCACTTCAAGGCACTCAACGACACGTACGGCCACGAGGTCGGGGATCGCTCGCTTCGGGTGTTCGCGGAGGTCTTGCGGGGAGCGGTGCGTGAGCAGGACATCGCCGGACGCTGGGGCGGTGAGGAGTTCGTGCTCGTGCTCCCCGGGATGTCGGCTCGCGAGAGCGTCTCGATTCTCGACCGTATCCGTACCGACCTGGCGGTCGCCTGTGCTCGCGGCGACGGGCCGCTGTTCACGGTGTCGATCGGCGTTGTCGACACGAACGCCGGCACCGGCCTGGGGACCCTGATCGGGCTCGCCGACCAGTGTCTCTACGCGGCCAAGGAAGCGGGCCGCGACCGAGTCATCGTCGGACCGGTCGGTACCGTCGCAGCTGACGGGGCGACCTTCGAGGCGCTCGCATGAGGCCCCTGCACCTGCGGTTCGCTCGCGGCTATCAGATCGGTCTCGTGATCGGTGTCCTCATCGGCGCGGGTGTCTGGTTCTCGACACAGTCCGGACTCGACGCGGTGCAGGCGTCCAACGAGGACGCTCGTATCGCCGCCGCCGTGGCCCTCGATGCACAGTCCGTGGGCGCGACACTCGGCCAGATCGAGGACGCGCCGGAGTCGCTGGTCCTGCGGGCCGATCTGGCCCGTCACGCGACGACGCTCCGCGAGAGCTGGACGAAGCTGGCACCGTTCGCCGATCAGCCCGACGACGTTCGAGGGCTCCTCTCGGGGAGCGAGGGCCTGGCGGCACAGGTGACCCCTTTCCTCGACGATGTCGACCTTCTCGCTGGCTCCGGTGCAGCGGGCGCTGACGCTCTCGACGAGGAACCACGCGTTGCCGCGAGCCGGCTGGAGGGGATCGCGTTCGAGATCGCGGATCGGGTGGAACCTGCGATCCGCGCCGAGGAAGCGCTCGCCGATCGTGCCATCGCGGACGCTCGAACAGCGAGCCACCTGCTCTTCGTCGCCGCCGTCGGGTTCCTCCTGTTGCTCGTCGGCCTGTTGTTGCGGCCACTGAGGAAGCGATTGGAGCTGGAGTCGGCGGCGTTGACGGACGCCAACCTCGTCCACCAGGCCGAGGCGCGGCGCCAGGAACTGGCGACGCATCTGAGTGACGGCCTGGAGGCTGCCGAGACCGAGGGCGAGACGAACCTGGTGGTCGGTCGCGCCTTCGCCAAGCTGATCCCCGACCACGAGGTCGAGATGCTGATCAGCCCCACTGGACGCGGCGCACTCACCTCGGCGGTCGTACATCCGGTACACGGCGGTCCGGGGTGCACGGTCGACTCCACGCGGTCCTGTCCTGCGGTACGGCGTGGCCGGACCATGACGTACGACGACTCGGCGGCGATCAACGCGTGCCCCCACCTGACCGGCCGCGAGGGCGGCGCCCGGGCCGCGACCTGCGTCCCGATCAGCTTCATGGGCGAGTCGATGGGAGTGCTCCACGCGACCCACGATGTCGGCGAGTCGCTGGGGCAGGAAGAGATCGATCTCCTCGGCATGGTCGCGAGCCAGGTGTCGATCCGCCTCGGGACCCTTCGGTCGTTCGCGCAGGTGGAGATGCAGGCGTCGATCGATCCGTTGACGGGGCTGCCGAATCGTCGGGCCACCGAGGACCGGCTGCGTCGGCTGCTCTCGACCGGCGGGACGGGGTCGATCGCGATGGCCGACTTCGACCATTTCGAGCTTCTCAACGATCGGCACGGTCACGACGCCGGCGATCGCGCCCTGCGCATGTTCGCCGAAGCGGTCCGCGAGGCCCTGCGAGGTGAGGACTGGATCGGACGTTGGGGTGGCGAGGAGTTCCTGTTCGTTCTGCCGGGCATGAACGCCTCGGAAGCAGTTGTTGCGCTCGATCGGGTCCGCGGCCGGCTGGCCGATGCCTGTGACCGGGCGGAGACGCCGGCGGTCACCGTGTCCATGGGTGTGGTCGACACGTCCGCTGCCTCCGGCGCCGATGAGCTCGTGCGGCTCGCCGACGACGCGTTGCTGGCCGCGAAGACCCAGGGCCGGGATCGGGTCGTCCAGGGACCGGTACTCGGCTCTTTCGCCGCCGATGCCGCAGCCGACGATCCTCACGGAATCGCGGCGTCGTGACGATGTCGAAAATTCTCCCGCGCCCGTAGTTGTCCGCGCCGTGCGCTGGTCGTATCGTTAGCACTCGGCACATCAGAGTGCTAACGACCCCGCTCGCCATGCCGGCGAGCGTGAAGAAACCGATCTCGGAGGATCGAATGAGCTTGCAGCCCCTCGAGGACCGCATTGTGGTCCGCTCCAGCGAAGCGGAATCCACCACCGCCAGCGGTCTCGTCATCCCTGACACCGCACAGGAAAAGCCCCAGCAGGGTGAAGTCATCGCGGTCGGCCCCGGCCGTCGTTCCGACACCACCGGCGAGATCATCCCCGTCGACGTGGCCGTGGGCGACACCGTCGTCTACAGCAAGTACGGCGGCACGGAGATCACCGTGAAAGGTGAAGACCTCCTGATCCTCAATGCCCGCGACGTGCTCGCCAAGCTGGGCTGAAGGAGTCATACATGTCCAAAGAACTGAAGTTCAACGACGACGCGCGTCGTCGCCTCGAGGCCGGCGTCAACAAGCTGGCCGACGCGGTCAAGGTCACGCTCGGCCCCAAGGGTCGCAACGTCGTCCTCGACAAGAAGTTCGGCGCGCCGACCATCACCAACGACGGTGTGTCCATCGCTCGTGATATATAGCTCGACGACCACTTCTCGAACATGGGCGCCCAGCTCGTGAAGGAGGTGGCCACCAAGACCAACGACATCGCGGGTGACGGAACCACCACTGCCACGGTGCTCGCCCAGGCGCTCGTGCGTGAGGGTCTGCGCAACGTCGCCGCCGGCGCCAACCCCATGGGCCTCAAGAAGGGCATGGAGAAGGCTGTCGCTGCGGCGGTCGAGGACCTCGCCAAGCAGGCCGTCCAGGTCGACGACAGCAAGGACAAGATCGCTCAGGTCGCGTCCATCTCCGCCGCCGATCCCGCCATCGGCGAGGTCATCGCCGAGGCCATCGACAAGGTCGGCAAGGACGGTGTGCTCACCGTCGAAGAGTCCAACACGTTCGGCATGGATCTCGACTTCGTCGAGGGCATGCAGTTCGACAAGGGCTACCTCTCGCCCTACTTCGTGAGCGACCCCGAGCGTCAGGAAGCGGTGCTCGACGAGCCCTACATCCTGTTCAACCAGGGCAAGATCTCCAACGTCCAGGAGCTGCTCCCCGTCCTCGAGAAGGTCATGCAGTCGGGCAAGCCGTTGCTGATCATCGCCGAGGACATCGAGGGTGAGGCCCTGGCCACGCTGGTGGTCAACAAGATCCGCGGCACCTTCAACTCGGTGTCGGTCAAGGCTCCGGGCTTCGGCGAGCGTCGCAAGGCGATGCTGCAGGACATGGCCATCCTCACCGGTGGCCAGGTCATCGCCGAGGAAGTCGGACTCAAGCTCGACACCGCCGACATGAGCCTGCTGGGCACCGCCCGCAAGGTCGTCGTCACCAAGGACGACACCACCATCATCGAGGGCGGCGGCGACTCCGCCGAGGTCGAGGGCCGGGTCAAGCAGATCAAGGCCGAGATCGACAACACCGATTCCGACTGGGATCGCGAGAAGCTCCAAGAGCGTCTCGCCAAGCTGGCCGGCGGCGTTGCCGTCGTCCAGGTCGGTGCGGCCACCGAGGTGGAGCTCAAGGAGAAGAAGCACCGCATCGAAGACGCCGTCTCGGCCACCCGTGCCGCGATCGAGGAAGGCATCGTCGCCGGTGGCGGCACTGCCCTGCTGCGTTCACGTGCCGCGGTTGCCAAGGTGGAGAAGAAGCTCAAGGGTGACGAGGCCACCGGTGCTCGCATCATCTTCCATGCGCTCGAGGCGCCGGCCAAGCTCATCGCGAGCAACGCCGGTCACGAGGGTGCGGTCATCGTCCAGCGCGTCGAGGATGCCGAGGGTTCCAACGGCTTCAACGCCGCCACCGGCGAGATGGAAGACCTCATCGAGGCCGGTGTCATCGACCCGGTCAAGGTGACCCGTGCGGCGCTGCAGAACGCGGCGTCCATCGCCGGTCTGCTCCTCACCACCGAGGCGCTCATCGCCGACAAGCCCGAGGAAGCCCCGGCCATGCCGATGGGCGGCGGCGACCCGATGGGTGGCATGGGCGGCATGGGCATGATGTAGCCCTTCTGTGAGCTCGAACGGCGCACACGTGCCCATCCAAGCTCACAGAACCGAAATGTAGGGGTGGCCCGGGCGATTGCCCGGGCCGCTCCGGTTTTGTCACTAGGTTCGGCGCTGATGGCATCTCACGGGGGACGGCGGCTGATCCGGGTACCGATCGGGCTGCCGGCGACCCTGGGCGTCCTCGCCGTGCTCTGCCTGTTGGCCCCGTGGGTTCGCAGCGGGAGCGTCGATCGATCCACCATCGACCTGCTGTCGTCGGCGAGCGCGCTCGAGCTGTGGGACGGACGCGACGAGGCGATCGCGCTGGGGGCGTGGTTTCTCCTGCCGGTCCTCGCCGCAGCGGCCGCGCTCGCGGCTGCGTGGGGGCACCGAAGGTTCAGTGCGTGGTGTGTCGTGCCGATAGGACCTCTGATGGCAATGGCATGGCTGGCAGTCGTGTGGTCGCCGTTCGACGCCCGCTGGGGCGCCTGGCTCGGCACGATGACGGGCACGGCGGCGACGACGCTGGCCGGATCACTTCTCTTCACCCGATCGACACAGGCGGCACCCACCTCATGAGCGACGAGACCGGACCGAATCCGAGTCGACCGGCCGCCAACCCGGGCGACGTGCCGTCGGAGTGGTCGCCTCCCGGGGACTCGGTTCCCTCGTTCGCGCATCTTCCGCCACCGCCGGCGCGCCCACTTTCGTCGCTACCGCCACCGCCGCCCGTGACGATCACCGCCGGACCGGCCGAGGCCGAACCCGCGCCCCGTCGTGGATGGATCGGTCGGGGCGCGGCCCTGGCGGCCGCCGTCATGCTCGTCGGCGGCGGCGGTTACCTCGCCGTCAACGCCGGCGCGGCCAATGGTGGCGCAGAGACACCGGAAGGTGCCCTGGACGGGGCGCTCGCCGCGCTGTCGACCGAAGATTTCGTCGGCGCCGCCGAGTTCGTCGAACCGGCCGAGCGCGACACGATGGTCGACGCCGGATTCGACGTGATCGACGAACTGATCCGGCTCGAGGTGTTCGACGAGTCCCTCGATCTCGGCTCGGTCGAGGGCATCGATCTCGAGTTCACCGACGTGGAGATCGACGCGATCGAGGTGCAACCCGGTCTCGCGCACCTCTTCATCACCGGCGGCACCGCGACCACGAGTCTCGACGGCAGCGCCGTTCCCCTCGGGGCGTTGATCACCGACCGAGTCGACGCCGACACGCTGGCGGTGACCGAGCAGTCCACCGAGCAACTGACACGCGCCGAACAACCGATCGTGGCCGTCGAGCGCAATGGCCGCTGGTACCTCAGCCTTTGGTACTCCGTTGCCGAGAACGCCCGTCTCGAGATGGGCGCGCCGCTACCGAATCCCGCGGATCGCCTGGCGGAGATCGGTGCCGCCACCCCCGAGGGAGCGGTCGAGAACTTCGTTCGAGCGACGGAGAGGCTCGACCTCGCCACGATGGTCGGCATGCTGGATCCGCAGGAGATGGCGGTGCTCTACGACTACGGATCGTTGTTCGTCGGCGATGCCCAGGACGCGGCCGACGGCTTCCTCGACTTCGCCGCCGACGAGGGCTGGTCGTGGGAGATCACCGAGCTCGACCTGCGAGCCGACACCGACGGCGACCTGGCCACGGTGGTCATCGAACGTCTCGATGTCGTCGCCGGCGGTCCTGGCGCCTCGTTCGAGATCTCGTACACCGGCGACCGGGTCATCATGTCGTTCGAGGTCGAAGGGGCCGCCGTGGACGTCGTCGCCGAGGGCGATTGTGTGACGGTCTCCGTCGACGAAGGTCGTGGAGTGGAGACCGACGAGACGTGCGCCGGCGACCTCCTCTCGGCGATGGGACTCGGCTCGATCACCTCGCCCGGACTCACGGGGGCGGGCGGTTCCGGGGCGGGGATCATCGTGCGCGAGGTCGACGGCCGCTGGTACCTCTCGCCGATTCGCACCGGATCGGCGCTGGTGGTGCAGAGCCTGCAGGCGCTCGACGCCGAGGCGCTGGCCGAGACCGTGGACTCCCTGACCGAGCTCTTCCGTGACCCCTTCGGCGGTGCCTTCTTCGACGACGAGTTCCTCGACGACGAGTTCCTCTTCGAGATCGACGAATACCCCGTTGACCCTCCCGATGAACTCGACGTCTATCCGGAGTTCTCCGATGAGAACGTCGGCCTGCTCGCCGACGGCCCGGACTTCGTGTTCGTCTACGACCTGGTCGCCGGCGCCCGCGATGAGTTCTGGTCGGTGCAGTTCCCGGACGCAGTACCGCAGGACTTCGACGCCGGCGTCGTCGGGCAGGCGGTGCTCGCCGGGAACCACCATGTGGAGATCGGTGTGCTGCAGGGTCTCGTCTTCGAGACCGACGAGGAGCTGGCCGCGTGGGTCGGCGGGACCACCGTGGTCACCGACGACGGGTTCACCTATGTCGACCATGTCAGTGAATGGGGTATCGAGACGGCCATCGCCCGTACTGACGATGGCATCGCTTTCGTGGCGACGTACAGCGAGTTCCATGAGCTGTCGGTCGATGCACTACGCAACCAGGTCGGCGGCTGAATCAGTACCCTCATCTCCATGGATCGACCACCACCCGACCCCGCGAAGCTGCTGTCCCAGTGGGAGGAGTGGGAGCGCGGTGAGACCCCGCCCGGCCGGGTCATGAGCAACCTCAAGACCGGTGGACTCCCCGACCTCTTGAAGGCGCTGGCCGAGGCGCAGTCCTGAGCGACCCGACCGCGCCGGTCGGGGAGTGGCCGGAGGCCACGGAACCGCTCGCGCCGGTTCCGCCCGGTCGCGGCGGGCCACAGCGCATCCCGCGCCCGGAGGGTGCCGCCCTCGGCGGCCCGCCACCGTGGCACGAGGCGCCGCCCGAGGCGCTGTCGCCCGATCTCGACCGTGTGGTGTCGGCCCTGCAACGCCGGTCGGCGCCCCGGACCCTCGGTGCCGTCCCCGACGATGCCCACGACAGCGCGGTGATGTGTCTGCTCTACGAGGAGGACGGTGAACCCCACGTCGTGCTCACGCGGCGCTCGCCGAAGATGCGCCTCCACGCCCACGAGGTGGCCTTTCCCGGCGGCCGCCGCGACCCCGAGGACCCCGACCTGTGGGCAACAGCCGTGCGCGAGGCCGAGGAGGAGGTGGCGCTCGATGCGTCGACGATCCAACGCGTGGGCTCCCTCGACAGCTTCGTCACCGTGGGCTCGCGCACCCTCGTGACGCCCTTCGTGGCCGTCACCGAGCGTCGCCCTCTACTCGTTCCGTCGCCGGCCGAGGTCGAATCCGTGCGCCACGTGGCCCTGGCGGAGCTGCTGCAGGCCGAGGTGTGGCGAGAGGAGATCTGGCCGCTGCGTCACTTCGGGGCACCGCGGGCGATCACGTTCTTCGAACTCGAGGGCGACACCGTCTGGGGCGCCACAGGCGCCATGCTGCGCCAGCTGCTGGCCATCGCCACCGGCACCGACGACACGATCCGCGGTGGGCCGGGCTGAGGCCACGGAGCGTCGTAGACTCTCCGGGTGCCCGAAATTCGCTTCACCGCCGACACCCATCCCGAGCTCGTGCGCCAGGTCACGGTCTGGCTCGAGTCGACCGAGGGTGAACGCTCGGCGGTCGATGTCGTCGAGGGGAGTGCCGCGCTCACCAAGGATGCGCTGCGCCTGATCGCTGCCGCTGCGCCGGCCCCGTTGGCCGACAGCGAACTGGTGCGAGGCCTGACCGAGCTGGGTCATCGGGCCACCGACGCGAGCCGCGACGCCACGCTCGCCGGGCTCGACGGACTCGCCGCAGTCACCGACGGAACCCTGGTGCGCCGGGTCTCCGAGGGCGGGGCGAAAGCGGCGTACGAGATGAACACGAAGGTCGCCAAACAGCTCCTGAAGTCGATTCTCCGCGGCTAGGCTCCTCTCTTTCCACTCGGGCCCCACCAGGTCGGTGCGGCCCGACGAAGGGTTCGGAACGCGTGGCCGAGATCGAGATCGGGCGAGGCAAGGACGGGCGTCGGGGCATCAGTCTCGACGAGGTTTCGATCGTGCCCACCCGGCGCACCCGTGCGGTCGGCGACGTCGAGTTGTCCTGGAAGATCGACGCCTACAAGTTCGCGTTGCCGTTCCTCGCCGCGGGCATCGAGCGGCCGATCGAGGCCGATGACGCCATCGCCATCGGCCGACTCGGCGGCCTTGCGCTGGTCGACCTCGAGGCGCTCTGGGCCGCTCGTCCCGATGCCGGCGCCCTGCGTGACCACATCGCGCAGATCAAGGCGGCCGACGTGCGCGTGGCCGCCGCGGTCGGTGTCCCCCACGCGGAAGAACTCGCCCCCCACGCCATCTCCGCCGAGGCCGACATCCTGGTGATCCACGATGGCGTCATCTCCGCCGAGGTCGTCACCGCCGACGGCGCCGGTCTCAATCTCAAGACGTTCATCCGCACGCTCGACATCCCGGTCATCGTCGGTGGCTGCGCCAGCTACTCGGCGGCCCTGCATCTGATGCGGACCGGCGCGGCCGGCGTGATCGTGGGTGTCGACCGCAGCGAGCTCGGCATCGGCGTGCCGCTGGCCACTGCGATCGGCGACGTGCGTTCCGCCCGTGTCCGCCATCTCGACGAAACCGGCGTCTACTGCCACCTCATCGCCCGCGGCGACATCCGCTCCGGCGCTGACGCAGCCAGGGCGGTTGCCTGTGGTGCCGACGCCGTCCTCGTCGACTCGTCGGTCCTGATCGGTGCCGACCCGCAGGGCGGCGACATGGTCGAACATCTCCGCGAGTCGATGGCGCTGTGTGGCTACACCGATCTGAAGGCGTTCCAGAAGGCAGAGGTGGTCGTCCGATGAACGATGTGCCGGCGAACCGGGTAGCGCCCGTGGGTGACGAGAAGGTGCTGGTCGTCGACTTCGGGGCGCAGTACGCCCAGCTGATCGCGCGGCGTGTGCGCGAGGCCAACGTCTACAGCGAGATCGTGGCGCCCACCATCACCGCGGCCGAGGTGGCCGAGAAGGAGCCGATCGGCATCATCTTCAGCGGAGGGCCCGACTCGGTCCACGCCGAGGGCGCGATCGCCATCGATCCCGAGGTCTACGGACTCGGCGTGCCGATCCTGGGCATCTGCTACGGCGCCCAGTTGATCGCCCAGCAGAACGGCGGTCTCGTCGACCGCACCGACCGCGGTGAGTATGGCCGCACCACGCTCACGCTCGACGGCGACGGCGGCATTCTGCTCGGCGGCACCCCGGCCACGCAGCCGGTGTGGATGAGTCACTTCGATGCGATCGTCAAACCGCCGACGGGCGTCACCGCCACGGCGTCCACGCCCGACGCGGCCGTCGCCGCGTTCGAAGACGCCGATCGCAAGCTCTACGGCGTGCAGTTCCACCCCGAGGTGATGCACACCGCCCACGGCCAACACGTCATCGAGCAGTTTCTTCGTCACGGGTGCGCGACCAAGGGCACCTGGACCATGGCGTCCATCATCGACACCGCCGTCGAGCAGATCCGCGAACAGGTCGGCGATCGGCGGGCGATGTGTGCGTTGAGCGGTGGCGTCGATTCCGCGGTCGCCGCCGCGGTGGTCCACAAGGCCATCGGTGATCAGCTCACCTGTGTCTTCGTCGACACCGGCCTGATGCGGCTCAACGAGGGCGCCCAGGTCGTCGAGACATTCGAGCGCAACTACGGGCTCGAGCTGATCCACGTCGACGCCGCCGATCGTTTCTTCGCCGCGCTGGCCGGCATCACCGAGCCCGAGGCGAAGCGCAAGGCGATCGGGGAGCTGTTCATCCGGGTGTTCGAGAACGCGAAGGCCCAGGTGAAGGGGGCCGACTTCCTCGTCCAGGGCACCTTGTACCCCGACGTCATCGAATCGGGCAGCGAGCACGCCTCCACTATCAAGAGCCACCACAACGTCGGCGGCCTCCCCGACGACATCGACTTCGAGCTGATCGAGCCGCTGCGCAGCCTGTTCAAGGACGAGGTCCGCCAGGTCGGGCGCGAGCTCGGTCTGCCCGACGAGATCGTCGAGCGCCAGCCCTTCCCCGGCCCCGGTCTCGGCGTGAGGATCATCGGTGAGGTCACGCCCGACAAGGTGGCCACGCTGCAACACGCCGACGCGATCGTGCGCGAAGAACTCAAGATCGCCGGCCTCGAACGCGAGATCTGGCAGTCGTTCGCAGTACTGCCCGACATCCGCAGTGTCGGTGTGATGGGCGACGAACGCACCTACGGCTACCCGATCATCATCCGCGCCGTCACCAGCGAGGACGCAATGACCGCCGACTGGGCCCGTATTCCCTACGATGTGCTCGAGACCATGAGCAGTCGGGTGATCAACGAGGTGCCCGGCGTCAATCGTGTGGCCTACGACATCACGTCGAAGCCGCCCGGCACCATTGAATGGGAATAGAGAGTGGGAATAGCGAGTGGGAGTAGTGGGGCCGGAGACGTGAGAGAAGGGACGGCCCTCTCGCCGGTGGACGCGTACCAGCGGGCCGCTGCGGTCTTCGGCGAGACCATCGCGGCGCTGGCCGACCACGAGTGGGAGGCGCAGACCGGCGATGACTGGACGGTCGTCACGACCGTCGCGTGGGTCGTCGTCGGCGACTCCCACATCGCCACCGCGGTCGCCGGCGAACCCCTGCGGTCGGTGGGCGAGTTCGACGCGGCGGTCCTCGGCACTGCGCCAGTGGCCGCGTGGCGGGGCACCGCGGTCGCCGCCATCGCCGCGTTGCGCGAGCCCGGCGCGATCGACCGGGTGGTGGCGCATCCCGACGGATCGCTGGCCGTCGCCGATCTCGTCGGTCAACGGGTGAGCGAGAACCTGGTGCGGGCGTGGGACATCGGCAAGGCGCTCGGCGCCCCGGTCGAGATTCCCGCCGATCTCGCCGAATGGTGTCTCGACTTCTGGATGAGCCACGCCGACGCGGTGATCGGCGGCGGGGTGTTGCCCGAAACCCCTATCGAACCCCCCGTCGACGCCGACGCCGTCACCCGCCTGCTCGCCCTCACCGGCCGTACCGCCTGACATCCACGAACCGGGTTCGGGCGCGAGAGGGCCGTCAGGTGCCGGTGAGGCGTTCGACGACGGGAGCCATCGTCTCCAGGGCGTCGGCGCTCCACGTGACGTAGGAGATGCCCCAGCGGTCGCGCCAACGCCGGATGTCGTCGCACATCTCGTCGACGGTGCCCACCAGGACATGGGGCATCTCGGCGGCCTCGGTCGGGGTGAGGGCGAAGCCCGGCGCCATCGATTCGATGAGGGCGGCCCGATCGTCGCTCGGCAGTACGAAGTGAATGCGGGTCTGGAGCTCGAGCGAGTCGAACCGTGCGCCGGCAGCGTCGCGAATGGCGGCGACCTTCTCGTCGGTGCGGGTCGGTGACCCCGATGCCCCGGCCGCGGCATCGATCGTGCCGGACGCCAGCGAGAGGTTGATGCCGACGATGTCGGCTTCTCGCCCGGCGAGGCCGAGCACCTTCGGCCCGCCACCGGCGATCATCAGCGGCGGGTGGGGGCGCTGTACCGGCGCAGGCAGACCGTCGAGTCCGACGACCGAGTAGTGCGTGCCGGTGTGGGAGAACTCCCCGTCGGCGAAGCAGCGCTTCATCACCGTGATCGATTCGGCCAGCCGCTCGATCCTGATTCCGGGCCCGTGGAGAGGGAAGCCGGCCTTCTCGTAGTCGGTGACCTTCCAGCCGGCGCCGATGCCCCACTCGAGGCGGCCTCGTGACAACACATCGAGCGTGGCCAGTTCCTTGGCCAGCACCACGGGATTGCGGAAGTCGTTGGCCAGCACGAGGGTGGCCAGGCGGATGGTCTCGGTGGCCATCGCCGCGGCGGTCAGCGAGATCAGCGGCGCGCAGCCGTCGTCGAGATGGTCACTGATCGCGAGGGTGTCGTAGCCGGCGGCTTCCGCCCGCCGGGCGAGGGCGACGACGTCGTGGGGGTCGGTCAGGGCGCCGGCGGACACGCCGAAGCGCAGTGGATGCGTCATGGTCCGGCCACGCTAGTGCGACCGATGTCACCCGGTTCCGACCGTTCGAGAACCGTTTACTCCGTGTTCATCTCGTTGGGGTTTGCGGGTCACGCCCCGTCCGTAGCTTTCACTCCTGGCAAACAGGCGTACAAGTGGTACGTCGATCCATACCTGGAGGAATTCTTCCGTGACTATTTCGAAGCGCGTGGCTTGGCTGCTCGCAATTCTCCTGTCGTTCTCGCTGGTCGCCGCGGCCTGCGGCGACGATGACGACACCGACACCAGCGCCGAGGACACCGACACCGGTTCCGAGGACACCGGCGACACAGCCGATGAGGACACCGACACCGGCTCCGAGGACACCGGCGACATGGCCGATGAGGACACCGGTGACATGGCCGACCTGTCCGGTGAGATCTTCATCTCCGGCTCCTCGACCGTCGAGCCCATCTCCGTTCGCGTGCAGGAGATGTTCAACGACATCTATCCCGACGTGAACATCGCGGTCGACGGTCCCGGCACCGGCGACGGTTTCGCGTTGTTCTGCGACGGCGAAACCGACATCTCCGATGCCTCGCGAGCCATCAAGGAAGAGGAAGCGGCCACCTGTGAAGCGAACGGCATCAACTATGTCGAGCTGCAGGTCGGCATCGACGGCCTGGCCGTCATGACCAACGCGGCCAATGACGCCGTCGAGTGTGTCTCGTTCGCCGACCTCTACGCCCTCACCGGTCCGGAGTCGACGGGGTTCGCCTCGTGGTCCGATGCCAACGAGCTCTCGGCCGAACTCGGTGGCGACGGTGCGCTTCCCGACGCACCGCTGGACATCTTCGGTCCCGGCGAAGAGTCGGGAACCTATGACACCTTCGTCGAGTTCGTCGTCGACGAGTTCAACGAGGACCGTGGTCAGGAGAGCGAGACCCGCCCCGACTACAACCCCTCGGGCGACGACAACGTGATCGTCAGCGGTATCACCGGCAGCGACACCAGCCTCGGCTGGGTCGGCTTCGCCTTCGCCGACAGCGCGAGCGACGTGAGGCTCCTCGAGGTCGACAACGGCGAGTCCGGGTGTGTTGCTCCCACGGCCGAGACCATCGCCTCGGGTGAGTACCCGCTGAGCCGTCCGCTGTTCATCTACGTCAACGCCGACAAGGCCGCCGAGAGCGACGCGCTCACCGCCTACGTCGACTTCTACATGGCAGACGGCCTCGACACCGCCGTGGCCGAGGTCGACTATGTCGCCCTCTCCGACGACGCCAAGGCCGAGACCCGGGCCAACTGGGCCGGCTGATCCCCCAATCGCACGGCCGGCAGCGGTCGCGCTCCCAATCGGGATCGCGGCCGCTGCCGGGGTGCGGACCCGGGTACCGCCTCGCTGCGGTGCCGCTGTCCTCGTTCTTCTTCGACCACTAGGTTCAATCTCGATGACTGCCACCGCCGGCACCGATCACCCCATCGTCAGCCTCGAAGCTCTCGCCGGGGCACCGCGACGGGCACGACGAGAGTCGATCATCGGCCTTGCCCTCCAAGGGGCCGCGATGTTCTCGGTCGTCGTCTCCCTTCTGATCATCTACGCCCTCCTCTCCGAGGCGTGGGTCTTCATGCGAGAGGTCGACTGGGCGGTCACGTGGGGCCAGATCGGCTGGTTCCCCCGTCGCGGCATCTACGACATGCCGACGCTGCTGATCGCCAGTCTCTGGACCACGCTGATCGCCATGCTCGTCGCCACGCCGCTCGGGCTCGGTGCGGCCGTGTATCTCTCGGAGTACGCCCGACCCGGCACCCGCAAGATCCTCAAGCCCATCCTCGAGGTGCTCGCCGGCATCCCCAGCGTGGTGCTCGGGTTCTTCGCCCTTCTCTGGATCGCTCCCAACATCGTGGGCAACATCGGCGGCGAGGCCGGTCGCGGCTCGATCATGGCCGCCGGCATCGGCGTCGGGATCCTCACCATTCCCCTCGTCGCGTCGATTTCCGAGGACGCGATGGCGGCCGTTCCTTCGGCACTACGTGAGGCGTCGGCCGGCATGGGTGCCCGCAAGGTCACGACCACGTTGCGGGTGGTGCTCCCGGCCGCCATCTCCGGCCTGGTCGCCGCGCTCATCGTTGCCGTGTCCCGAGCACTCGGCGAGACGATGGTGGTCTTCATGGCCGGCGGCGCAGCCGACGCCGCCATCTTCACCGACTCGCCGTACGACGGCAGTCTCACGATGACGGCGGCGATGGCCTCGCTCGCGTCGGGCACCGACTCCGTGGTCGGCGAGGCGCTCACCTTCCAGTCACTGTTCTTCGTCGGCCTCGTGCTCTTCCTGATCACGCTGCTGCTCAACACCCTGGGCAACCGCGTGGTCGCCCGCATCCGTGAGGAGTACTGACATGGCCGTCACCACCATCGGCGGCCAAGCCCGCCGCCAGGGCGAGAAGATCGCCGCCGACGCGCTGACCGGTCGCCGGGTCGACATCTGGGGACGTGCGTTCGAGTCGTTGATCGCCCTTGCCCTCTTCATCTCCCTCCTGATTCTCGGGGTGCTGCTCGTCGACGTGCTCAGCGACGGCTGGAACCAGCTCTCGTCTCGCCTCGGGGCGTTCCTCAACGGCACGCTGCGATCGCGCTCCGAGGACGGGCAGCTCGGCGTCCATCAGGGCATCTACGGCTCGTTCTGGATCGGCGTGATGGTCGCCGTCATCGCTTTTCCGATGGGTGTCGCGGCGGCGCTGTACCTCGAGGAGTACGCGACCAGGGGTCGCTTCACGAACGTGATCCAGCTCGCCATCCGCAACCTCGCCGGAGTGCCGTCGGTGGTCTACGGCCTGCTCGGGCTGTTCCTCTTCGTGCAGAGCAACACCCTCTTCGGCTTCATCGGACTCGGTTGGTTGGTCGATCTCACCGGCGGCTCGACCGTCGTCTCGGCCGGGCTCACGCTTGCCGTACTCGTCCTCCCCATCGTGATCATCACCGCCCAGGAGGCGATCCGGGCGGTGCCGTCGGGGCTCAAGGAAGGGGCCTACGGCCTCGGGTCGACGAAGTCGGAGATGATCCGCAGCCAGGTGCTGCCCTATGCCGCCCCCGGCATACTCACCGGCACACTGCTCGCGATGTCGCGTGCCATCGGTGAGGCGGCGCCGCTGATCCTCGTCGGTGCCATCAGCGGCGGGCTCACCCGCAATCCCGGGATGCTCGACACCTCGGGCCTCACCGAGAAGTTCACGGCCCTGCCCATCGTCATCGTGACCTGGGTCCAACAACGGGGTCGTGATGAAGGGTTCGGCACCGCCGCCGCTGCCGCGATCGTGGTATTGCTGGTTCTGGTCCTGGTGTTGAACCTCGCGGCGATCTTGCTCCGCAACCGATTCGAGAAACGACGTGGATGAGACCCGAGACCTGTCAGAACACACTGGAACGATCATGGAAGACCTGATGAACGACGAGACGACCACCGGATTCGACGCCGGGCCCGAGGACGAGATCGAGGTCGTTCCCGACGCTGCCGCCCTTCCTTCCACGAATGTCGTGTTCGACGTTGAGCAGCTGAACGTGTACTACGGCGACTTCCGTGCCGTGCACGACGCCACGCTGCAGGTTCACGAGCATGAGATCACGGCGTTCATCGGACCCTCGGGGTGCGGAAAGACCACGGTGCTGCGTTGCTTCAACCGGATGAACGATCTCATCGAGACCGCCCGGGTGACGGGAAAGCTGAACTATCACGGCATCGACCTCTACGACCGGAAGGTGGACGCCGTCGAGGTGCGTCGTCGCATCGGCATGGTGTTCCAGAAGCCGAACCCGTTCCCCAAGTCGATCTACGACAATGTCGCCTACGGGCCCCGGGTCGCCGGGCTCGCCCGCAAGGGTTCGGCCCTCGACGAGCTCGTCGAGACGTCACTGCGCAAGGCGGCGATCTGGGACGAGGTGAAGGACCGACTGAAGGAGAGCGCACTCGGCATGTCGGGTGGCCAGCAGCAGCGTCTGTGCATCGCGCGGGCCATCGCCACGAATCCCGACGTCCTGCTGATGGACGAGCCCTGTTCGGCCCTCGACCCCATCGCCACCACCCGCATCGAAGAACTGATGCAGGAGCTCAAGAACGAGTACACGATCGTCATCGTGACGCATAACATGCAGCAGGCCGCTCGCGTGAGCGACCGGACCGCGTTCTTCTCGGTGGAGGTGAACCCCGACTCCGACACCCGAACCGGGATTCTGGTGGAGTACGACGCCACCGAGAAGATCTTCTCGAACCCGTCCGACGAGCGGACCGAGAACTACGTCACCGGCCGCTTCGGCTGAGAAGAGGAACCTCCATGACTGCGGAGATGCGAAAGAACTACCACGAGGAACTCGCCGGGATCCGCGACGGGATCGTCCGCATGGCGGGGCTGGTCAGCGAGCTCATTCCCCGGGGCACCGAGATCTTCCTGGCCGCCGACCTCAACGAGGCACAGAACCTGATCGAGGACGACGACATCCTCGATGCGTTGTCCATCGAGCTGGAGGAGCGCTGCTACAGCGTGCTCGCCCTCCAGCAGCCGATGGCGTCGGACCTCCGCGCCATCACGAGTGCGCTCTGGCTCAATGCCGAGATCGAACGCTCGGGTGACCTCATGGCGAACATCGCCAAGGCCACCCGCCGCATCTACGGCACCACGATCGATCCCCGCGTGCGGGGTCTCATCGTGCAGATGAGCGAGGAGGCCGCCCGACTCTTCCGTCTGGCGATCGACAGCTACGCCGAAGGCGACAGCGGCCTCGGGGCGGCGCTGCGAGACATCGACGACCGGCTCGACGAACTCCATCGTGAGACCATCCAGGCGATCTTCGAAGCGCAACAGGACCACAGCTACGACCTTCAGGCGGGCGTGCAGTTGGCCCTCGTGTGTCGGTTCTACGAGCGCATCGGCGACCATGCCGTCAACATCGGCGAACGGGTCTGCTACATGGTCGACGGGTGGCACCCCGAGCACACCGGTGCCATGCGGGCCAACGCACGGAAGCAGGAAGTCGTTGACGCGACGCAGGATTCAGACGCCGACTGATCTCGGCCGGCGGGTCGCATCGTGACGGCCTTCTTCATCGGAATCGCCGGAGCATCGCTCATCGTCGCGCTCGCGCTCGTGGTGATGGCCGGACGCGAGCGGCGACGGGTGACCCACCGGCTCGACCGGTTGGCCGTCGGGCTCGGGAGGAACCAGAGCCCGTCCGATTCGCCGATGACGGCGACGGAGCGCCTCGAGGTGGCCGTGGAGACGTGGCGGGCCTCGGTGGTCGACATGGCGCACGAGCACCGCTACCGGGCCGCGCTCGAGGCCATTCCGCTCGGCGTCGTCGTCGTCGACGCCAACCAACTCCCACTCTTCGTCAATGACACCGCGGCGTGGTTCCGCGAGGGCCGCCACGGTGAAGCGGTCGTCGCCCATGCGATCGACCGCCTCCTCGCGCTGTGTGCCGATGGTGGTACGCACGAGGAGACGATCCAGCTCTACGGTCCACCCCGTCGGCGCCTGCATGTCACCGCCGCGCAGATCCTCGACGACGAGCGGTCTCTCGGCACTCTCGTACTCATCGACGACGTGACCGAACAGGAACGGATCGATGCGATCCGTCGAGACTTCATCACCAACATCAGCCATGAACTACGCACCCCGATCGGTGCAATGAGCCTCCTGGCCGAGACGCTGGTCGGCGAGACCGACATCGAGGTGGTCGAGTCGCTGGCCGAGCGTCTCAGCCGCGAAGCCGACCGTCTCGCCACGACGGTCGACGATCTGCTGGAGTTGAGCCGGATCGAGCACAGCGGCGATGTCGATTTCGAGCCGATCGAACTTCAGGGTGTGGTGGCCGGCGCCCACGACCGGGTGCGGTCGGCCGCTCAGCAGCGGGGCGTGGAGATCGGCGTCACGATGCCGGAGAAGCCGCTCGTCGTGATGGGCGATCGTCGCCAGTTGACCTCGGCCGTCTTCAACCTGCTCGACAACGGCGTGAAGTACAGCGGACCGTCGGCCGGTGTCGTGTCGATCCGGGCTCGTCTGGTCGACGAACAGATCGAACTGACGGTGCAGGACGGCGGCATCGGAATTCCGCGCAAGGATCTCGACCGCGTCTTCGAACGGTTCTACCGGGTCGACTCCGGACGCAGCCGTCACAGCGGTGGCACCGGCCTGGGCCTGTCGATGGTCCGCCACATCGTCGCCAACCACGGAGGCCGCATCGGCGTCGATTCGGTCGAGGGCGAAGGAACGACCTTCACGATCTTCCTGCCGGCGGTGCCGCCGCCCGATGCCGAGATGCCCCCCGACGACCGGTCCGATGGTGACCTGGACCACGAGATGAGACCCTGATGTCCGACTCCGCCGCAAAGATCCTGATCGTCGAGGACGAGGAGAGCTTCGTCGAAGCGCTGCGTGTCGGCCTCCAGCGGGAGGGCTTCATCGTCGAGGTGGCCCGCGACGGCCGGGAGGCACTCGACCGCTTCGCCGAGGTCCAGCCTGATCTCGTCCTGCTCGATGTGATGCTGCCGAAGATCAGCGGTATCGATGTCTGCCGTGAGATCCGCAGCCAGTCGCAGGTGCCGATCATCATGGTCACGGCCAAGGGTGAGGAGATCGACACGGTCGTCGGGCTCGAGGTCGGAGCCGACGACTATGTGCCCAAGCCCTACCGGCTGCGCGAGTTGGTCGCCCGCATGCGTTCGCTGCTGCGCCGCTCGAACTGGTCGGGCTCCGAGGAAGAGCTCGTCGAGGACGGCCTGTTGCGGGTCGGCGGGATCGTGCTCGACAAGGACCGCCACGAGGTCACGCTCGGCGACGAGGACGTGCAGCTGCCGCTCAAGGAGTTCCAGCTGTTGGCGCTGCTGATGGCGAACAAGGGTCTCGTGGTCACCCGCCAGACCCTGATCGACCGGGTGTGGGGCTATGACTACGTGGGCGACACCAAGACCCTCGACGTGCACATCAAACGTCTGCGGGCCAAGGTCGAACCCAACCCCGACACCCCCGAGCTCATCGTCACCATCCGCGGCCTCGGCTACAAACTCGTCGGCTGACCCGTCCCCCCGGTGTCAGACACCTGTCCCGTCGGTGTCAGACACCTGTCCCGTCCCGTGGGTGTCAGCGGCCGTCGATAGGGTGGCCCGGTGCCTGATTCCCCCCTGCTCGACGGCCTGAATCCCTCCCAGTTCGACGCCGTCGTGCACACGGGCGGGCCACTGCTCGTCGTTGCCGGTGCCGGTTCGGGCAAGACCCGGGTGCTCACCCATCGCATCGCCCATCTGATGGACGAGGGCTTGTCGCCGTTCGAGATCCTGGCCATCACCTTCACCAACAAGGCCGCCGGCGAGATGAAGCACCGGGTGGGCGAGCTCGTCGGACCCGTCGCCCAGAAGATGTGGGTGTCCACCTTCCACTCGGCCTGTGTGCGCATCCTGCGGCGCGATGTCGAGCGGCTCGGGTTCCCGTCGCGCTTCTCGATCTACGACCAGGCCGACGCCGTGCGCCTGGTCGGCTACGTCATCCGCGACCTCAACCTCGACCCGAAGCGCTTTCCGCCCCGCTCGGTACACGGCGCCATCTCCGCCGCGAAGA
Organism: Acidimicrobiales bacterium; assembly: GCA_040219515.1. Classification (NCBI taxonomy): domain Bacteria; kingdom Bacillati; phylum Actinomycetota; class Acidimicrobiia; order Acidimicrobiales; species Acidimicrobiales bacterium. Next base: position 54,727 of record JAVJSI010000015.1, read on the forward strand.
ACGACAACATCGGTGCCGCTGCCTATGCCGAAGCCGTGCAGCAGATCTACGAACGCAAGATCGCCGACGTCTACTTCGAGTATCAGAAGCGTTTGCTCACTGCGGGGGCGATGGACTTCGACGACTTGCTCCAGCGCACCGTCGAGTTGTTCCGCACCCATCCCGACGTGCTCGACAGCTGGCGGCGCCGCTTCGGTCACGTGCTGGTCGACGAGTACCAGGACACCAACCCGGTCCAGAACGACCTGGTGCTCATGCTCGCCGAGGAACACCGCCAGGTCACCGTTGTGGGCGACAGCGACCAGTGTCTCCCGTCCGGCACGATGGTCGAGACGCCCTCGGGGTTGCGACCGATCGAAAGCCTCGAAGAGGGCGACGAGGTGCTCGGCACCGGCGGCGGTGCTGATCTCGTCGCCCGACCGATCACCCACGTGCACCGGTCTCGCCACGTCGGGCGCCGCTATCGCGTCACCGCCGGCGGCCACACGATCGAGGGCACCCCGCACCACATCGTCCCGGCCCGACTGGATCTCGATCCGTCGCAGCACGTGGTCTATCTGATGTACCGCCACGACCGTGGCTACCGGATCGGGCAGACCAGAGCGATGCGGTCGGGCAAGGCCGGTCTCGACATCGGGCTGCGGGTTCGCTGCAACCAAGAGCATGCCGACAAGGCGTGGATCCTGAAGGTGGTCGACACGCCCGCCGAGGCGTCGTGGTGGGAATCGTGGTTCGCGGCGACCTACGGTCTCCCCACGGCCTGCTTCCACGCCGTCGGACGCTCGTTGGCGATGTCCGACGAGGACCTCGTTCGGCTCTATGCCGAGGTCGACACATACTCGGGGGCCAAGCAGCTCTTCGACGACCTCGATCTCCACGACGAGTTCCCTCATCATCGTCCCCAGGGCGGAAGGAACCGACAGACCCTGAACCTCACGATGTTCTCCGATCTCCGAAGCGGTGACGTCGGGTCGCACCGTGTCCAATGGTGCTCGAATCGCCTCGACATCGCCGAGCGCCTGCGGTCCAAGGGTCACTCGGTGCGCCCGGGCAAGAGTGATTCCCTTCGGGTCGAAACCTCACGCAAGCACTATCGCGAGGCACTCGACTACGCCGTCCACATGGCGTGGGACGGCGACCTCGAGGTCGCCCGACGGGCCATGATCGATGGTGAGCTCCACACGCTCCAGCCGTTGTCGCATCTCCGACCGGGCATGGTCGTCAAGGTGGCGACGGCTGACGGACTGGTCGATGCCAGGGTCGAAGAAGTCGAGGTGCTCGATACCGAGGGCGACGTCTACGACCTCGAGGTCGCCGACATCCACACATATGTCGCCGACGGCGTACTCGTGCACAATTCGATCTATCGATTTCGAGGCGCCGACATCCGCAACATCCTCGAGTTCGAAGAGGCCTTCCCCGACGCCACCGTGGTGGTGCTCGAGCAGAACTATCGGTCGACCCAGTCGATACTCGACGCGGCCAACGCCGTCATCGCCAAGAACGTGGGCCGCAAGCCGAAGGACCTCTGGACCGACCAGGGCCCGGGCGCCAAGATCGTGCGCTATCACGCCGACGACGAGTCCGACGAGGCCCAGTACGTCGCCAACGAGATCGCTCGGCTCCACGACCACGAGCAGGTCCGCTACGACGAGATGGCGGTGTTCTACCGGGCCAACGCCCAGTCCCGCGTGTTGGAGGAGTTCCTCCTGCGGGTGGGCATTCCCTACAAGGTGGTCGGCGGCACCCGCTTCTACGACCGCCGCGAGATCAAGGACGCCATCGCCTACCTGCGGGCGATCGTCAACCCCACCGACGAGGTGTCGGTGAAGCGGATCATCAACGTGCCCAAGCGGGGCGTGGGCGACTCCTCGATCGGCAAACTCGATGCCTGGGCGAGCGCCACTGGTGAGTCGTTCGACCAGGCCGTGGTGCGCTTCGACGAGGCCGGGGTGGGCGGACGAGCGGCCACGGGAATCGAGAAGTTCCTCGTCCTCACCACCGAGATCCGCAAGCTCGATGCCGGGCCCGCGACCATCATCGAGGAAGCTCTCGATCGCTCCGGCTATCTCGAGGAGCTCCAGGCCGATCGTTCGGTCGAGGCCGAGGGCCGCCTCGAGAACCTGTCCGAACTCGTCGGCATGGCCCGCGAGTACGAGACGGTCGACGAGTTCCTCGAGCAGATCTCGCTGGTGAGCGAGACCGAGCAGGCCGAGGCCGACGAGTCCACCGTCACCTTGATGACGTTGCACTCGGCCAAGGGTCTCGAGTACCCCTACGTGTTCATCATCGGGATGGAGGACGGCGTCTTCCCCCACATCCGCTCGCTCGGCGAACCGCACGAACTCGAAGAAGAGCGCCGCCTCGCCTATGTGGGCATCACCCGGGCGATGCAGAAACTCCACCTCACCAGCGCGTGGAGTCGAATGCTCCACGGCACCACGCAGTACAACCCACCCAGCCGGTTCCTCGACGAGATCCCAGCCGAACTCATCGAAGAGGTCGGCGGGTCGCGCATGCTGCGGTCCAAACGAGACCGCGGGTCCTACGGATCCAGCGGCACGACGTATGGCGGCGACCGGCAGCGCATCGGGGCCACGCGAGAGCGCGAGCATCGCGAGCGGGTCGTCGAGCAGGCCCTTCAGGCGGGAACCGCGCCGCCCTCGTCGGGTGCCGACAGCCTCGGCCTGCGCATCGGCGACGATGTGCGCCACTCGCAGTGGGGCGAAGGGGTCATCGTCGACATCGAAGGTGCGGGCGACAAGGCCGAGGCCAGCGTGCACTTCCCCACGGTGGGCGAGAAGCGACTGTTGCTGGCGTGGGCGCCGCTGCAGAAGATCTGACTGACGCCTGACCGACGCCCGTCCCCGAGCCGAATCTCGGCTCGCTTCTTGTTGATATCGGCGGGCATCGGCCGACTCGGGAAGTGACATGTCGACACTGCTGCCCGGGCTCGAGGAGCCTTCATGACCGGCGCCCCCGTGGCGTTCGGCTCCCGCGAGGGCGGTATGGATCGACGAAGCTTCGTCGGTCGGACCGTGGCCGTCGGCGCAGCCGTGTGGGCGGCCCCGAGCGTGATCTCCATGGAACCAGTAGCCGCCGCGGTGGGGTCCTGTGCCGGGGTGTCCGTCCACGAGTTCTCGTCCGGACTCGACGGGTGGACCATCGACAACGAATGGGGTGACGGCGTCAACGGGCTGTGGAACCACAATGTCGACGCCGGCCGCGATGGTGGCTCGCTGCACTACGGGCGCGGAGTCGGTGGCACGTACCGAACGGGCTCGAGTCGGAACTCGGGTCGGGTCTACTCGCCCGAATTCCTGATGCCCGCGACGGGTCCCTTCGTTCTCAAGTTCACGTTGTGGCGCCAGGTCGAAACCGTGAAGAACGGCTCCGATCGGCTCACCCTGCGGATCCTCGGTCCCCCGAACGCGTCCCTCTACTCCGTGTCGTCGGTCGGTGACACGTCCGGCTTCGAGAACCACACGATCACCCTGCCGAACGGTGTCAAGGGTCGAACGATCCGACTCCAGTTCGAGTTCGACACCCGCGACGGCAAGAACAACGATCACGAGGGCATCTACATCGGACGTTTCGAGCTGAACGCGTGCCCCCCACCGGGCGGCGGCTGATCCAGTCCCGACTGGGCCATTCGACCCACAATCGTGAAGTCCGAGGGACATCGGCCGACAGATACATGGTCATGTCCGTTGTCCGTTCGCCGCGCCCTACATCGATGATGGACCGTCGTGCCTTCCTCGGGCGCACGACTGCGGCCGCCGCCGCAGCGTGGACCGTTCCGGCAGTTCTGAGCATGGATCCGGTCGCCGCGGCGGCAGGGTCCTGTTCGACCACCACGGTCTACGAGTTCTCGTCCGGACTCGAAGGCTGGACGGTCGACAACTCCTTCGGTTCCGGTACGACCGGGTTCTGGAAGCACAACAACCAGGCCTCTCGTGATGGCGGGTCGCTGCACTACGGCAACGGCACGAGCGGGAACTTCCGCACGGGCAACTCCCGCAACTCCGGACGGGTCTACTCGCCCGAGCTCGAGATCCCGAGCTCCGGGCCGAACACCGTGCGGTTCACCGTGTGGCGCGAGGTGGAGGTGGAGGATCCCGGCTACGACCGGCTTCGGCTTCGCATCCTCGGGTCGCCGAACCAGACGCTCTACCAGGTCTCGTCGATCGGCGACACCAGTGGATTCGAGACGTACACGATCGCGATCCCCTCGACGTACAACGGCGACACGGTCCGCTTCCAGTTCGATTTCGACACGATCGACGGGAACTACAACGACTACGAAGGCGTGTACATCGGCCGGTTCGAGGCATCCGCGTGCCCGCCGGTGGCCGCCGCGGCATTCGGGGCCCAGTCCGCCCGTTCCGCACAGTCGGTCACCACCGTCGATGACGACCCCGAGGACGAGCCGGCGCCACCGCGTCGCTGATCTATCCAGCGGGACAACTCAGGTCGGGGCCGACCGGCCTCGGTTCGTCGTCGGTCTCGAGCGCGGCGAGGCGTTCGTCGACCTCGTCCTGGGTCTCGTTGAGGTAGACGATGATCTTCTCGCCGACGACGCCGACGGGGAAACGTTCGAGCCCGCATCCGAGCTCGTTGAAGGTGACGATGTCACACGCAACATCAGTGCTCGACTGGAGCGTGAACGTCCGTCGATCGGGGTCCCAGGCGGCGGAACAGTCGCGAGGGTCCGCCGGGCGGCGCACGGAAAAGGCGAGCCAGCCCACCTCGGGGTCGTCGCCGATGTGCTGGACGTAGATGTCGCGCTGGCCCTGCGATCCCGCGTCGGCGTAGAGGATCGGCCCACGCGCCGCGATCTCCTCGCTCTGGCGGCCGATGAATCCGGCGTCGAACTGGGTGTCGCCGAGCTGCACCTGCACCGTTTCGCTCGAGCGGGCCACCCAGAAAACCATCGCCCCGAGCAGGAGCGCGATGACCACGCCGGTGATGCCGACGATCACCGCGCTGCGGGCACTGATCTGGGGGCCTCTCGCAACAGGCATGAGTTCCTCGGTGGTCTGGGTAGCGGAATCTGGGTGGCGAATCCTGGGGTCGCGGATGTGGAGGCGACAGGGAGACCCGCCTAGTATCGCCCGTGTGCCGCCGCTGAGCCGCCTCGGCCGGTGATGGCACTTTTCGCGTCAGCAGGAGGAAGCGATGGATCTGTTCGAACATCAGGGCAAGGAGTTCTTTGCCCGGTACGGCATGCCGGTGTCACCCGGCGAGGCCGTGTTCACGGTCGACGACGCGGTGGCGGCGGCCGAACGTCTCGGCACCCCTGTAATGGTCAAGGCCCAGGTACACACCGGCGGCCGCGGTAAGGCCGGCGGTGTGAAGTTCGCCGCCGACCTCGACGCCGTCCGCGAGCATGCCGGCAACATCCTCGGTCTCGACATCAACGGCCACATCGTGAAGCGCCTCTTGATCGAGAAGGCATCCGACATCGCCGAGGAGTACTACGCCAGCTTCACCCTCGACCGTTCGGCCAAGAAACACCTCGGCATGCTCTCCAAGGAGGGTGGTGTCGAGATCGAGACCGTCGCCGAGGAGACCCCCGACGCCATCGCCAAGATCTGGATCGACCCCGTCGACGGGCTCACCGAGGACGCCTGCCGGGGCTGGGTGGCGGCCGCCAACCTGCCCGACGCTGCGGTCGAGGGCGCGGTCGACATCCTCCAGAAGCTCTACACCGCCTACACCGAGGGCGACGCCGATCTCGTCGAGATCAACCCGTTGATCCTCACCCCCGAGGGCAAGGTCCACGTGCTCGACGCGAAGGTCACGCTCGACGGCAACAGCGAGTTCCGTCACGAGGACTACGCCCAGTACGACGAGACCCAGCCCCGTGACGAACGCGAAGAGGCGGCCCACGCCAAGGGTCTGCAATACGTCGGCCTCGAAGGATCGGTCGGTGTGATCGCCAACGGCGCCGGGCTCGCGATGAGCACCGTCGACGTCGTCAACCAGGTCGGCGGAAGCCCGGCCAACTTCCTCGACATCGGTGGCGGCGCCAACGCCGACGTGATGGCGGGTGCGCTCGAGGTCATCAACAACGACCCCGCGGTCAAGTCGATCTTCATCAACATCTTCGGAGGCATCACCCGTGGCGAGGAAGTCGCCAACGGCATCCTCGAGGCGATGAAGCGGGTCGAGATCGACTCACCCATCGTGATCCGCCTCGACGGCACCAACGCCGACGAGGGCAGGGCGATTCTCGCCCCCAACCTGAACGACAAACTGATGATGGAAGAAACGATGCTCGACGCCGCCCGCCGGGCTGTGGAACTGGCGAGCTGAGGAGAGCTGACATGAGCATTTTCGTAGACGAGAACACCAAGGTCATCTACCAGGGCCTCACCGGCTCACAGGGCAGCTACTACGGCCGCCTCAACGCCGAGTACGGCACCCAGGTGGTCGCCGGTACCCATCCCAAGAAGGCCGGTAGCGATGTCGACGGCGTGCCGATCTACGCCAACGTCGCCGACGCCGTGGCCGCCACCGGCGCCACCGCGAGCTGCATCTTCATCCCGGCCCCCGGCGTGCGCGGCGCAGTCATGGAGGCCGCCGCGGGCGGCGTCGAGTTCATCGTCGCCATCACCGAAGGCGTGCCCGCCCATGATGAGGCGTACTTCTACAACGAGCTCAAGCGGAGCTTCCCCGATGTGCGGCTGCTCGGCCCGAACTGCCCCGGCATCATCAGCCCCGGCAAGTGCAACATCGGCATCACCGCCGGTCACATCGCCAAGGAGGGCGGCCCCGTCGGCATCGTGAGCCGATCCGGCACGCTGACCTACCAGGCGCTCTACGAGCTGAAGCAGAAGGACATCGGCGTCACGACGTGTGTCGGCATCGGTGGCGACCCCGTGCCCGGCACGTCGTTCATCGACTGCCTCGAGGCCTTCGAAGCCGACCCCGAGACCAAGGCCGTGATGATGATCGGCGAGATCGGTGGTTCGGCCGAGGAAGAAGCGGCCGACTACATCAAGAACCACATGACCAAACCGGTGTCGTCCTACATTGCAGGGGTCACCGCCCCTCCCGGCAAGAAGATGGGCCATGCGGGCGCCATCGTCTCGGGCGGCAAGGGCACCGCAGCGGCGAAGATGGAAGCGCTCGAGGACGCCGGCGTGAAGGTGGGCCACAACCCCACCGAAGCGGGCGAACTCATGGCCGAGATCGTCGCCAACCTCTGACCGTCCGGTGGGGGTGTCACCACGTTGAGGGGTGAAGACTGCAAGCGTGGAGGGGTGCGCCCCCTCCACGCCCCTCTTCTTGCTGTCTGTTTTCTCCTCGCCGCCTGTGGGACCCGTTCGGTCGACGTGGCCGAACCCGACACGACGACCTCGAATGTCTCGTCGACCGCGCCCACCACCGTGGCCCCGACGACCACGACATCCTCGTCGGCCACCACCTCGACGACCACCCTGGTGCCGTGGGTGCCGGCGCCGCCGCTCGCGCTCGACGGCGACGGCGTGCCTCTCAACGGCCAGGCCGACGGCGTCGTCCTGACCACCACGGGTTGGGTGGTGCCGGTGCTCGATGCGGTGGGGGACATTCGTCGGGTCTGGACACCGTGCGGGCGCGAGACACTCATCACCAGTGGCGAGTTCGTGGGCGAGGTCGACTTCGTGCTCGATCCGGGTCACGGCGGCGCCGAGGAACCGGGCGCGGTCGGCCCCGGTGGAACCCGCGAAGCCGATCTCAACCTGGCGGTGGCCCGCCGGGTCCGCGATGCACTCGAGGCCGACGGCCACACGGTGATGATGACCCGTGACAGCGATGTGCGCGTACCGATCGTCACCCGGGCCGAGATCGCGCTGGCCCTCGATCCGATCGCGTTCATCTCGATCCATCACAACGCCGGCACCGAGGCGGTCAGCAGCGAGCCCGGCACCGAGATGTTCTTCCAGCTCGAGTCGACCGACTCGAAACGACTGGCCGGGCTGATCTTCGAGGAGACCCGAGCGTTTCTCGACCCGCTCGGGTCGACCTGGTTCGCCATGGAGGATGCGGGTGCGATGGGTCGCGCCAGCCAGAGCGGTGGCGACTACTACGGCGTGCTCCGACGTCCGGCCGCGGTGACCAGCGTGCTCGCCGAGTTCGCCTACATCGTGAATCCGGTCGAGGAGGAACTCCTCAACCGTCCCGAGGTCCAGGACGGCCTCGCCGAGGCGGTGCGGTCGGCCGTCGAGCGTTTCGTCGACACCGATGACGCGGGCTCGGGCTACACCGAGGACCCGATCTTTCGCGGCTGGGGCCCCACCGGCGCCGGCCGCACCACGAACTGCACGGATCCGGCGCTCGAGTCGTGAGGCGACGCTCATCGGCGCGCACGGCGACCGCGTTTCTCGTCGCTGCCGGGCTGGCCGTCTCCTGCGTGAGCGGGGGCACGGAGGTGAACGAACCGGTTCCGACCCTGTTCGACGACTCGACGTCGACGGCCGAGGTGCCGGCCGAGGAGGCGACCTCATCGACCCTGCCGACGACCACCCTTCCCATCGCCGACCGGTTGCCGGCGCTGGCGACCGACGCCGCCGGCGCCGTCCGGACCGATGACGGGGCGCTGTTGCCCATCACCGGCACCGACGGCGACGTGTGGTTCGTGCTCGGTCCGTGTGGCGGCGAGCAGATCGAACCCTCGGGGTTCGTGTCCCCGATCGAGGCGCAGCACGTCGTGCTCGACCCGGGCGGAGCCGACGACGCGGCCGGCCGCGTCAACCTGGCGGTGGCCCAGCGCACGGCGGAGATCCTCGCCGCCGACGGGGTGGCGGTGACCCTCACCCGTACCGGCCCGGTCGAACTCGGCGCCGGCACCCGTGGCGCGGCCGCGGTCGCACTCGGCGCGACGGCCTTCGTGTCGATCCAGCGTGGCGAGGACGGCTCGGCGACGACCTCGGCTCCCCGGCCCACGGTGTTTCGTCGGGCCGGCGACGACGCCAGTCGCCGGCTGGCGGGGCTCATCCACCAGGCGCTGGTGGAGGCGTTCGCCGGCCTCGAGGGAACCTTCGTCGCTCCCGACGAACCGGGCGTGCGGGCGCTCCTCAACCAGCGGGGCGAGGACTACTTCCGAGTGTTGCAAACGAGCAACGGCGTGGCCGCGGCGCGCGTAGAACTGTTGGCTCTGGGCGAGAACGAGACGACCCTCCTCGCGAGCGAGGAGGGTCGTGACATCGAGGCGCAGGCCCTGGCCGATGCGATCGTTGCCTTCCTCGTCACGAACGAGGAAGGCAACGGGTTCATCGACCCGGTCGAGGCCGTTCGTACCGCACCGACGTCGAACACGCCGGGCGGTTGTTGATCAGCGGATCAGAACTGCGTGGGCGGCGTGGCGGTGGAATCGCCGGCGCCCGCTTCCATGATCGAGCCGACGAGCATCGCAATGGCGGCCAGCGTCGACAGCCAGAGACCGATACCGACATCGCCGCGAACCACGAAGCCGATGGTGATGATCACGGCGAACAGGCTCAGGGCGATGTGGGCCTGTTCGTGGCTGAAGCCGAACGGCAACGACGGCAGTGTCATGCCGCCGAATTGACGGGCGGCCATGGCGCCACCGATCACGAGACCGATCAGTGCGGCCACGATGCCGAGCAGGCCGAAGAAGTCCGTGTCCCAGGCGTTCGTTCCGAAACTGAAGTCCCCCTCGCCCACGCTCACCCAGTCGAGGAAGGTGCCCAATAGCAATACGGCCCCCCCGGCAATGAGCATGATCGTGCTCGGCTTGATGTCGCTTGTCTCCATATGTGTTCCTCCCGCGGTACACCGTGAGATTCCGACCATAGTGCGGCCGCGCGCCGCACGCCGGGAACCGTTCCCCACAATGTCGTCCCGACGAGGGGCTTTGCTATGTTCGGCGGCGATGCCGACATCGTCCGAGACTCCCCGCGCCCTTCTGTCCGTCTACGACAAGGCCGGTATCGCCGATCTCGCGAGCGGGCTCGTCGAACTCGGGTGGGAGCTCATCTCGAGTGGGGGCACCGCCAAGGTGATCGCCGCCGCCGGACTGCCCGTCACCGACGTGGCCGACCACACCGGATCGCCGATCATGCTCGGCCACCGCGTGGTCACGTTGCACCCGCGGATCCACGGCGGCATCCTCGCCGACCGGGACGATCCGGAACACCAGGCCGACCTCGTCGCCAACGACATCGACCCGATCGACCTCGTGGTGGCCAACCTCTATCCCTTCCGAGCCGAGCCGGGCATCGAGATGATCGACATCGGCGGGCCCACCATGGTCCGGGCCGCGGCCAAGAACCATGCCCATGTGGGGATCGCCGTCGATCCCGCCGAGTACGACGGCATCCTCGCCGAACTCCGGGCCGAGGGCCGGCTCACCGCCGCCACCCGTCGGCGCCTCGCCCGCGCTGCGTTCGCCCACACTGCGGCCTACGACGCGGCGATCGTCACCTGGCTCGACGAGACCGACGACGAGCCCGAGACGCTGCCGCCCACCCTGCACCTGGCCCTCGAGCGCACCGACGTGCTCCGCTACGGGGAGAACCCTCATCAGTCGGGTGCCCGGTATCGCACCATCGGCCAGACGAGCATGTGGGACGACGTCGTCCAGCACTCGGGCGTTGCGCTCAGCTACCTCAACCTGTTCGACGCCGATGCGGCCTGGCGACTCGCCCACGATCTCGGCGATCAGCCCGCGGTGGCGATCATCAAGCACGCCAATCCTTGCGGCGCAGCGGTCGGCGACGATCTCGCCCGGGCCTACCAGCAGGCGTTCGAGTGCGACAGCCGCAGTGCGTTCGGCGGCATCGTCGCCACCAACCGGGTGATCGACCTGGCGACCGTCGAGGCGATGGAAGCGGCCGCCCAGGCCGATGTCGTGATCGCCCCCGGCTACGCCGACGGTGTGATCGAACGGCTCATCGCCAAGCGCAAGAACACACGACTGCTCACCGCGACACCGCCGACGCCGGCCAGCGGCCTCGAACTGCGCCAGATCGGGGGCGGCTATCTGGTCCAGGACGCCCACCACTTCTCGTCCACGCCGGACCAGTGGCAGGTGGTCACCCAGCGTCAGCCCACCGCGCAGGAGATGGCCGACGCCGCGTTCGCATGGCGCATCTGCGGTCATGTCACGTCCAATGCCATCGTGCTGGCCAAAGATGGCGTGGCGTGGGGCATCGGCGCGGGCCAGCAGAACCGGGTCGAGTCGGGCGAGATCGCGGCGACGAAGGCCGACGGTCGAGCCAAGGACGGCGCCTGCGCGAGCGACGCGTTCTACCCGTTCCCCGACGGCATCGAAGCGGCCGCCGACGCCGGTGCCGCCATCATCGTGCAACCCGGTGGGTCGGTGAACGACGACAAGACGATTGCCGCGGCCGACGCACGCGGCGTGGCGATGGTGTTCACCGGCGAGCGACACTTCCTCCACTAGCCGTGAACGAACCGAGCGCGACCACGCCCTTCCGGGAACCGAAGAGTGGGGAGGCCAAGAGCCTCGAGTGGGCGGTCCGGGTCGGACACCAGCGATCGTCGCTCGTCTTCTATCGGGTCGTTCGTTTCTTCATCCGCAGCGTGATCTTCCGCTGGCTGCGCACCGAGGTTCGCGGCGCGGAGAACCTTCGGCTCGACGGCCCCGTGATCGTGGCGCCGGTGCACCGTTCCAACCTCGATGCGCCACTGGTGGCCGGCGTGGCCACGCGCCGGCTGCGAGCGCTGGGCAAGGAGTCGCTGTTCGTCAACCCGATCGGGGCCTGGGTGTGCGCCGCCCTCGGCGCCATCCCGCTGCGTCGCGGCGAAGCCGATCGCGACGCGATGCGCTCGGCTCGCACGATCCTCGACGACGGCGAGATGATGATCGTGTTCCCCGAAGGCACCCGGCAGCGCGGTGATCGGGTCGCCGGGGTGTTCGACGGCATGTCCTATCTCGCCTCGAAGACGGGCGCGACCATCGTTCCCGTGGGCATCGCCGGCACCGAGGCCGCGCTGCCGTCGGGGGCGAGGTTCCTGCACCGCAGCCACACCGCAATCGTGGTCGGCGAACCGATTGCGGCACCGGTCGGACGGATGAGCCGCCCGGCGCTCACTGCGTTCAGTGAGGACGTCGGCGCTCGGCTCCAAGCCGCGTTCGACGAGGCCAACGACCTGATTCGCCGCTGAGTCGGCCACCGGCAGCGCCGCGAAAGGGCCGATGTTCCCATTCCGTCGGCGCGGCGATGGCGTAGCGTTGTGCCGCATGACCGCGATTCGTGATCTGCTCGACCGGGGGCGCACCCTGTCGTTCGAATTCTTCCCGCCGAAGACCCGCGAGGCCCAGGCGAAGTTGCGGACCACCGTCGATCAGCTCGAGAAGGTCGAACCCGACTATGTGTCGGTCACCTACGGCGCCGGCGGGAGCACCCGCGAGACCACCCGCGAAACGGTGCTCGACCTGGTCGAACACCGCGCCTTTCCGGCGATGCCCCATCTCACCTGCGTCGGCCACAGCTACGCCGAGGTGCTCGAGCTGATCGAGGACTATCAGGCCCACGGCGTCCACAACATGCTGGCGCTCGCCGGCGACCCACCCGAGGACGGCAGCCCGAACCCGGGCGACTTCCGCTACGCCCTCGAGCTCGTCCATGCGCTGCGAGAGCACAGTGACATGTGCATCGGCGTGGCCGCATTCCCCGAGCTGCATCCCCGCTCGACGTCGCGAGAAGACGATCGAGCCCGGCTGGCCGAGAAGCTGGAGGTGGCCGACTTCGGCATCACCCAGTTCTTCTTCGACCCCGACGACTACTTCTCGATGATGGACGACCTGGCCGCGCTCGGTTGCACCACACCGGTGCTGCCGGGGGTCATTCCCGTCGTGAACCCGACCAGCGTGCGCCGCTTCGCCGGCATGAACGGATCGGCCATCGACGAGCCCCTCTGGGCCAGGCTCGAGGCCACCGACGACGCCGACACGCGACTCGAGATCGCGGTCGATGCAGCGGTGCGTCAGATCGAGCGTCTGATCGAGGGCGGCGCGCCCGGGGTGCACCTCTACACCCTCAACCAGGCCGACGCGACCGTGCGGATCTGCGAGCGAATCGACATCGGCTGACGTTCCTCAGCGGGGGCTTTGCCGAGTAAGGTCGCCCGCATGGCTGACAAGATCACGATGCAGGACGACGGCACACTTGCCGTTCCCGACAACCCCATCATCCCCTTCATCGAGGGCGACGGCACCGGGGTCGACATCTGGCCGGCCGCCAAGCTCGTGCTCGATGCCGCAGCGGGCAAGTACGGCAAGACCATCGAATGGAGAGAGGTTCTCGCCGGCGAGAAGGCCTTCAACGAAACCGGAGACTGGCTGCCCCAGGCCACCATCGACGACTTCAACGAGTACCTCATCGGCATCAAGGGCCCCCTCACGACACCGATCGGTGGCGGTTTCCGCAGCCTCAACGTCGCCATCCGTCAGATCATGGATCTCTACGTCTGTCTGCGTCCCGTGCGCTGGTTCACCGGCGTTCCCTCGCCCGTGAAGCAGCCGCAGCTCGTCGACATGGTGATCTTCCGTGAGAACACCGAGGACATCTACGCCGGACTCGAGGTCGAGTCGGGTACGCCCGAAGCCAAGAAGATGATCGAGATGCTCCACGACGCCTTCGGTTGGGAGATTCGTGAGGATTCCGGTATCGGCGTCAAGCCCATCTCGAAGTTCGGTTCGCAACGGCTCCAGCGCGCGGCCATCGAGTATGCGGTGAAGCGCGGTCGCAAGCGGGTCCACTGGGTCCACAAGGGCAACATCATGAAGTTCACCGAGGGCGCGTTCCAGAAGTGGGGCTACGAACTCGTGCGTGAAGAGTTCTCCGACGTGGCCGTCGGTTGGGACGATTGCGGTGGTGACCCGGGCGACAAGATCCTCGTGCAGGACGCCATCGCCGACATCGCGCTCCAGCAGGTGCTCACCCGCCCGGCCGAGTTCGACGTGATCGCCACCATGAACCTCAACGGCGACTATCTGTCCGACGCGCTGGCTGCCCAGGTCGGCGGCATCGGCATCGCTCCCGGCGCCAACATCAACTACATGACCGGCCACGGCGTGTTCGAGGCCACCCACGGTACCGCGCCGAAGTACGCGGGTCAGGACAAGGTGAACCCGTCGTCGGTGCTGCTGTCGGGCGTCATGATGTTCGAGCATCTCGGCTGGCAGGAAGCGGCCGACGACATCGTGCGGGCGGTCGAGGCCACCATCGGCGACAAGGTCGTCACCTACGACTTCGCCCGCCAGATGGAGGGAGCGACCGAGGTGAAGTGCTCCGAGTTCGCCAGCGCGATCGTCGATCGCCTCTGACGGTGCGAGGGGTCCGGCTCGATCGCCTCTGACCTTCAGGTCGTCACAAAACCGAAAGGTCGGGGCGTCGGGCGCGGATACCGTGCCGGAGTGACCGTGATCGACGCTGCGCCTGCGGGTGCGGCCGAAGTGGAAGACGTATGGCGGCGGGGCGGCCGGCTCATCGGCCGGTCGTTGCGCGCCCATCCGGGCCCGCATGCGGCGGCCATGGGAGGCGCCGGGCTGTTCGTGCTGGCGGCGGTGGGCGGCGCGTGGGTGCTTCGCGGGATCACCGACGATCTCATCGTTCCGGCGTTCGATGACGGGACGGTCGACGGGGGCGACGTGTGGATCGCCATCGGTGCGCTGATCGCCGTGTCGATCGTGCGCGGGTTGGGCGTCGTCGCCCGGCGATTCTTCCTGTCCATGGCCGAGTACCGCACGCAGCGCGACTGGCGCCGCGATCTGCTCAGGCACTATCTCGACGTGCCCCTGCGCTTCCATCGGTCGAAGCCCACCGGCGAGCTGCTGGCCCACGCCGACCTCGACCTGATCCAGGCGACCATGGTCATCAAGCCGCTGGCCTTCTCGCTCAGCGTCGTCCTCCTCGTCGTGGTGGCACTGGTGAGCATCCTGATGATCCACTGGATTCTCGCCCTCATCGCCGCGGTCCTTTTCCCGACGCTGGTCGTTCTCAGCCGCTACTACACCGCCCGGGTCGAGGCACCGGCCGCCCTGGCCCAGCAGCGGGTGGGCGAGGTGTCGGCCGTCGCCCACGAGAGCTTCGACGGTGCGCTCGTCGTCAAGACCCTCGGGCGCCAAGCCGACGAGGTGCAGCGGATGCGCGAGGCCTCCGACCGGCTGCGAACGGCGCGGATCCAGGTCGGTCGTCTGCGGGCCAATTTCGAGCCGGCCATCGACGCGCTGCCCAACGCGGGCATCGTCGCCCTGCTGCTCTGCGGCACGTGGCTGATCTCCCGGGGCGATGCCACGCCGGGCGACATCGTGCTCGCGGCGTCGCTGTTCGGGCTGCTCTCGACCCCCCTGCGGGTCTTCGGGTTCTTCCTCGAGGAACTGCCGCGTTCAGTCGTGTCGTTGGAGCGGGTCGATCGGGTCATGGCCTACCCGACCGAGACCCGTGGTGGCCGTGGCGGCCTCCCCGACGGCCCGCTCGATGTCGTCGTCGACGGTTTGACCGTGCGCTACGGCGATCACGACGTGCTGGCCGACGCCTCGTTCGCCATCCAGGCCGGCGAAACCGTCGCGGTCGTCGGGGCGACGGGATCGGGCAAGACCACCCTGGTCGAGTCGATCGTCGGCTTGCTCGATCGCCAGTCCGGGGCGGTGCGGGTCGGCGGTGTCGACGTCGAACACCTGTCGCCCGAGGAACTGGCCGGCAGCGCCGCCGTGGTCTTCCAGGAGGCGTTCCTCTTCGCCGACACGGTCGAGGAGAACGTGGGCATGGGGCTTGCCTCGGACGAGGCCGTCGCCAGGGCGCTGGCGGTGGCGAGGGCCACCGAGTTCGTGGCCGCCATGCCCAATGGCACCGCGACCATCGTGGGTGAGCGGGGCCAGACACTGTCGGGTGGCCAGCGCCAGCGCGTCGCGTTGGCCCGGGCCCTGGCTCGCTCGCCGCGGTTGCTCCTGCTCGACGACGCGACGAGCGCGGTCGACCCGCTGATCGAGGCCGAGATCCTCGCCAACCTCCGTCGTGAGCTCCAGACCACGCTGGTGATCGTCGCCCACCGGCTGTCCACCATCACGCTGGCGGACCGCATCGTCTATCTCGATGAGGGCCGCGTGCAGGCGGTGGGGACCCACGCCGACCTTCTGGCCCGCGACGACTATCGATCGCTGGTCACCGCCTACGAGGCGGAGGCGCTGTGAGCCGGCAGCCGAGAGCCCCGAAGGCACCCAAGCGGACCGGCTTCGAGGACCCGGCGTCGCTGCTCGACGACGATGTCGCAGCCGACGTCTCGACGTTGCAGGTTCTCAAGCGCGGACTTGCGATCAGCCCCGAGCTGCGCACGGGCATCCGGGTCACTCTCGCGATGGCGCTGCTCGCCGCGCTCGGACGGCTCATCATCCCGATCACGATCCAACAGGTGCTCGACCGGGGTGTGCTCGGCGACGACGGCTATCGCCCCGGCTTCGTGTGGGCGGCGTCGGCGGGCGCGTTCGCCATCGTGGTGATCGTCATTGCGGCGAGCCGGGTCGCCTACCTCCGACTGGTGATCACGGCCGAGGCGGTGTTGCTCGGCTTGCGCACCCGGGCCTTCGACCACATCCATCGATTGTCGTTGGCCGATCACACCGAGGGCCGCCGCGGGGTGCTGGTGGCCCGGGTCACCTCCGATGTCGAGTCGCTGGCCCAGTTCACGCAGTGGGGCGCAATCAGCTGGGTGGTCAACACGTCGATCATCACCGGCGCCGTGCTCGTGATGTTCGTCTACAACTGGCAGCTCACGCTGGTGGTGCTCGCCTGTCACCTGCCGCTGATTCCGTTCCTGCGTTGGGTGCAGAGCCGTCAGTTCTCGGCCTACAGCCTGGTGCGCACGCGAGTGGCCGAGACCCTGGGCGAGACGTCCGAGGCGGTCACCGGTGCCCCGGTCATCCGCGCCTACGGCTATGACGGGCCGGTGCGGGCGCGCCTCGACGGTGCCATCGACAATCAGTACGACGCCCAGCTGAAGTCGACGATCTGGTTCGCCGGCACCCTGCCCGTCGTGGACTTCTTCAGCTCGCTCTCGCTGGCTGCTGCGGTCGGTGTGGGCATTTGGTGGAGCGATGTGGTCGACGTGGGCGTGGGTGAGCTCATCGCGTTCCTCTTCCTCGTCAACCTGCTGCTCCAGCCCATCGCCGAGCTCGGCGAGGTGCTCGACCAGACCCAGACCGCGCTGGCCGGCTGGTGGAAGATCCTGCGGGTACTCGACGTGCCGATCGACATCATCGAGCCCGAGGACGGCGCGACGCTGCCGTCGGGGCCGTTGTCGGTCGAGGCGCTCGGGGTCGCGTTCGCGTATCGCACCGGCGACCAGGTGCTCCACGACGTCGACGTCACCATTCCCGCCGAGACGAATGTGGCCGTCGTCGGCGAGACGGGCAGCGGCAAGACGACGTTCGCCCGGCTGCTGGCCCGGCTGGCCGACCCGGTCGACGGCGAGGTGCGCATCGACGGCGTCGACCTCCGTTCGGTCGCTCCCGAGTCCCGCCACTCCGCGATTCGGATGGTGCCCCAGGACGGGTTCCTGTTCGACACCACGATCGAGGAGAACATCCGCTTCGGTCGTGTCGGCGCGACCCGGGCCGACGCCGTTGCCGCGATCGAGGCCCTCGGGCTCGGGCGTTGGCTCGCCGGCCTACCCCACGGGATCGACACCCACGTCGGCGAGCGCGGCGGGCGGCTCTCCGTCGGCGAACGTCAGCTCGTGGCCCTCGCCCGGGCCCAGGTCGCCGACCCCGGGCTGCTGTTGCTCGACGAGGCCACCTCGGCCGTCGACCCCGAGACCGAAGAGGCGCTGGCCTCGGCGCTGGCCACGCTGGCCGAGGGGCGAACCACGATCTCGGTGGCGCACCGCCTTTCCACCGCCGAGCGAGCCGACCTCGTGCTGGTGTTCGACGCCGGCCGCATCGTGCAGATGGGCCACCACGACGAACTGGTCGCCGTCGACGGGATCTATCGAGGACTCCACGAGTCCTGGATCGGCAACACCCGCGACACCGCGTCCTGACGACGGCTCAGCAGCACCCATGCCGTGGCGGCGAAGCCGACGGCGACGAGCGGGCCGAGAGGCGAGGCGCCCACGGCCCCCTTCGTCAGATGGAGAAGTCCGGCTGCCCAGAGCGCGACGACCACGCGACGGTCGATGCGGCCGGTGTCGAACAGCACCAGCACGGTGAACAGTGCGAGGGAGCTGTCGTAGTAGATGGTGTGGGGCCCGATCAGGAGCAGGCCGACGGCGGTCAGCGCGATCCGTTCGTTCAGCGCCAGCGGGCTGCGCGCCCAGGTCGACATCAGTGTGGCGACGACCGTCATCGACACGAGACCACCGGCGACGAGCGCAACCGTCGATTCGGTGCCGAGCAGTGAGTGCAGGAACCCGATCGGCGCGATCTCGTTGAGGGCGTTGATCTCGGCGTCCGCCTCGAGCAGCGGTTGCACACCGCGCATCCAGGCGGTGAACCAGGCGGGTCCGTAGACGAGTGCGTTCGCGACCCACACGCCGACGGCGCCGAGGCCGGCGGCACCCACGGCCCGCCAGTGTCGCCCGAGGAACATCAGACCGATGAGCGGCAGCGCGTACTGCGGGCGGAAGAGCAGGGCCGCTGCCGCGAGACCGGCGAGGGACTCGCGGTCGTCGGCCAGACTCCGCCAGATCGCGGCCACGAGGAACAGGGTGAGGGCGGTGTTCTGCCCGCCGCCGACGCCGACGAAGACGGGGTAGGTCGTGAGCGTCACCCCCAGGGTGAGCCAGAACCATCGATCGACCACCGCGACGAGGGGCCGGAGGAGGTGCAGCGCGGCCACCAGGAAACCGACCATGAGCAGGGTGTGCACGACATACGCCGTGCGGTACGGGAGCTGGGCGAACCCCGAATAGGCGGCCGCCACGTGCGGTGCGTAGGGGAACATGATGAACCCTTCCTCCCCGCCGAGCAGGCCCTCCTGCGCGGCCGCCTGCGTGGCCGGGTCCCACAGCTGCTCGATGTCGCCGTCGGCGACGACGGTCCCGGCGGAGTAGAACGCAGGGAAGTCGCCGCCCACGCGACCCGAGGTGGTGTCGGATCCGTCGCCGCTCAGGATCACGAAGACGAACGCCGCGGCGAGGGCCAGGAGCAGCACCTTCGGGTACAGGGTGAGCCGTCGGTGGAGATCGGCCGACATCCGGGTCGGCGCGGGAGCAGTCGTGGTCGCCACACCTTCCAATCGGCCGATGAGCGACCCGGCTTAGGTGTGAGGTCAGGCAGCGTCGCGCAGCGACACGACGACGAATCCCGGCCGGGCACCCCCGGGAATCGTTCGCGAGCGGATCTCGAGTCGACGCCACCCACTGCGGCCGTCGCGGACTCGGAACTCGGTGACGTTCGTGCCGAGCTCGTCGATGCGCTCGGGGCGGTCGTCGTGATGGATCAGGTCACCGAACGACGCGCCGGACCAGTCGAGGGGAACGATGCCCATGAGATCGAGCGTCGCCTGGTTCAGCCACGAGATCGTGCCGTCGGACTCGAGCATCACGAGGGCGTCGGGTAGGGAATGGGCGACGCGCCCGAGGTCGGTGGCGAAGTGCGACATGCCCTGCCCGTCGGCCGACCGACGGGTCCGCTGAATGGTCCGTTCGGCCTCGATCTCGGCTACCGTTCTCGACGGTTTGCGTACCCACTCCCTCGGAGAGAAATCATGAATGAGCCCGTTCGCGTTGCTGTCACCGGTGCCGCCGGTCAGATCGGCTACAGCCTGCTGTTCCGCATCGCCAGCGGCTCGATGCTGGGCCCGGATCAGCCGGTCATTCTGCAGCTGCTCGAGATCCCTCCGGCGATGGGTGCGCTCGAGGGCGTGGCGATGGAGCTCGACGACGGCGCGTTCCCGCTGCTCGCCGGCATCACCCAGAGCGACGATCCGAACACGGCCTTCGCGGGCGCCAACATCGCAATGCTCGTCGGCTCGCGTCCCCGCTCGAAGGGCATGGAGCGCAAGGACCTGCTCGAGGCCAACGGTGCCATCTTCACCGTCCAGGGCAAGGCCCTCAACGACAATGCCGCAGACGACATCAAGGTGCTCGTCGTGGGCAACCCGGCCAACACCAACTCGCTGATCGCCATGAACAATGCGCCGGACATCCCCGACGCCCGCTTCACCGCCATGACCCGCCTGGATCACAACCGGGCCAAGGCCCAGCTCGCGGCCAAGCTCGACGTGTCGGTCAACGACATCACCAACATGACCATCTGGGGCAACCACTCGGCCACGCAGTACCCCGATCTCTTCCACTGCAACGTCAACGGTGCCAATGCGGCGGCGGCCGTCGGCGACCAGGACTGGCTCGAGAACACCTTCATCCCCACCGTCCAGCAGCGCGGCGCAGCGATCATCGAGGCCCGTGGGCTCTCCTCCGCAGCCTCGGCCGCCTCGGCCGCCGTCGACCACGTCCACGACTGGGTGCTCGGCTCCGCTGCGAACGACTGGGTCTCCATGGCGATCCCGTCCGACGGCAGCTACGGCGTGCCCGAAGGACTCATGTCCTCCTTCCCCGTCACCTGTGCGGACGGCGAGTACTCGATCGTCCAGGGCCTGGAGATCGACGAGTTCTCGCAGGGCCGCATCGACGCCACGGTGGCCGAGCTCGCCGAGGAGCGCGACACCGTTCGCGAACTCGGCCTCATCTGATCCAGCCCTCGGCTCATCTCTCCTACACTCGAGCGCATGGCCGAGGAACCCATCCCGGAGTACGACGCCACGATCCTGGCGTTCCCGGGTTCGCGTTCGTCCACACCGTCGCCCGACCCCCTCCTGCGAGATGTCGTGGGTGAGGTTCTGCGCGATGAGCGCCATCGGCAGGGCCGCACCCTGGCTGACGTCGCCGAAGACGCGGCGGTGTCCGTGCAGTACCTGTCCGAGATCGAGCGCGGCCGCAAGGAGGTCTCGTCCGACGTGCTGCACGCGATCCACGGCGCGCTCGGAATCGACCTCGGCGAGTTCCTCGAACGGTCGACGCAGCGGCTACGGCCGCGGGCCGAGCGCAGCGGCCCCGTCATGCTGGCCGCCTGAGCGGTCCAGCACCTGGTCCACGACCCCGTAGGCCACGGCCTCGGGTCCGGTGAGCACCAGGGCACGATCGGTGTCGGCGCGGATCCGGTCCACGGAACGGCCGGTGTGCTTCGCCAGTAGTTCTTCGCCGTCGGCGCGGATACGGGCGAGTTCGGCCGCCTCCAGGGCGAGGTCGGTGATGGATCCCCGGCTTCCCTCGCTGTGGGGTTGATGCAGCACCACCCGCGCATGCGGGAGGACCGCTCGCTTCCCCGCTGTTCCGGCGGCGAGCAGGATGGCCGAGGTCGACGCGGCATGACCGACGCACAGGGTGGCCACCTCGGGGGCGATGAACTGCATGGTGTCGTAGATCGCCATCATGGCGCTGAAAGAACCACCCGGAGAGTTGAGGTAGAGGTTCACATCGGCGGTGGGCGACTCGGCGGCCAGGTGCAGCAGTTGGGCGACGATCACGTTGGCCACGCCGTCGTCGATCGGGGTGCCCACGAACACGATGCGCTCCGAGAGCAGGCGACTGAAGATGTCGGAGACCCGCTCGCCACGGGCGGTCGATTCGACCACCGTGGGGATCGTGTAGCTGCTCATTCGGTAGGCGTTCATCGGGCCGCTCCCGTCAGCCCGATGCGGCGGGTCGGTCGGGCCGGAACGATCTCGTCGAGGCGGCTGACCACATGGTCGACGAATCCGTAGTCGCGGGCCTCCTCGGCATCGAACCAGCGGTCGCGGCCGACGTCCTCGATCACCTTCTCGAGCGGATGTCCGGTGTGGCGGGCGATGATGCCCCGCATGCGGTCGAGGGTGGCGGCGAGGTTCGCGGCCTGGATCTCGACATCCGCGGCGACACCACCGAGCCCGGCCGAGCCCTCGTGCATCACGACCTGCGCGTTGGGCAGGGCGTAGCGCTTCCTGGGCGTGCCGGCGCAGAGCAGGATCTGACCCATGCTCGCGGCGAAGCCGACGGCCACGGTGGCGACGTCGTTGGGGATCAGCTGCATGGTGTCGTACACGGCCAGCCCCGCGAGCACGGAACCCCCCGGCGAGTTGATGTGGAGACAGATGTCGCTCTGGGGATCGTCGGCCGACAGCACGAGCAGCTGCGCGACGAGGCGGTTGGCGCTCTCGTCCTCGACGGGCCCGCCGAGGACGACGATGCGCTGCTCCATGAGCCGGTCGGACAACGTTCCCGATGGTGACAACGACGAGAGTGTGGAGGCGGTCATGTCGTCGAGTGTGGTGGTCGGCACCGCCGGTGGGGCCGGTTTCTGCCACAGGCAGAATCCGGCGACGAGCCCTACGCTGGCCGGATGCCGGAGCTGCCGGAGATCAGAGCCCACGCCGAACGCCTGGCCGAGAACTGGACCGGTGCCGAACTCACGGCCTTCCGACCCCTCCACCTCACCGCGCTGAAGACGTATGCGCCACAGCCCGAGGAGGCCTACGGGCGGTCGCTCACCGGCACCGGCAACCGGGGGAAATACCTCCAGCTCCACTTCGCAGAAGGCGAGCGGCCGCTCACGTTCGTCGTCCATCTGATGCAGGGCGGACGGCTCCGGCCCGACCCGAAGAAGGCGAAGAAGCCTCGGGGTGGCATGGCCCGCTGGGAGTTCGCCGATGGGGGTGCGCTCCTGCTCACCGAGGCCGGCACCGAGCACAAGGCCGGCGTGTGGCTCGTCGTCGGTGACCCGAACGGGCAGGAGCCGGTCGATCATCTCGGTCCCGACGCCGACACGATCTCGCGGGCCGATCTCGAAGCGGCACTGAACTCCGAGAACACGCGTGTCCACGGGTTCCTGCGCGACCAACGGCGCATCGCCGGCATCGGTCGCCTTCTGTCGAACGAGATCCTGTTCCACGCCAAGCTCTCGCCGTTCGCGATGACCAAGAAGCTGTCGACGGTCGACATCGACACGCTGGCCGCGAGCATCGCGGCGGTGATCGAGCGGCATCTCGACTTCGAACGGGGGCTGGACGACATCGGGAAGTCGGCCGACCGCCCGAGCGCCGTGCACCATCGGATCGGTTTCCCGTGTGTGGACTGCGACGACGAGGTGCGGTCCGTGGAGTATCGGCGCTACACCGTGGCGTACTGCCCGACCTGTCAGACCGGTGGTAAGGAACTGGCCGACAACACGACGAGCAAGTTCCTCAAGTAGCCGCGGCCATCAGCTCCGCCACCTCGGAGAGTGCCGCCCGCTGTTCGATCAGCGTGGTGATGTCCCCGCCGATGCGGAGATCGCCGTCGAGGAACGCCCGCTGGGCCGAGAGTTTCCCTGCGTGGATGGCGAGGGCGATCTCGAGCGAACTGGTGAGGACGATGTCGGGCTCCTCGGTCTCGCCCGGCGCAACGCGCACGGTGCCGTCGGCGAACACGAAGTGCCACGCCACTCCTTCGTCGAGTCGCTGCTCGACGGTGATCGACAGTTCGGGGTCGACGGTGACGTGCTCGGCGGCTCGACCCATCGCCTCGATCCATCCGGCGGAGGCGAACCCAGCGTTCGGAACTTCTGCCATCTGCGCAGGCTACGGCGACAAGGACACTGCGGATACTCTCGGGCCATGGCTGACGAGTCGAAGTCCACTCCGTTCGAGGTGATCTGCGAGGTGGAACCGGCCACCCGCCCCGATCTGATGGGCGTCCGGCACCAGATCGCGACCATGAGCGGCGTGGCGACGGCCTTCCTGGTGCCCGACAACCACATCGGGCGGGCCACCGTGTCGAGCATCGCGGTGGCCGACGAAATCGCGAAGATGGGTGGTCGAGCCATCGCGTGCCTGAACGCCCGTGACCGGAACGTGCTCGGCTTCCGGCGTGACCTGCTCACCGCTGCGGCGTATGGCGTCGACGAGTTCCTGTTCGTCTACGGCGACCGACCGGAGTCGGGAAGCCGGTCCGACGATCTCACGGTGAGGGCCATGATGGCCGAGGCTCGTCGTTTCGCCGACGAGGTGGGCCAGTCGTTTCGCATCGGACTGTCGAGTGCCCTCCGGCCGATCCCGGCGTGGAAGCGCGATGCCGACTTCCTCTGCGCTCAGGTGTCGTTCGATCTCGATCGCCTGCTCGACTGGCGTGCGTCGGTCGAGGTCGACTGCCCGGTCCACGCAGGCGTGATGGTGGTGGCCTCCGCGGCAATGGGTCGCAAACTGTCAGCCGACATCCCGCAGTTGGCCGTACCGACCGAGATCATCGAACGACTCGAGGACGACCCGGACTCCGGCGTCGACCTCGCCCTCGAGCAGGTCGATGCGATCCGGGCCTCCGGGGCGTTCGACGGCGTGCACCTGATTCCTGTGTCGCGCTATCGCGAGATCACCGACCGGCTCGAACGTCGCTGACGAGACAGGCTGGACCCGGCGCTCGTAGCCTCGGGTTCTTGCAGACGAGTGAGACACCCGCAGGGCTCGGATGGCGTGTGTCGGCCCGCGTCGTCGACCTGGTCGTGGTCGCCTGGCTCGTCGTGTTCCTGCTCGTCGAGATCGATCAGCGCCTGCTGGGGGGCGATCCGCTCGGGCGTCGCCAAGCCCGCCTGGTGTTCGACTCGCCGCGGCCGATCATCCTTCTCTTGCTGCTCGTCGTCGTCTACGAGGTCGTCCCGGCCGTGGCGTGGGGTGCCACCCCCGGCAAGGCGCTGCTCGGACTGCGGGTTCGGCTCACCGACCGGTCGGCGCCCGCGTGGATGATGGCGGTGGGTCGGGCGGTGATCCTCTACGTCCCGGTGATCTTCCTCGGCGCGCCAGGGGTCGTCGTTGCCGCGATCCTGCTCGTGAGTGTGGTCGTGGCTGCCGACGGGAGAGGCCTGCACGATCGTCTGCTCGGTACCCTCGTCGTGGCCCTGCCCCGTGAGTCCGACGAGAGGAGCTGAGATGCGCCACCTGAAGTTGCTCGGCGCGGTTCTCGTTTTTGCGGCCGTGCTCCTCGCCTGCGGCGACACCGACGCCTCCGACGAGGCGACCGACCTCGTTGCGGTCGAAGGGGCGAACGGCCTGCGAACGATGCGCACCGGTGGGTTCGGCACCGCGATCGACGACACCTCGCGCGCCTTCAGCCTCACCGCCCGCAACATCAACCACTACGAACGGCAGGCGTTCGCCGCCGGCAAGCAGGTCTTCGAGGCGGTTTGGACGTCCGACGGATCAGGCGGATTCACCGGGCTCGGGCCCGACTTCGACGCCGCCACCTGCTCGTCGTGTCACCTCGAGGACGGCCGTGCGGCAGGTCCGTCGGGCGATGGCGGTCTGCCCATCGGGCTCACGACCCGGCTGATCACCGATGATCCGGTGCTGATCGACCGGTTCGGCGCGATCCTGTCGGCCCAGTCGCTGGCGGGTGCCGGCGAGGCGACCGTACGGGTGACCTACGAGGATCTGGACGGGACCTTCGACGACGGCACGGCCTACACGCTGCGACGACCCGTCTACTCGGTCGACCTCACCGACGGTTCCGTTCTGCCCGACGACACGGTGATCGGCATCCGGGTGGCCCCGCAGCTGCCCGGAATGGGCCTGCTCGAGCTGATTCCCGATGCCGAGATCATCGCGCGGGCCGATCCCGAGGATGTCGACGGTGACGGTATTTCGGGCCGGGTCGCCCGAGCCGACGACCTCCTCGGCGGCGAAACGGTGATCGGTCGGTTCGGGTGGAATGCCGACCAACCCACCGTCGAGCAGCAATCGGCCACGGCGTTGTTCAACGACATGGGTCTCACCTCGCGCTACTTCCCGGTGGCGGACTGCGACCGCTGGGCGCCCTGTGTCCGGTCCGGCGTCCCCTTGTCCACCGAGTACAACGTCGAGGACTACGGCGACCCGAACTTCGGCGTGCAGGAACCCGCCGGGGGCGAGGTCACCGACGAACAGTTGCTCGACCTGTCGATCTACACCCAGACCCTGGCGGTCCCCGCGGCCCGCGACCTCGACGATCCGGAGGTCGAGCGGGGCTACGAACTGTTCGGCGGGATCGGCTGCTCGTCGTGTCATTCGGGGCCGTACACCACCCGGACCGGCCCGATCCAGGGCCTGAGCAATCAGACCATCCAACCCTACTCCGACCTGCTGCTCCACGATCTGGGCCCGGGCCTGGGCGACCAGCAGATCGACGGAACCACGGTGGCCACCGAGTGGAGGACACCGCCGCTGTGGGGCATCGGGCTAATCGAGACGGTCAGCGGCCACACCACCCTGCTCCACGACGGTCGGGCCCGCGGCTACGAGGAAGCGATCCTGTGGCACGACGGCGAGGCCGCCGCGAGTGCGGCGGCCTACCGTGCGTTGGCCGCCGCCGACCGTGCGGCCGTCGTGCGGTTCCTCGAGTCGCTCTAGCTTCTCCGGTGGATCAGCTGCTCGGGTCGGGCGGGGTCAGGGCGTCGAGATCGATCTGCATCGGCACGTCGATGGCGGGCATCGGCGGCGCGGTGGCCGGGTCGCCGGGCATGTTCTCGAAGTTCAGCTCGGGGGCGGGCACGTCCTTGTAGTCCACCGGCTCGAACGGGTCGAGGTTGAACAGGGCCAGCAGTTCCTCGACCGTCGTGAGAACGGCCGTGTCCTCGCCGTCGCACGGGAGCACGGTCTGTGCATCGACGGGGTTGGTGCCGCCGGTGATCGTGTTGCCGCTGAAGCAGTTTCCCTGTCCGCCGTTGGCGATGTCCTGGAGGGCCACGAGGATCTCGGCGTCGAGCGTCGACCCGCTGATGATGTTGTCGCGCACGATGTTGTCCATCGCCGGGTAGTCCTCACCGTTGCCGTTGCCGAACACGCCGTCGATCCAGTCGATGGCGACCACGCCGGCGCGGGTGTTGCCGACGATGGTGTTGCGCTCGACGATGTTGTTGGTGACGCCGGCGAGCACCACGCCGGATCCGAGGCCGAGTTGGAAGCCGGTGTTGCGAGACGGCACCTCGGGGTTGTTGTTGTTCTCGATGAGGTTGCCGACGATGTGGGTGCCGGCGTTGGGGGCGAGTTCCTCGCCGTCCTGGCTGTTGGGGACCACGCCGATGAGGTTGTCGTGGAACCACGAGTCGGCGATCGTCGTCCCGGTCGAGTTGGTGCCGGAGTAACCGAGCTGGCTGTTCTCGCCCTCGACCTTGTAGAGCAGGGCGTTGCACGGGTTGCACTGTCCGATGTAGAAGCCCGAGTCGTCGCTGGCGCCGGCGTAGGCGTTGTCGATCTGGCCGTTCTCGGCGTTGAACGCGTACATGCCGTAGACGCCGATGTTGTGGGCCGTCACGTAGGAGGCCCGGTAGCCGTCGACCACGATGTCGCTGCCGTAGTCGCCGGTCCAGAAGATCCCGTTGCCGCTGTAGTTGCGCACGGTCAGGTTCTCGACGGCGACGCCGTTCGAGAAGACGATGATGCCGTTCTCCTCGGCGTGCTCGCCGTCGAGGATCACGGTGTTGCGGTCCATGCCCCGGATGACGATGTTGTCGGTCTGCACGACCACGGCTTCGTTGTAGACGCCCTCGTCGACGAGCACGAGGTCGCCGGGTTCGGCGGCGTCGACGGCGTCCTGGATCAGCGGGTAGTCGGCCGGCACGTTGCGCACGGTGTAGCCGAGTTCGTCGGTCTCCTCGGGCTCGTCGGTTTCCTCCGGAGCGTCCGTCTCGTCCGGGGTATCGGTTTCGTCGCTCTCGTCGGCGGTTGCCTCGGTGGTCGTGGAGTCGTCGGTGGCCGTGTCGCCACCACCGTCGTCGTCACCGCAGGCGGCGGCAACGAGTCCGAGAAGGGCGAGGACGGCGAGTAGTCGAAGCAGGGTAGGACGCATGGCGGAACCCTAGGTCGCCATGCCGATCCGCGCAGATTTCGGCGCGCTCAGGCGCCGCCGACGACCACGTAGCCGGTTTGTCCCCGGGTGGCGGTTCCGTGGATCGAGCAGTAGAAGGCGTAGTCGCCGACCGCATCGAGCACGAGCGCCTGGGGCGCTTCCGCCAGCGATTCCTTCGTGATCTCGGGAAACGCACCGTCAGCGGCGGGCGTGACGTCGTGGGTGTTGGCGCCACGGTCGACGAAGACGATCTGCGTGCCGGGATCGACGCGGAAGTACCGCTCGTCGAACACGTTGTCGCGGATCTCGATCTCGACCGAGGCCTGGCCCCGGAGGTCGACGATCTCCGCGGGACGGGTCACGTCGGGATTGATCGGCGGAAAGGCGACCGGCTCGGTCGACTCCTCGGGCTCGTCCGTGGGCCCCGTGGTGGTCACGTCGTCCTGGGTGGTGACCTCGATCGTGATCGGATCGTCCTCGGCACAGCTCACGAGCACGAGCGCAGAGAGGGCGACGAGCACGGCAGCGACAGTTCGGCGGGCGGTGATCATCGGCGAAGCCTAGGAGCGGCTCAGCGGGTGATGGCCAGCTGGCGGGACTGGGCGAGCAGTCGACCGTCGGCTGACCAGATGTGACAGTCCTCGTCGGCGAAGCCATCGGCCACGTGGTGGGTGTTGCACTCGGCGTAGACGCGCTCGTCGGCCGGCGGGTCGACCAACGGCAACGACGTGCGGATGTGGACGGTCAGATCGACGCTGGGCATCGCGGCCGGTGTGGTCATGCGGGGGAAGGAGGCCGGCGGGATCGCATCGCAGATCGCCACCAGCTCGATCGCGTCGAGGGTGCGCGGGCGACGAGCGCGGATCCACTGGCCTACCCGCGACGAGCCCTCACCGCTGAAGAAGGGTGCATCGACGATGGGTTGCCCCGACCAGTTCCCGTGCACGGGCGGAGGCGGACCGTCGAGGTCGAGGCGGCTCTCGTCATGGGCGTGGACGGACATGGGAAGTGACCAGGTCTCGTTCGACTCCCACGGAACCGAGAACGCGGCGATCGACGAGCAGACGAGCCGGTCGCCCTGGCGCATCGTCGCTTGCACGGTGGACAGCGAACGGCCGGCTCGGATGATGTCGACCGCGATTTCCACTTCGTCGAAGTCGGGCCGGGACAGGAAGTGCACGGTCAGGGTGCGAAGGCTGCGGGCCGGCTCGTCGATCGAGTTCGTCATTGCCCGGGCCAGCAGTGCAGCCAGATAGCCACCGTTCGGGCCGGCCACGACGTTCCAGCGCTCGAGCAGGGCCGTGCCGTAGCGATGGACGCCCATCTGGGTGACCGAGGTGTCGGCATCGAAGTCGGGAGCGGGTTCTCGTGCTGGGCCGTCACACACCGGCCAATCCTGCCCGGCGGTCGTGGATCTGCCACCCTGACGACCATGACTGTCGCCGAGTCAGACGATCGAGACCGGCCGGCCGACGCCGACATCGACGTCATCGACGTCGAGTTCGTCGCGACGGACCTCTCGTTGGCCGGATTGCTGCGGATCGACATCCGCCGACCCGCTCGCGCCACGCGCTTTCTCGCCTCGATCCTTCGGCCGGGGCTCGAGCCGGTGACGGTCCTCGACTACGACCTTCCCCTGGCGACCGGTGCGTTCGAGTTCCGCTCTTCGGGTGTCTGGGTCGAGCTGTGCTGCGAAGCGCCCCTCGACCACTGGACCGTCGGCTTGGAGGCGTTCGGCCTGGCGCTGCCCGAGAAGGAGGTGGTGACCCCGTCCTCCTTCGGCGACCGCGTGCCGATCGGCCTCGATCTCGATCTCGACACGATCGCGGCCCCCGAGGGCGACGCCCGGGCCTTCTCCATCGAGGTGGACGTCCACGGTGAGGTCCTCGTCGCCGACCAGTCGTATGAACTGGCAGCCACCGGCACCCGCCGCCGCAACCGCAACGGCAACCGCCGCACCCACCCCCAGTTGCAGCGCTGGGGTCAGACCCCCGTCCCAACTGGGCAGGAGATGCAGCGGGGGTCTGACCCCGGTGTCCCAACTTTGGGGGAGTTGACGGTGGCGTGGCCGGTGGAGGACGGGCAACCGAGCCCGGGGTTGGCGAATATCGAGCGGCGGGGGTGGGTCGGCGGGTCGCGGCCGGGGTGGTTCGAGCACGATACACCCTCCGGGCCGACACAGGCGGCGGAGTAGCGCGTTCCGATCTCGGCCACGA
>JAVJSI010000016.1 GCA_040219515.1 Acidimicrobiales bacterium
GGCGGTGGCGGCGTCGTTGGTGTCTCGGGGGTTGGTGGAGACGGCGGTGTATTGCGGTGAGGTGGCGACGGTGACGGTGTTGGGGGTGGATCATCGCGACGTGTGGGGTTGTGAGACACCGAATCGCTACATCTCGGAGACGAGTTCGGAGTTCGATCTGGGGACGCGGTACTCGTCGTTCGTGGGGTTCGTGGCGGTGTCGGATTCGTCGGCCGGTGCGACGGTGACGCGGGTGGAGTTGGCGGTGGGTGGTGTCGAGGTGTTCTCGGGTGATCTGTCGGTGGGGGATCAGGTGCCGTTGGAGTTCGATGTGACCGGTGAGGTGCGGCTGACGATGGCCACCGAGCGATTGGAGGGCGACGTGCCCGCCCTCGTCGTCCTCACCGGCGACGTCGGGCCCTGACCTGTCGAACGGCCGCAGCGGGCCGTTCAGGTCAACTCGGCTTGCGGGCGCGACTCGTCCAGATCTCGGGATCGACCTCCACGCCGGAGCCCCGGGGTGCCAGTTCGACCACGCGGGCGTCGAGCGCCGCGCTGCGCGACTTGGCGTCGACATAGGTGCGATAGGCGGACGACGCGGCAGCGTCGGCCTCGGCCAGGCGGGCCTCCATCTCGGCCCGGGCGTCGCCGTCGGCCTGATCAGCCGCCCCGACCTCGAGACGGAGTGCCTCGGCGGTCACCAGGAGTCCGGCGGCGGTGGCATCGAGTTCGGCGGCCCACCGGCGGGCCGCCGCGGCCTGCTCGCTCAGCTCGGCGAGGGCGACGAGATCGTCGTCATCGGCTTCGGCATCGAGGTCGATCTGTTCCGATGCGAGGATCATCACGGCAAGCGGCAGACTCTCGACGAGCATGCCGAGCGGTGTGTCGAAGGGGCCGATCGCCGCGCCGCGGCGGATGCGCAGTGGGGCCAGCGCCAGGGTCGCGTCGCCGAGCGCGTTCGTCAGCGCAGCGGGGGACCGATCGACGACGCGTACGGTGGCATCGATGCGGCCGTCCTCGAGAACCGCAGCCACCCTGGCCAACTCGGCCTCGGAGTCATCGCCCACCTCGGGCACGTGGACGACGATCGATGCGCCGCCCCAGTCGGGGTGACGCTGCACCAGCCAGCCCAGGAGGGTGATGAGCTGACCGGCCTGATCGTCGGACCACCACAGCGCGATCGATCGGCTCTTCGGCGGTGTGGACTCGAACCGCTCCCAGGCGTCGTCGCGGACGTTGGTGATGGCGACGTTGGTCCCGAAGCGGGCGCAGTTCTGCAACATCGAGCGATAGATCTGGAGGTCCTCCTCGCTGCCCCGCAGGTCGCCGACGCCGAAGACGGTGAGGTTGGCGCGGATCGGGCCGAGGCCATGGGACTGCACGAGGGCTTGCACGCCGGCGTCGGTGTCGGCGACGACCAGCGTGCGGGCAAAGGCCCCGGGCGCGAGTTCGGCGACTTCGGCGGCGAGATCGGCTTCGATGTGCCCGGCCTGTCGTCGCAGCAGCGGACCCGACCCCTGGAGCACCCGCACTGCGGTGAGGAAGCCCGAGTTGCCTTCGAGCCACGACGCGATCGTGACCATGCGGCGGCGGCTGGTCGGGTCGCGGGGGACGAAGGCCAGGATCGCCGGCCGCCAGTCGTGATGGCCCACCGGTTCGGCGGCCAACGAGTGCAGGTGCTGACGCGACTTCGTGTAGTGATGCGAGCCGGAGCTGTCGACCCATCGGTCGGGCACATCGCGGTGGCGCAGATAGTTGAAGAGGGCGAGCAGCACGAGCGCGGCAACGGCGCCCGCCAGGGGGTTGATGGCCACGATGGCCCCGCCGCAGGCGATCGTGCCGGCCAGGCTGGCCCGCCGGTCGTACCAGCGGAATCGGGGACGAAACGACGTGCTGCCCGCCCGGATCTCGTAGTAGGTGGCGTAGTTGATCAGCCCGTAGGTCGCGAGAAAGAACATCGAGATGATCGGGGCGATCGCGTTGAGGTCGCCGGCCATCACCGTGACGAGGGCGATGACCACGCACACCGCGAGCGCCCGGCGGGGGTTGTTCGACGGGCCCACACCCACCGCGAAGGTGTCGAGCCGGGGAAGTACGTGGTCCTCGCCCAGGCGTTGCAGGACACGTGGCGCTCCCAGCGTCGACGCGAGCGCCGAGGAGAGCGTTGCCGCGAGCACGCCGACGAGGATGGTCCAGGTGAGGACGGAGAGGTCGCCCATGATCGTCGTCGTCTCGGCAGCGAGGACGGCCGCAGGTGCGGCACCCGCGAGCAGTACGACGGCAGCGATGTAGACCACGGTCGAGAGCCCGATCGCAGCGAAGGTGCCGCGCGTGATGGAACGGCTCGGAGTGCGCAGATCGCCCGACATCGCAACGCCCTGGCTGAATCCGGTCACGGCCGGAAAGAAGATGGCGAACGCTTCCCAGAAGCCGACGCCGCCGGTCGGCTGGTCGATGTTGTCACCGAGTGTCGTTCCGTCGAACTCGCCGATCGCTCCCAAGAAGAACGACCCCAGCGCGACCACCAGCAGGACCATGACGAGATACTGAAGGCGGGTTGCGAGGTCGGCTCCGATCGCTCCGACACCCGCGAGAAGCAGCACCAGGCCAGCGGCAATCAGCCGGATGAGCATTCTGTCGTCGCTGTCGAACGAGGCCGCCACCGCCTCGGCGAAGCCGATGGCGTAGAAGGCGATCGACACCGAGATCGCCAGGTAGAGCACGACCCCGACGGCCCCGCCGAACTCGATGCCGAGTGTGCGGGATATGAGGAAGTACTCGCCGCCGCCGCGAACCTTCATGTTCGTCGCGACGGTGGCGAGCGAGATGCTGGTCAGAACCGAGACTGTGGTGGCGAGTCCGAGGATGAGAAGGGCCCGCAGCAGGCCCACCGATCCCACGACGTAGGCGACGCGGAGGAACAGGACCAGTCCGAGGATCGTCAGGATGCTCGGGGTGAACACACCACCGAAGGTGCCCAGGTTGCCCTGCTGACCCGGCGCGTTCTGATTCTCGGACGAGGGGGCCGTCTGCACGATGGCAGTGAGGGTAGACCGACACTGACTGCAACGGGGGTCTGACCCCGATTGCAACGGTGGTGGAGCGGGTGACGGGAATCGAACCCGCATCATCAGCTTGGAAGGCTGAAGTTCTAGCCGTTGAACTACACCCGCGGGTGAGGAGAGACTAGCGGCCGACTGCGGACGGTCGGCGCGCCGTTAGGCTTCCCGGCAATGGGTATCAAACAATGAGTTCCAGCGCAGTATCCACCAGCCCGATCTCCAGCACGGTCGAGCTCCTTGACGACAACAAGGTCAAGCTCTCGGTCGAGGTCGACGAGGCCGAATTCGACACGGCCATCAACGCCGCCTTCAAGCGCATCGCGAAGGAGGTCCGTATGCCGGGCTTCCGACCGGGCAAGGCCCCGCGCAAGCTGCTCGAGGCGCAGTTCGGCTCGGGCATCGGCCGCGAGGAAGCACTCCGCGAGGCGTTGCCCGACTACTACGCCCAGGCCGTGGTCGCCCACGACGTCGACGTGATCGCCCCACCGGAGATCGAGATCACCGCCGGCCAGGAGGCCGGAGCGGTCACTTTCGATGCCGTCGTAGAGATCCGTCCCACCGTCGAGGTCGCCGGCTACGACGGGCTCCGGGTCGAGATCCCGAGCCCCACGCCGAGCGACGAGGAGATCGACGAGCAGATCGATCGCATGCGCCAGCAGTACGCCGAGTTCGTCGCGGTCGAGCGTCCCGCGCAAGACGGTGACCATGTCACCATCGACATCGCCGGCACCCACGACGGCGAGGACGTTCCCGGCCTCACCACCTCCGACTACGACTACGAGGTCGGCACCGGCGCCGTCGTGGCCGAGATCGACGAGAACCTCCGGGGCGCATCCGCCGGCGACGCTCTCGAGTTCGATGCCGAGCACCCCGACCCCGACGAAGAAGCACCGCTCTCCTTCAAGGTCACCGTCAAGGAAGTGAAGGAAGCCGTGCTTCCCGATCTCGACGACGCGTGGGCCGCGGAGAGCAGCGAGTTCGAGACGCTCGACGAACTGCGGGCCGACCTCGTCACGCGCATGGGCGCCATGCGCATCGCCCAATCCCGGATGGCGCTCCAGCAGAACACCGCCGAGGCGTTGGCCGAGCTGGTCACCGTCGACGTGCCCGAGTCGATGATCGAGAACGAGATCGACGCCCGCCTCCAGGATCTGGTCGGTCGACTGCAGCAGCAGGGCATCGACCCTGGGCAGTACCTCGCCCAGATGGGGCAGACCCCCGACCAGCTCCGGGCCGAGTTCCGGGAGCCGGCCGAGCAGGCCGTCAAGGTCGACCTGGCGCTGCGTACCGTCGCCGAGTCCGAGAACCTGATGCCCGACGACGACAAGCTCACCGAGGCGATCGACGAGATGGCCGCCCAGTCCGGCCAGGACGGCGCTGAACTCAAGGCCCGACTCACCGAGGTCGGCCAGCTCAGTTCCCTACGTGCTGACCTGGGCAAACGCGATGCTCTGGAGTGGCTCACGGAAAACGTGGAGCTGATCGACGAGAATGGCGATCCGATCGACCGGGCCACACTGGAGTTCCCGGAAGAAGACGCCGAAGAACTCGACGAAGCCGAAGTAGTCGACGAAGCCGAAGAAGCCGTGTCCGAGGGAGAAGAAGAGTGAGCATCCACAGCGAGATGGACATCAACCCGCGTAACTATCTGGTGCCGACGGTGGTCGAGCAGACCAACCGCGGCGAGCGTGCCTTCGATCTCTACAGCCGGTTGTTGAAGGAGAACATCATCTTCATCGGCACACCGATCGACGACACCATCGCCAACCTGATCTGCGCCCAGCTGTTGCACCTCGAGTCGGAGAACCCCGACAAGGACATCAACCTCTACATCAACTCGCCGGGCGGCGACATCAATGCGTTGTTCGCCATCTACGACACGATGTCGTACATCAAGCCCGACATCACCACGATCTGCTTCGGTCAGGCGGCATCGGCGGCCGCCGTGCTGCTCGCCGCCGGGGCCAAGGGCAAGCGCATGGCCCTGCCCCACGCCCGCATCCTGATCCATCAACCCTACGCCGGGGCCCAAGGCCAGGCCAGCGACATCGAGCTGATCGCCAAGGAGATCGCCCGCATGAAGAGTTCGCTCGAAGAGGTGCTCGCGTTCCACACGGGGCAGACGGTCGAGAAGATCTCGACCGACACCGATCGTGACTTCGTGATGAGCGCCCAGGAGGCCAAGGAGTACGGGATCATCGATGAGGTCATCGATACGCGTAATGTGGTCGACAACTCCGGTCCGATCACCGCGATCGGCTGACAGACTCAGCACACAGCGTCGACAGGGCTGAAGGGAATCTGCGTGGCAAAGTTCGGTGAAGGTGGAGAACTTCTCAAGTGCTCTTTCTGTGGGAAGTCGCAGAAGCAGGTCAAGAAGCTGATCGCTGGTCCTGGTGTCTACATCTGCGACGAGTGCATCGACCTCTGCAACGAGATCATCGAGGAGGAGCTCGCGGAGACCTCCGAGGTGAGCCTCGGTGAACTCCCGTCGCCACGGGAGATCTACCAGTTCCTCAACGACTACATCGTCGGCCAGGACACCGCCAAGCGGATCCTTGCCGTCGCCGTCTACAACCACTACAAGCGCGTGCAGCTCGGCACCGGACTCGACGGCGAGGTCGAGCTCTCGAAGTCCAACATCTTGTTGATCGGCCCCACCGGCTGCGGCAAGACCCTGATGGCCCAGACCCTCGCCCGCATGCTCAACGTGCCGTTCGCCATCGCCGACGCCACCGCGCTCACCGAGGCCGGCTACGTGGGCGAAGACGTCGAGAACATCCTGCTCAAGCTGATCCAGGCCGCCGACTACGACGTCAAGAAGGCAGAGACCGGCATCATCTACATCGACGAGATCGACAAGGTCGCCCGCAAGAGCGAGAACCCGTCGATCACCCGTGACGTCTCGGGCGAGGGCGTGCAGCAGGCGCTGCTGAAGATCCTCGAAGGCACCACGGCCGCCGTGCCGCCGCAGGGTGGCCGCAAACACCCGCACCAGGAGTTCATCCAGATCGACACCACCAACGTGCTGTTCATCTGTGGCGGCGCGTTCGCCGGCATCGAGAAGATCGTCGAGAACCGCATCGGCGCCAAGGGCGTGGGTTTCGGGGCCGACATCCGAAAGGCCGAGGACAAGGATCTCGGCGCGATCTTCGACGCCGTGCTGCCCGAGGACCTCACCAAGTTCGGTCTGATCCCCGAGTTCATCGGTCGGCTCCCGATCGTGGGTGCCGTCAGCCATCTCGACGCGGCCGCGCTGATCGAGATCCTCACCGAACCGCGCAATGCGCTGGTCAAGCAGTACCAGAAGATCTTCGAGTTCGAGAACGTCGAGCTCGAGTTCACCGAGGATGCCCTCCACGCCATCGCCGACGAGGCCATCAAGCGGGCCACCGGCGCCCGCGGCCTGCGCGCCATCCTCGAGGGTGCGCTCCTCGACGTCATGTACGAGCTCCCGGGTCGTGACGACGTCATCCGCGTGGTCGTCGACCGCGACACGGTCATCGACGGCGCCGAGCCCACGCTCGTCACCGCCGACGACGAACGCGCTGCGAGCTGAGTGGACTATCTCGAGGCCGTTGATCATCTCGATTCGCTGATCAACCACGAGGTCACACCGCGGGCCGGCGCCATCAAGGGGCTCACGCTCGAGCCCATGCTCGCGTTCATGGGCGCCATTGGCGATCCGCACCTGGCCTATCCGGTCATTCACGTCACGGGCACCAACGGCAAGGGTTCGACGTCGCGCATGCTCGAACGGATCTTCACCGTCATGGGGTTGCGCGTGGGCCTCTACACGAGCCCGCACATCCACGAGCCCAGGGAACGCATCCGCATCGGGGGCGAAATGATCAGCGAGGAGGACTTCGCGCTCGCGATCGCCGATGTCGTGCGGGTCGAGGACGTGCAGGGACTCGGCCCCCGCACCTGGTTCGACACCGTCACGTCGGCCGCACTCCTCCTCTTCGGCAACGAGGCCGTCGACGCTGCGATCATCGAGGTCGGCATGCTCGGCCGCTTCGACTCGACGAACGTCGTCCACGCCGACGTCGCCGTGGTCACCAACGTGGGTCTCGACCACACCGACGGCGCCGACGGATGGCGGGCCCGTGTCGCCGCCGAGAAGGCGGGCATCGTCGAGGCCGGCCGGCCGGTGGTGGTGGGGGAGAGCGACGCCGAGTTGCTCGCCCTCATCGAGGTCGAGGGACCCTCCGTCGTCGTGGCGGGCGGCCGCGACTATGCGGTCGTCCAGAACCAGCTGGCGGTCGGCGGTCGACTGATCGACGTGCGCACGCCCCGTGGCGAACACGACGACGTCTTCGTGCGCCTCCACGGCGAGCACCAGGGCGAGAATGCGGCGGCAGCGATTGCGGCGGCCGAGGAGTTCTTCGACGCTCGGCTGGCCGACGACGTCGTCGCCGAGGTGTTCGACACGATCGTCGTCGACGGTCGGCTGCAGGTGGTCCACCGGTCACCGCTGGTGGTGGTCGATGCAGCCCACAATGTTCCCGCGGCCGAAGCCCTCGCCCAGGCGGTCGAGGAGGAGTTCGGTGGCGGATCGCGCCGGTTCCTGGTGATCGGCATGCAGGACGGACGCGACCCCGACGCGGTGCTCGATGCGCTCGATGCCGCCTCCTACGAGGTCGTGGTGGCGTGTACCGCGCCGAGCCGCCGTGGCGTCGACGCCGAGGCGCTCGCCGCGGCTGCCCAGCGAGTGGGCGCGAATGTCGACGTGGTGGTCGATGTCGCCGGCGCGATCGACCACGCGATGTCGCTCGCGGCCGACGACGACCTGGTCGTGGTGGCCGGCTCGATCACCGTCGTTGCCGCCGCCCTGACGCTCGCCGACGAGTGGTGAGAAACCCCAGTTCAGCAGGGACTTTCGGGGGTCGAGAAAGTAGGGCCATTGCGCCTATCAACCTAGGGTCACTTGACGCCGTAACTCGCGCATGCAACTCACTCTTCCCGCTCGTCGGAGGGTACGGCCACGACGTGATCGTGGCGCCAGCGGTGTCGAATACGCCCTGATCATCAGCCTCGTGTTGACCGGGTCCACAGCGTCGCTCGAACTGATGGACGACCAGGTCGAATCGAACTTCAGCGAGACGGCCCACGACATCGGGACACCGGACCTCGGCTACTTCGACGTGACGACCACGACGTGCAACGCATGCCCGTCGTCGACGACGACAACGGCGGCACCGACGACGACGGCGGCACCGACGACGACGGCAGCGCCGACCACGACGGCAGCGCCGACCACGACGGCGAAGCCGACGACCACCACGACGGCGAAGCCGACCACGACCACCACGGCGAAGCCGGCCGGCACACCGGCGAGTTCGGAGTTCGACGACCAGAGTTCCGTCAGCAAGAAGGGGGTCGCGACAGCCAGGACCAGAATCTGGCTCGTCGACGAGAAGGGCGACGGACTGCGGTACGCAACCGTGACGGCCACGATGCGCACCAGGTCGGGCGAGACGAAGACCTTCAACTACACGATCTCGGCCAAGAACGGATCCAGCACCATCAGCTGGGGAGGCCTGGAGAGCAGCGATTTCCCCGTCACCGTCGTGATCGATTCGGTGACCAACGGGTCGCAGTCGTACACACCGGACGTGAACACCTACGTTCTGAAGCTCTGACCTGGGGAGATGTCGCAGGGCCAGGCCGCCCGGCCCAGGACGACTGGGTCGGGCGGCCCAGCGCGAAAGACCGCAAATGGGACGACCTGCCTATCGGTTGAGGACGGCGGCTCTCCGTTAACCATGGTGTGGGAAACATCACCGACATCATCAACCGACTGCGTCGAAGTGGCGAACGAGGCGCGAGCGGCGTCGAGTACGGCCTGATCGTGGCGCTCCTGCTGACGGGTTCGACGGCAACGTTCGAGATGATGGACGACCGTGTGTCCGAGCACTACGACGACACGGCCTCCGACATCGGCCAGGCCGACCTCGCCTACTTCGACGTGACCACCACGACCTGCTCGCCGTGCTCCACCACCACGGTGGCGACGACGACGGTCCCGGCCACGACGGCGCCGCCGACGACGGCTGCTCCCACGACGACGGCTGCTCCCTCCGATCCGCCGGCCGAGATCGGCTTTCAGAACAAGACGAGCGAGCGCCGGGACGGCTGGCGGGCTCGGGTCAAGATCACGCTCGACGACGACAACGGCGACAAGCTTCGCCGGACGGACTTCCAGATCACCTGGGTCACCGCCAACGGCGACACACGGGTCCGGAAGTACACCACCAACAACGGTGGCAACAAGACGCCGAGCTGGAGTGGCCTCGATCGCGACGACTTCCCCGTCAAGATCACGATCGACTGGATCGATGACGACGGTGAGCCCTACACGCCGACGCCGGCCACTTACACGATCAACCGGTAGAGCGCAGCGGTAGCCTCCCGGCCATGGATCGCACTCTCGTCATCTGCAAGCCCGACAGCGTCGAACGTGGCCTCGTCGGTGAGATCATCGGCCGCTTCGAGACCAAGGGGCTCACGCTGGTCGCCGCCGATCTCCGCACCCTCGACGCCGACACACTGGCTCGTCACTACGAGGAGCACGCCGGCAAGCCGTTCTACGACGGACTCGTCGAGTTCATGAGTCGGGGACCGGTGTTCGTGGTGGTGCTCGAAGGTCCGGATCACACATGGAAGGTCGTGCGCAACATGATGGGTGCGACCAACCCGCTCGACGCCGATCCGGGCACCATCCGGGGCGACCTCGGCACGCTGTTCACCGAGAACCTGATCCACGGCAGCGACTCGCTCGATTCCGCCCAGCGCGAAATCGGCATCTTCTTTCCGGGTCTCTGAGCGGTCCCTCGCAGCTGGTGCGCGAGCACGGTCGCTCACGCAGAGTGGGCCGACTGGTACAGTTCGTCGTTCTGTTGCGTTTCGGTGACACCACGCGCCTACACTGCGGTCCAGCGGAGGGAGACCGTACGGGTCGTGTCCTTTCGTGTTGGTCGTCCACCATCGCACTCGAGGCATCAGAGCATGGCCGCTGAAGCATTTCTCAACTCGTTCGGCAGCGGCTTCCGCTCCGTGATGGGCCGTGACATGGCGGTCGACCTCGGCACCGCCAACACGCTCGTCTACGTGCGCGGCGAGGGCATCGTGCTCGACGAGCCGTCGGTGGTCGCCATCAACGTCCACGACGGCAAGCCCTTGGCCGTGGGCCACGAAGCCAAGCGGATGATCGGCCGCACACCGTCCAACATCCAGGCCATCCGGCCGCTCAAGGACGGCGTCATCGCCGACTTCGAGATCTGCGAGAAGATGCTGCGCTACTTCATCCACAAGGTGCACCAGCGCAAGTGGGCCAAGCCCCGCATGGTCATCGCCGTGCCGTCGGGCATCACCGGCGTCGAGCAACGCGCCGTGCAGGAAGCCGCCGAGTTCGCCGGCGCCCAGAAGCCGGCCTACATCATCGAAGAGCCCATGGCCGCGGCGATCGGCGCTGGCCTGCCCGTGCAGGAGCCGACCGGCAACATGATCGTCGACATCGGCGGCGGCACCACCGAGGTCGCCGTCATCTCCCTCGGTGGCGTGGTGGCCAGCCAATCGGCCCGTGTGGGCGGCGACGAGCTCGACGACGCCATCGTGCAGTTCGTCAAGAAGGAATACAGCCTCGCCCTCGGCGAGCGCACCGCCGAAGAGATCAAGATGCAGCTCGGCTCGGCCGCACCGCTCCTCAAGGAACTGCGGGCCGAGATCCGCGGTCGCGACCTCGTCACCGGTCTGCCCCGAACCATCATCATCGGCACCGAGGACATCCGCGACGCACTCGAGGAGCCCGTGGCCGCGATCTGCGATGCGGTGAAGTCGACACTCGACAAGACGCCACCCGAGCTCGCGGCCGACATCATGGAACGTGGCATCACGCTGGCCGGCGGCGGCGCCCTGTTGCAGGGCATCGATCAGCGACTGGCCAACGAGACCGGCATGCCGATTCGTCTGGCCCCCGAGCCGCTCTACGCCGTGGCCATCGGTTCGGGCCAGGTACTCGAGGAGTTCGAGGCGCTGCGAGGCGTCGTCTTCGGCTCCGGCGAGCTCTGATCCCAGACCCGTCATGGCATTGGCTCCGCGGACCGGGCGGTCCCGGCACCGGCTGATCCTTCTCGCGCTCACGGCCATCACGCTCCTCACCGTCGATCTCAACGGCTTCGGGCCGATCGCCGGCGCGCAGCGTCTCGCCCGGGACATGCTCAACCCGGTCACATCGCTCACCGCGTCGGTGTTCTCGCCGGTGGGCAATGCCTGGAACTCGGTGTTCAACTACGGCGAGCTCGAAGACGAGAACGCGGCACTGCGGGCCGAGGTCGAGGAGTTGCGGGGGGCGGCGATCCGCGGCGAGGCCGACACCGAGACCCTGCGCCGTCTCCTCGAGGCCACGGAACTCGACTACGTCGGGGATGTCGAGACCGTCGCAGCCGAGGTCCAGTACGGCAGTATCGGCAA
This sequence comes from Acidimicrobiales bacterium, assembly GCA_040219515.1. Taxonomy (NCBI): domain Bacteria; kingdom Bacillati; phylum Actinomycetota; class Acidimicrobiia; order Acidimicrobiales; species Acidimicrobiales bacterium. The sequence goes on from JAVJSI010000016.1 coordinate 11,517, forward strand.
CTTCGACGACCATCTCATCACCATCAACAAGGGCGCCGATGAAGGACTGGCACCGGGCATGGCGGTGGTGACCGCCGCGGGGTTGGTCGGGCGGGTCGACGCGGTCACCAACACCACGGCGACGGTGAAGTTGTTGAGCGACACGTCGGTGTTCGTCGGCGCCCGCCTCGTCTCGACCGACAAGGTCGGCCTGGGTCACGCCGATCCCGGGGGGAGCGGGCTCTTCGTGATCGATCGCGGCCTCGACTACCCGGCCACCGACGATCCGGCACTGATTCCAGCCGTCGGCTCGGCGGTGGTCACGGCCGGCGAGAGCGGCTACCCGGCCGACATCCCGATCGGCCGGGTCCTGTCGGTCGAGCGCTCGGCCGACGAGGCCTCCATGCGGGTCGAGGTGGAGCTGTCGAACGCGGTCGATGACCTCCAGTTCGTCAGCGTGATCGTGCTCGCTCCGCCGACCGACTTCCCGTTGCTCGACCCCGTGCTCGACGTCGTGCCGGCGGGCACCGATCCCGACGCAGATCCCGACGAGGCCACGGACGGCGGCGCCGGTGACGAGGAGGCCGACGGATGACGTTCGCCAAGGTCGGTGTCGTACTCGTCATCTCGATCGTGCTGCAGATCTCGCTCTTCGTGGACGTGCGCGTGGCCGGCGTCGCCCCCGAGCTCCTCGCCCTGGTCGCGGTGCTCGCCGGATTCCTCGCCGGCCCCGAGAGGGGCGCCACCGTGGCCTTCTGTGCCGGCCTCGTCTGGGACGTGTGGCTCCCGACCCCACTCGGCCTGGCCGCCATCTCGTTCGCCATCGTCGCCTTCGCCATGGGATCGATCGAGGCCGGCCTGTTCCACGACTCCCGGCTGCAGGTGGCCGGTCTCGCCTTCCTCGGCACCTTCGCCGCCGTCCTCTCCTACGCGCTGCTGGGCGAAGTGGTCGGTCAACGTGGCCTCGTCGATCTCGAACTCCTTCGCGTGGCGTCCATCGCGGGCCTGCTCAACGCGCTGATCGCCCCGATCATGGCCCGGCCGATGCGGTGGGCCCTGCGTACCCGCACCACGTTCGGCGCCGCCGCGCCCACTCGCTCATGAGGGTGTGCTGATCTCGTGGCCGTGGACGACGACGCCGGCCAATTGCGGCTCCGCATGTTCGCCTTCGTGGCGCTGATTCTCTTCGGCGCGCTGTTCACTCGGCTCTGGTTCCTCCAGGGCATCGAGTCCGAGGGGTTCCAGGCCGAAGCCGAAGCACTCGTCATCCGCGAGGTGTTCGAGCAGGCGCCCCGCGGCCGCATCCTCGACCGCAACGGACGGGTGCTCGTCGACAACAAGGTCGTCGACGTCGTCACCCTCGACAAGTCGGTGATCAACGATCTGACCGCCGACGAGCAACAGGCCCTCTTCGAGCGGCTGGCCACCACCATCAGCCGGTCGGGTCGACTCACGAAGGTCGAGACGATCCGCGACGAGATGCTCAGCGCCGACTACGGCTCCTTCGATGTCGTCCCGGTCGCCGTCGATGTCGATTCGAGCCTGCTGATCTATCTGGGTGAACGGCCCGACGAGTTCCCGGGCGTCGACGTCGTGTCGCGCACGGTGCGGACGTACCCCTACGGCTCCCTCGCCGCCCATCTGCTCGGCTATGTCGGCAGTGTCAGCCTCGAGGAGATGCAGGCCGGCAACGCCCGGATCGACGGGACCGCCGATGACGCGAAGATCTACCAACTCAGCGACGAGATCGGGAAGACCGGCGTGGAGCGAACCTTCGAGGCGTCACTGCGCGGCGTACCCGGGGTGCGCTACGTCGAGGTGAACAACGTCGGCGAGATCATCGGCGAACGCACCGAGTTCTCTCGCACCCCGGTCCCCGGCGACGACCTCTACCTGACCATCGACATCGACCTCCAGGCCGAGGCCGAGGCCCAGCTGGCCGAGGGCCTGGCCGCCGTGCGCAACCCGCTCCCGGGCGGGGGAGAGGACGACATCGCCGCACCGGCCGGCGCCATCGTCGCGACCGACCCGATGACCGGTCAGCTGCTGGCCATGGCGAGCTTCCCGACCTACGACCCGTCGGAGTTCGTCAACGGCATCTCGTTCGCCCAGTTCGCAGTGCTCAACGACCCGGAGAACTACAACCCGATCCTCAATCGGGCCATCCAGGGCGCCTACGCGCCGGGATCCACGTTCAAGCCGTTCGTGGCATTCGCGGCGCTGGAGAAGGACTACCTCGGCCCCAACAGCCCCATTGTCGAAGCCCGCAACGGGAACATCGAGGACAACCACACCTACGAGCTGCCCCAGTGCCGATCCGACTTCGAGGCCTCTGACACCTGCACTTTCACGAGTCCGGGACCGAACCCGGGACGCGCCGTCTCCTACACGCTCATCGAGGCCCTGACCGGGTCGAGCGACGTGTTCTTCTACAAGCTCGGGGCGGAAGCCTTCTTCCCCGAGCCGCGCGGCCCCGACGGTGACGAGTTCATCCAGACGGTAGCGAGACGCTTCGGGATGGGTAGCACCACTGCGGTGCAGCTGCCGTCGGAGGCATCCGGTGTCATTCCCGACCGGGCCTACCTCGACGCGGGCTTCGAGGAAGGCATCTTCATCCGTGATGGTGATCTCTGGCTCGCCGGCGACACCGTGCTGCTCTCGATCGGGCAGGGCGGCACCCTGGTCACCCCGATCCAGCTGACCAACTCCTACGCCACGATCGCCAACGGCGGCCAGCTCTACCAGATCAACGTCGCGCTTCGGATCGAGTCGGCCGACGGTGAGAACGTCACCGAGTTCCTGCCCCGCAAGCTCAACGACCTCGACGTCGATCCGGCCCATCTCGCGGAAGTCGAGAGGGGACTTCTGGGCGTGCCGGTCTCGGGCACCGGGGAGTCCGCGTTTCTCGGTTTCCCGCTGAGCACCTGGCCGGTGGCGGGCAAGACCGGCACCGCACAGGTCGACGGAAAGGCCGACACGAGTCTCTTCGCCGCCTACGGCCCGGTGCTACCGGGCCGAGATCCCGAGATCGCCATCTCCGCAGTGCTCGAGGAAGCGGGCTTCGGCAGCGCCGTCGCCGCCCCGATCGTGCGGAGTCTGATGGAGATGTTCGCCAACGACACCCTCCCGGTGGCTCGCACGCTCGACGAGGTCGCCACGGAAGATCCCGACGACGATCCTGAGTCGACCGGCGACCAGACGGAGGTGGCGGAGTGACGGTCGTCGGCACCTACGACACGAGCCCGCCCCGGGTTCGCCATGATGACGACGATGAGCGCTGGTGGTTCGTCGTCGACCCGATCCTCATCGCGTCGGCGGTGTTCATCACGCTGCTCGGCATCGTGCTCGTCTACTCCGCCACCCGGGGTCCGGCCAACGAGCTCCAGCCGGCCGACACCTCGTTCCTCGAACGACAGGCGTTCTTCGCCGTCGTGGGGATGGGACTCGCGTTCGGCGTGGCCCTCGTCGACATCCGTCGGGTGCGCCGATTCATCCCTGTGGCCTACGCCGGACTCTTCGTCCTGCTCGCCGGGGTGCTGGTGGTCGGCGTCGACATCAATGGGGCGCGGGCGTGGTATCGAGTCGCCGGCTTCACGTTCCAGCCCTCCGAACCCGGGAAACTCGTCCTGATCGTGGCGCTGGCCGCGGTCCTGGGTGCGGCGGGGGTCACCGTCGGCCGGTTGGCCCTCACGCTCGGGCTCGCCGGCCTGCCGGTGATGATGATCCTGCTGCAACCCGACCTCGGCACGGTGCTCGTCTACATGGCGATCGTGGCGGTGATGATCCTGATGAGCGAGACCAAGGGCCGGGTGATCGCCCTGCTGGCGATCATCGGACTCACCCTCGTGGTCGGACTCTTCCAATCGAAGATCCTGGCCGAGTACCAGCAGGACCGGCTCACCGTCTTCCTGCTGAACGACGACCAGCTCGATGCCCTCGACGACCGTGACCTGCTCCGCGTGGCCTACAACGCCGAGCAGAGCCAGATCGCCATCGGCAACGGGGGGCTCGGCGGGCAGGGACTGTTCGAGGGCACCCAGACCAGCAGTGGACTGGTGCCGTTCCAGGAGACCGACTGGATCTTCTCGGTGGCCGGCGAGGAGTTGGGCTTCCGGGGGGCCGGGTTGCTCCTCGCGGTCTACGCCCTGCTGCTGTTTCGCATGTGGCGCATCGCCCTGCGGGCCACCGACTCGTTCGACCGGCTGATCACCGTCGGCGTGATGGCGATGTTCCTGTTCCAGATCTTCCAGAGCACCGGTATGGCCATGGGAATGATGCCCGTCACCGGCATTCCGCTCCCCATGGTGTCGTACGGCGGCTCGTCGATGGTCACGTCGCTCGTCGCCATCGGCCTCGTCCTCGGCGTGCACCGCCGCCGCTACGACTACACCGAACGTCACTGACCCCCCACGTCGCGGGGGATCACCGGACCGGCTGGGGGCACCGGTAGCGTAGGGGCATGAACTCCCTGTGGCCGCAGCTCGAACCGCTGCTGCCCCACGTGCAGAAGCCGGCCCGCTACATCGGCTGTGAAGACGGCATGCAGACGCCCGAGCACGGCCCGGGCATCGTGAGCTGGCTGCTCACCTATCCCGACACCTACGAGATCGGCTTGCCCAACCAGGGTCTCCAGATCCTCTACGAGATCATCAACGAACGCCCCGACGGCGCCGCCGAGCGCAGCTACGCGCCGTGGACCGACATGGAAGCCGTGATCCGCCGCGAGCGGATTCCGTTGTTCTCCGTCGACACCCATCGCGGCGCCGGTGACTTCGACATCATCGCCTTCAATCTCAGCGCCGAGCTGACCTACACGAACCTGGTCAACTGCATCGACCTCGCCGGCGTACCGGTTCGTCAGGCCGACCGGGCCGACGACGCCCCCCTGATCGGGGTGGGCGGCCACTGCACCTACAACCCCGAACCGATCGCCGACTTCGTCGACTTCGTGGTTCTCGGCGACGGCGAGGAAGCCGTCGGCGAGATCACCGAACTCGTCCGCGAGTGGAAGAAGTCCGGCAAGAACAGCGGCACCCGAGAAGGGCTGCTGCGGGAACTGGCCAAGATGCCGGGGGTCTACGTGCCCTCGATGTACGAGGTCGAGTACGACGGTGCGTTCCTGGCCGGCATCACGCCCCGTTACAGCGACGTGCCCACCACGATCGAGAAACGCACCATCGCTGACCTGGGCGAATGGCCGTATCCGAAGCAGCAGCTGGTACCGATGACCGAGGTCGTGCACGACCGCCTCTCGGTCGAGGTGTTCCGCGGTTGCACCCGGGGCTGCCGCTTCTGTCAGGCCGGCATGATCACCCGTCCGGTGCGCGAGCGCCCGGCCGAGCAGGTCAGCCGCATGATCTCCGAGGGGCTCCAGCGCACCGGCTACGACGAGGTCGCCCTCACGAGCCTCTCGACCGCCGATTTCAGCGGCATCGAGAGCGTGGTGAAGGGTGCCGTGTCCGACAGGGGCACCGGCCAGATCTCCGTGGCCCTGCCGAGCCTGCGGGTCGACGCGTTCACCGTGGGCATCGCGGCCGAGATCCAACGGGCCCGGCGCACCGGCCTCACCTTCGCCCCCGAGGCGGGCTCGTGGCGCATGCGCCAGGTCATCAACAAGCTCATACGCGAAGAGGACCTCTACGGCGCGGTCGAGTCCGCCTTCTCGCAGGGCTGGCGACGCATGAAGCTCTACTTCCTCACCGGTCTCCCCACCGAGACCGACGAGGACACCCTCGGGATCGCTGAACTCGCCCGCAACTGCGTGGCCCTGGGCAAGACCCACAAGAGCTCGGCATCGGTCACCGTGTCCGTCGGTGGCTTCGTACCCAAGCCGTTCACCCCGTTCCAGTGGTTCGGGCAGAACACCGTCGACGAGCTGCAGCGCAAGATCGGCCTGCTGCGCGACGACACCCGCCCGTCGAAAGGCGTGCAGCTCAAGTGGCACGACCCGAGGGCCACGCTCGTCGAGGGCATCACCAGCCGCGGCGACCGTCGGCTCGGTCCCGTCATCGAACACGTGTGGCGCCACGGCGGCACTTTCCAGGAATGGTCCGAACACTTCAGCTACGACCTGTGGCTCGAGGCGATGGCCGCCCACAACTGCGATGTCGACTGGTACGTCCACCGGCACCGCACCGAGGACGAGGTGCTCCCGTGGGATCACCTCTCCGCCGGTCTCCACAAGGACTTCCTGTGGCAGGACTGGCGCGACGCGCTCGACGAACTCGGCCTCGAGGACTGCCGGTGGACCCCGTGCTACGACTGTGGCGCGTGCACCGGCTACGGCATCGAACACCGGGTGGCGTCGGCCACTCCGCCGGCGGGCGGCAGCCAGGGGACCGGGGTCGACCTGTCCTCGGGCGGTGCGGTGCCCGTGGTGCTGCAACCCCGAGCGAAGATCGAGGCGGCACCATGAGTTCGGAGGGATTGTGAGAAACGACAATCTCAAGATCCGCGTGGCGTTCTCGAAGCACGGCAAGATCCGGTTCACCTCGCATCGCGACGTGGCCCGCATCTGGGAGCGCGCCCTGCGACGGGTGTCATTGCCCGTCGCCTACAGCGAGGGATTCTCGCCGCGGCCGAAGCTCAGTTTCGGCCTGGCGCTCTCGACCGGTCACGAGTCGAACGTCGAGTATCTCGACATCGAGCTCGACCCGGCCCGTACCGACGTCGAGATGGATCTCGACGTGCTCACCTCAGAGCTCACCGGTCACCTGCCGGTGGGGATGGCGGTCACTACGGTGGCGTTCATCGACCGACAGACCCCCTCGCTGCAGGAAGCAGTCACCAGTTGTACCTGGCAGATCGACGTCGACGACGTCGATGCCGAAACCGCAGCCGGCGCCGTGGCCCGTGCGCTCGCTGCCGACACCATCGTCGTCACCCGAGAGCGCAAGGGAAAGCCGGTCACCGATGACCTGCGACCCCTCGTGCTCAGTCTCGACGTGCACGGGCCGATTGAAGCAGACGACACCGGCACCGTTGCCGGCGTGAGGCTCGTCGCAGAACTGGGTACCCAACCGCGTGCGGTTCGGGTGGCAGAGTTGCTCGCAGCCCTCGATCCACCGCTCACCGAGCGACGAGTAGTACGGCTTCATCAATGGATCACGAACGACGACACCGCAGAGCGCAGCGATCCGCTGAGCGCCGCGGCGTCGCCCGCACCGGCGGGAGCGACATGATCGCTCCGAGCAGGGTGCCCCGAACGAAGGAATTCACCCATGGCCGAATCACAGGCCGACGACAACAAGCCCAAGATCGGCGACAGCCGACCGGCCCCCCAGGTCGGCGATAGCCGCCCCGGCGACAACCGAGCCGCCGGCGGCGACACTCGAGCCTCTGGCGGGAGCGACGGCGACGGCGCCCCGAAGAAGCGGCGACGGCGCCGAGGCGGTCGAGGCCGCGGCCGCGGTGGACAGGGCGGTGGCGGACAGGGCGGTCAGAACAACAGCGGTCAGAACAGTGGCGGCGGCCAGAACGGTGGGGGGCAGCGTCAGGGCGGCCAGCGCGGTTCCGGCCGGAACAGCGGCGACGGTCGTGGCTCTCGTCCCACCCCGGTGGAGGCCATCATCGACGACGATGCGGTCGAACTCGACGAGAAGACGCTCGAGAGCCGCCGGGGCCGCACCCGCAACGGTCAGGCCATCGGTCGCTACATGATGTGTGTGTCGGTGGGCGACAAGGCCACCCAGATCTCCACGCTGGAGGGCCGCAAGCTCGTCGAGCACCAGGTCTCGCGGCCGGCCGACGACGTCAGCCAGATCCACGGCAACATCTACATGGGGCGCGTGCAGAACGTGCTGCCCGGTATGGAGGCGGCGTTCGTCGACATCGCCACTCCCAAGAACGCCGTGCTCTACCGCGGCGACGTGCAGTACGACCCCGACGATGTCGAGAAGGGCAGCCGCAAGCCCCAGGCCCGCATCGAGGACATCCTCAAGGCCAAGCAGATGATCCTCTGTCAGGTCACCAAGAACCCGATCGCCCACAAGGGCGCCCGCCTCACCCAGGAGGTGTCGCTGCCGGGTCGGTTCGTCGTGCTCGTGCCCAACAGCACGACCTACGGCATCTCCAAGCGGTTGCCCGACGGCGAGCGCAAGCGGCTCCGCGCCATTCTCGACAAGGCGAAGCCCAAGCACCACGGCGTGATCGTGCGCACCGCCGCGGAAGACGTCACCTCCGAGGAGATCGAGCGCGACGTGCGCCGCCTCGTGGCCCAGTGGGACGAGATCGAGGCGCTCGCCAAGAAGACCAACGGACCGGCGCTGCTCTACCGCGAGCCCGAAGCCGCGGTGCGCATCATCCGTGAGGAGTTCACCAAGGACTTCCGGGGCGTCATCATCGACGACCGCGCGCTCTACGAGGAGATTCGCGGCTATGTCGGCAGCATCACCCCGGCCCTGGCCGATCGCGTGGAGTTCTACGACACGAACGCCGAGAAGCTGCCCCTCTTCGAGCGCCAACACATCGACGAGCAGCTCCGCAAGGCGCTCGATCGCAAGGTCTGGTTGCCGTCGGGCGGATCGCTGATCATCGAGGGCACCGAGGCGCTCACGGTGATCGACGTCAACACCGGCAAGAACGTCGGCAAGTCCTCTCTCGAGGAGACGGTCTTCCGCAACAACCTCGAAGCCGCCGAAGAAGTGGCCAACCAGCTGCGGCTGCGCGACATCGGCGGCATCATCGTGATCGACTTCGTCGACATGGAGGTGGCGAAGAACCGTGCCGAGGTGATCAAGACCTTCCGCGCCGCCCTGGCGAGGGACAAGACCCGCACCCAGGTGTTCGACATCTCCGAGCTGGGCCTCGTCGAGATGACCCGCAAACGCATCGGCGAAGGCCTGCTCGAATCGGTGTCCGACCTGTGTCCGACGTGTGACGGACGCGGCCATGTCGTGATCGACGGAATGCTCGGCTGAACCGCTAAAGTTGTCCGCCTATGTACGCAGTAGTCAAGACCGGCGGTAAGCAGTACCGCGTCGAAGAGGGCCAGACCCTCGACGTCGAGCGCCTGGGCGAGCCCGGCACCGACGTCGCACTCGACCCTGTCCTGCTTGTCGATGGCGATACCGTCCTCGCCACCCCCGCACAGCTGAAGGGCGCCACGGTGTCCGCCACGGTGCTCGAGGAAGTGAAGGGCCCGAAGATCAACGGGTTCGTCTACAAGAACAAGTCGAACAACCGGAAGCGCTACGGCCATCGTCAGACGTTGGCCCGTATCGAGATCACCGGCATCAAGAAGGGCTGACCCATGTCGAAGACAAAAGGCGGCGGGTCGACCCGCAATGGCCGTGACTCCAACGCCCAGCGCCTCGGTGTGAAGGTCTACGACGGCGGCCAGGTGCTCGCCGGCGCGATCATCGTCCGCCAGCGCGGCACCAAGATCCACCCGGGCGAGAACGTCATGCGGGGCGGCGACGACACACTGTTCGCCACCGCCGACGGCAAGGTGAAGTTCGGGCAGCGGCGCGGCCGCAAGCTCGTCGACATCATCCCCGGGTAGCGGCAACGATCCGCGTTGCTTGGAGTTGCTTCGCAACTCCCGGCGCCATCAGTCGATGCCGCGAGGAAGTGCGTCGGGCGACATGCCCAACCATTCGCCGGCCGCTCGCCGTGCGTAGCGGTCGGTCATTCCGGCGACCCATTCGACCGAGGCTCTCCACACGCCTTCCTCCGAGTCATCGGAGAGGAGGCGGGCGGGGAGCCTCGTCGCGTCGGCCGCGAGGTGCTCGACCAGGCCCTGGAGCATGTCGACGACGCGAGCGGCCTGTTCTCGTGACTCCGGGCGCAGGTAGATCCGCTCGTAGTTGAAACGTCGGAACGCGGCGAGCGCTTCGGCGTGATCGGCGGTCATGGCGATGCGTCCGGTCTGCTCGGTGGCGTCGATCATCGCCCCGATGAACGCGGCCAGCTGCGTGCGACGGCTGGTCCCGCATCGGGCAACAACGAGCTCGTCGAGCTCGTCAGCCCGGATGACCCCGGCGGTGGCCGCGTCCTCGAAGTCGTGGCAGACATAAGCGATCCGGTCGGCCCAGCTCACCACCTCGGCTTCCGGCGTGGCCGGCGCCGGGCGTGACCACGAGTGGTTGCGGATGCCGTCGAGGGTTTCGCGACAGAGGTTGAGCGGGGCCAGGGTGACGTCGGCTCCCCACACGGCGTGATCGAAGCCACTCGCCAGATACGGCGCCAGCGCGTCCTCGCTGGCATGGCCACCCGGACCGTGCCCGCAGTCGTGGCCGAGAGCGATCGCCTCGGTGAGGGGAACATTGAGCCCCAGTGCGCGGCTGACGCTGCGGGCGACCTGGGCGACCTCGAGGGCGTGGGTGAGGCGAGTGCGTTGGTGGTCGTCGGGGAAGACGAACACCTGCGTTTTGCCGGCCAGCCGCCGAAAGGCCGTGGCGTGCAGGATGCGGTCGCGGTCGCGCTCGAAGCAGGTGCGGGTGCGGTCCGGCGATTCCTCGATCGCCCGGTTGCCGGCGCCGTGGCTTCGCGTGGCTCCGACCCGCATCGCATTGTCCTCCCGGGCTTCGCGTGCCGCTCGGTCGAGGCCGTCGCCGGGTTCGACGGCGGCATGTGAGTCGGCGTGGGCGACCTCGACCCCGGCGGCGCCGTGGCCGTGCATCGTCGATCCCCACTCGCGCTCGCGCTCGGTCAATCCGTCGGTCGAGGCCATCAACCGAGCCTACGCGGGAGCGAACCTGGGCCCGACGACCCAGGTAGCCCTACCCAGAGGCCGAAGAATCCGTCCACATGACTCATGCCCTTCGGAATGTGTGCCGAAGGAGAATGGAACAGGACCTCTGCGCTCTCGCGCGGGGGCCACGGAGGAGCCCAGTGAGCATGCGACGGTGCAAGGGAGAACGAGGGGCGACGCTTGTCGAGTCCGCGATCATCACGCCTGTCCTGATGCTCTTCCTCTTCGGCATCTTCGAGTTCGGATTCGCCTTTCGTGACTATCTGACGGTGGCCAACGCCGCTCGAGACGGCGCCCGTGAGGTCAGCGTCGCAGGCAATGCCGGCGATGCGGACTATCGGATGTTGCGGGCGATCGCGCGGGCCTCCGCATCCTTGCCCGACGACGCCATCGAACAGATCATCGTGTTCAAGGCGACCGGGCCCGGTGACACTCCCGACCCGTCGTGCCTTGGCGGTTCCCAGACCGATCTGTGCAACGTCTACACCGCCAGTGATTTCACCCGGGCCGCCGATGAGTTCGGCTGTAACGGCGCCTCGACCGTGACGCCGAACGCGCCCGACGACGCGTGGTGTCCGACGGACCGGGAGGTCTCCGTCGGCACGGGCCTGGACTATGTCGGTGTGTGGATCACGACGACCCACACGTACATCACCGGGCTGTTCGGATCGTCGATCGACCTCGACGATCAACTCATTCTCAAAGTGGAGCCTCAGGACCAATGATCAACCGCTGCCGTCGTCTGTTCCGGGGATCGCTCACCGAGCGGCGCGCTCGCGGTGAACGCGGTGTGGCGATGGTCGAGATGGCCATCGTGGCACCACTTCTCGCCCTGATCCTCGGCGGCATCGTGGAGTACGGGATGCTGTGGCGTGACGACCTGACCGCATCGGCGTCGACCCGTGCCGCGGCCCGTGTGGCATCCAACCTCGGCGACGATCACCTCGCCGACTACGAAGCGTTGCTCGCCCTGGACGCCGGCATGTCGGGTCTCAACAATCTCAACATCGAAGGGGTGCTCATCTACGAGGCGTCGGCGGCCGACGGCGAGCCCCATTCGAGCTGTTTCGATGCGGCCGGTGACCCGATTCCGCGACCCGGGCGCTGCAACTACTACAGCGCCGCCCAGCTCGACGCGATCTCCGGTATCAGCTGCAAGCCCTCCGCCTGCGCTGAGTTCCCCGACGACGCAACTTGCGCGAGCGGTTGGGCGACCAATTTCTGTCCACAGAGTCGCAGCAACAGCCAGGGGGCCGGCACGACTGTCGTGGGTGTCTGGATACGAATACAACGCGACTTCATCACCGGACTGATTCCCGGTGACGGGGTGACGATCACCGACCGAACGGTCATGAGAGTGGAGCCACGATGAACCGTCACGCCCGCATCGCCGACGCCGCTCGTAGCGCCCGGGTCGCCAGGAAGGACTTCGGCTACGCCGCGGTCCTCACCGCACTGGTTCTCGTTCCGCTCATGGGATTCGCCGGTTTCGCCATCGACGTCGGTGCGTGGTACTCCCGGGCCTCGTCGTTGCAACGCGCGGCTGATGCTGCGTCGCTCGCCGGCGTCGTCTGGCAGCCCGACTTCACCCAGGCACAGGCCGAGGCGCGCGCCGCGGCGTCGCGCAACGGCTTCACCCACGGCGTGGACGGGGTGACCGTCGAGGTGTTCAACACCGGTACGAACCAGTTGTCGGTGCGCATCACCGACACCGACGCGGATCTCTACTTCGCCGGCTTGTTCGTTGACAACGTGTCCATCGGGCGCCTGTCCACCTCCGAATACGTCAAGAGTGTGCCGATGGGCAGCCCCGAGAACTTCCTGGGCAACGATCCCATCGAAGGTGACAGTCCCAACCTGTGGCTGGCGACGTTCGGCCCGCAGACGACGAAGCAATCAGGTGATCGGTATCACACCGAAGTGTGCGGCAGCTCGATCTTCTGCTCCGGCAACGTGAACGACGAGTACGCACCCGACGGCTACTACTTCACGGTGTCGGTCGATGCGGTACAGGCGGCACCGCTGAATTTCGAGATGTTCGACCCCGTGCACCACGACTACGAGGATCTCTGCAGCGTGGGCTACCTCTTCAACGACGGGACCGTCGCAGCGGAGCCCTGGTACACGGCCAACACCAGCGGTCTCGCGGACTATCCGGAGGAGCGCTACGAACGTGGCGGGGCGGGAAATCCCGGCGGTGCCGCATGGTGCCCGGGTGACAACGGTCTGAGCGGCAACTTCGAGATGACCGTCATCGTGCGGGGACCCGATGGCACACCCTTCGACAACACCGACAATCCGGTCGTGTGCTGGACCCGTTGGGGCAACGACGAGCCTTCCAATCGAGCGGAGTTCGTGAACGACCTGCTCGACGACGCCGGACGCCAGCCGGTTGCCTCGTCCGGTCCCGCACCTGCGGCAGCGAGCATCGCTTTCCGGGACTACTTCCGTGAGTGGGCAAATCTCTGCACGATCAACAGCCCGATCGTGGGCGACTACGTGGTGCAGATCCGGACCAACGCCGACAGCACCAACCCGAGTCTCCGCGACCCCTCGATCAACACAGGGGGGCGCAACCGCTTCAGTCTCAAGGCCGGCTTCGGTTCGTCGTCGAACGCCTCCTACGGCAGTGGTGTGTCCATCTCGGCCGACGGCCGCCTGCCGATGTTCGTGAACGTGCCCCCGGGCGCACCGTCGACCTGCTCAGGCAGCCCGACCTGCTTCTACATCGCTCGGGTACTGCCGGAATGGGCTGGTCAGAAGCTCAGCCTCGATGTGTTCGACCTCACCGACGGCTCGGACATCACCGTGGCCTTCGTGCCCCCGTCCGACTCCGGTCTCGGGTCGTTCGGCAGCTGTGACTTCATCTTCTACTCTCGCACCGGAGCTACCGTCGACCTCAACGACTCGAACTGCGCGGCCAGTCACACGAACAACACTCAGCTCCGGAACGGCGGAAGCAATGGCGACTCGATCACCGCGGTGATCGACATCCCCGTCGGCTACACGTGCAACGACGCCAGTCCGTTCGGCTGCTGGGTCACCGCGGAGTTGTCCTTCACCGGCACTCCATCGGACACGACGACCTGGTCGGCCGAGGTCACCGGCGATCCGATTCGCCTCATCGAGTAGGCGGCGCCGAAGAGCCAGGGCCGGGCGGTTCCACCCCCTAGCCTTGCGGTGTGTCCTCGTTCGTCGATGAGTGCAACATCAATGTGCAGGCCGGTGACGGTGGCGCGGGCTGCGTCGCCTTCCGGCGCGAGGCCCACGTCGCGAAGGGCGGTCCCGATGGCGGCGACGGCGGCGACGGCGGCTCCATCTGGTTCGTGGCCGATCGCAACGTCGCCTCGCTGCTCGCCTTCCGCGATCACCCGCATCGCAAGGGCGAGAGTGGCAAACACGGCAGTGGTCAGAACCGGCACGGCCACCGCGGCAAGGATCTCGAGGTCGCGGTGCCGGTCGGCACGGTCGTACTCGACCACGACACCCGCGAACCGCTCGCCGATCTGACGAACCACGGCGACCGCTGGATGGCGGCCAAGGCCGGCGAGGGCGGCCGGGGCAACGCCCGCTTCCTGTCCAACAAGCGCCGGGCGCCGTCGTTCGCCGAACAGGGCGAACACGGTCAGGAACGCTGGCTTCGGCTCGAGCTGAAGCTGCTGGCCGATGTCGCCATCGTCGGGTTTCCCAACGTGGGCAAGTCCACGCTGATCAGCCGTCTCTCGGCGGCCAAGCCGAAGATCGCCGACTATCCGTTCACCACCCTCGAACCGAATCTCGGCGTGGTTCGCACCGACGACGGCTTCGAGATGGTGCTGGCCGACATCCCGGGGCTCATCGAGGGCGCCAGCGACGGCAAAGGCCTGGGCCATCAGTTCCTCCGCCACGTCGAGCGGGCGCGGGCACTGCTGCTGCTGCTCGACCTCGCGCCCTACGACGGCGTCACGCCGGAGGAGCAGGAACGCGTGTTGCTCGCCGAGCTCGGCAACTATCGGCCCGACCTGCTCGAGCGGCCCCGCCTCGTCGTGGGGAGCCGGGCCGACATGGCGCCCGACCACGACTTCGACGGGTTCACGGTGAGCGCCATGACGGGGGACGGGCTGGCCCGGCTCGTCGGCGATCTCGTTGCGATGGTCGCCGACGCTCGCGAGAACGAACCGCTGGTGGAGGCGACCACCATCCACCATCCGGTGTCGAGCGAGATCGAGATCACCCGCCACGACGACGCGTCGTGGGAGGTGCTCGGGCGTGCCGCCCAGAGAGCCGTGGCGCTGAGCGACCTGACCGACGAACAGGCGCTCGAGTTCGCCCAGCACCGCCTGCAACAGCTGGGCGTCAACCGGGCCCTCGCGCGCGCCGGCGTGGCCGTGGGCGACGAGGTTCGCATCGGCGACTTCGCGTTCGAGTACGAAGAGGACTGACCCGCTGATGACAACCCGCACCATCGTCGTGAAGGTCGGCACCTCGTCGATCACCGACGCCAACGGAGAGATCGCAGTAGCGGCAATCGAGAAGCTCTGCGCCGAGCTGGCTGCGGTGCGGGCCCAGGGCCATCAGGTGGTGCTCGTCACCTCGGGCGCCATCGCGGCGGGACTGCCCGAGATCGGCATGGGCGGCGCGCGTCGGCCCACCGACACGATCACGTTGCAGGCGGTGGCCACGATCGGGCAGAGCGCGCTGATGGCGGTGTATCGGCAGGTTCTCGGCACCCACGGCCTGATTGCCGGCCAGGTGCTGCTGGTGCCGTTCGACTTCATCCAGCGCACGCAGTACGTGCACGCCGGGCAGACACTGCGACGTCTGCTCGAACTCGGCGTGATCCCGATCGTCAACGAGAACGACGCGATCGCCGACGACGAGGTCCGCTGGGGCGACAACGACCGCATCGCGGCCCTGGTGGCCAATCTCGTCGACGCCGATCAGCTGATCCTGCTCACCGACATCGCCGGCCTCCACACCGCCGACCCGCGGGTCGACGCCGACGCGTCACTCATCGAGGAGATCATCGAGATCGACCACCAGACCGAGGAGCTCGCCGGCGGTTCCGGCACCGCGCGGGGGAGTGGGGGAATGGCATCGAAGATCACCGCCGCGAAGATCGCGGCCTGGTCGGGCGTGTCCACCGTCATCGCCAACGCGAGCCGCCCCGGTGTGGTCGTCGACGCCGTCGCCGGAGTGGCCGGAGTCGGCACGGTGATCCACGCGCGACCGACCCGATTGCCGGCCCGCAAGCTGTGGATCGCGTTCTCCGTCGTGGCCCGGGGCTCGATCGTGGTCGATCCCGGCGCGCGGCGAGCCCTCGAACGGGGCAAGTCGCTGCTGGCGGCCGGCGTCCGGGACATCGTCGGTGACTTCGATGCCGGCTCGCCCGTCGAGGTGATCGACACCGACGGGGAGATCTTCGCCAAGGGACTCGCTCGTCACACGGCGAGCGAGCTACGGGCGGCCGCCGGTCAGCGCAGCGACGAACTCCCCGACGGTGCGCCCCACATCGTCGTGCACGCCGACGACCTGGTGACCCTGCCCCACTGAGGGGCGATCACTCGTTGAGTTCCCCTGGGGTCTGCGTGGTCCCGATGCCGAGTTCGGCCTTGATGCTGTCGAGGCGGCCCTGCGCCTCGACGTTGCGGGCGGCTTTTTCGATCTCGAGCATCTGGGTCTCGACGTTGCCTTCGGTGAGTTCGGCGCTGGCCTTGGCCTTCGCGTAGCGCGCCTCGATCTTGTCGCGGACCTCGTTGAACGTGGGGACGTCCTCGCCGACTGCTTCGGAGAGTGTGGCCATCGCCGTGTTGACGCTCTCCTGCATCTTGGCCTGATCGAGCTGGCTGAGCAGCGCCTGCTTCTCGCTGATCTTCTTCTGGAGGAGGTCGCTGTTCTGTTCGACGGCGGCCTTGGCCTGTTCCGCGGCCTCGGCGGCTTGGAAGTGCAGGCTCTTCAGGCTGTCGATCTCCTGTTCGAGCGTGAGCAGGCGGTTGGCGAACTGCTCGGCCGCATTGGTGTAGCGGGCGCCCTTCTCCTCGTCACCCGTCTTGTAGGCGCTGTCGGCCATCGTGACGGCCTGGCGGGCGTTGGCGTTGACCCGTTCGAGTTCTTCGAGCTGGCGGTTGAGTTGCAGCTCGGTCTGCTTCTGGTTGGCGATGACGCTGGCGGCCTGCTGCTTGAGGCGCTTGTGCTGGTCCTTGGCCTCGGTGATCGCCTGCTCGAGCTGAACCTTGGGGTCGGCGGACTCCTCGAAACTGCCGCTGAGCTTGGCGACGATGTAGTTCCAGCGCTTCTTCAGGTACTTGAGCATCTCCCGATGCTAGTTGGCCGAGCGGCCGGCGTTGCGTCGATCAACGCCAGATCATGCGGCGAACGGGCCGCAGGATCAGGTCGGCGCTGCGAACCCCGGTGCGGAAGCAGAGAATCACGTAGGCGGCCACGGCGACCGCGCCGACCACGACTGCCTCGATCAACAACGGTAGGGGGGCGGCGACGAGCTTGATCGCCGCGGTGAGCACGAAGGCTCCCGCCGCGGCGACGGCCGGTCCGACGAGCGAGCGTCGCGGGTCGGCGATACCGGGCACCCGGCGACGAACGAGCGCGGACAGGAGTGTGAGCTCGACCCACGCGCCGATGGCGGAGCCCATGGCGAGGCCGACCGCGCCGAGGCGCACCGGACCGCCGGCGCCCCGCAGAACCTCGTCAAGGGGACCGAAGGCGGCGACATCGCCCAGGCCGAGCAGTCCGTCGGGGCCGACGAGCACGCGATCGAGCGGGAACATGACGACGACCCCGACGGTGGCGGCGATGCCGACCCGGATCGCCGCAATGCGAGCAGGGCCCCGGGTGTCGCCCACGGCGTAGCAGGTGTTCTGGAGCAGGCGACTCGCACCGATGGCCGGCAGACCGAGGGCGTAGGCCGCGAGGATGAACCACACCAGGACCCCGTCGGTGGCGTCGAACTCGCCACCCTGGAACAACACGCCCACGACGAGGTCGCCCGCCGCGATCATCACGAAGGCCGCCATCAGCATCCAGAAGGCGATGCGGTCCAGGCTGCGTCGGGTGCGGGCGACGAGCGCTTCGGGGTCACCCACGAGGCGGGACATCTCCGGCAGTTCGGCCGCGGCCACGCTCATGGCGAACAACGAGACGGGCAGCGTGTAGAGCATCTGGGCCTTGAACAGTGCGGCGACCGCGCCGGCGGCGAGGAAGGTCGCGAGGAAGAGATCCAGATAGGCGGAGATCTGCACCACGCCGCGGCCGAGGACCGCAGGTGCGAACCGTCGACGGATCTCCTTGACCGCGAAGTGGTGGTTGTCGGGGCGTAGCCGGAGGCCGCGGGCGAGGGCGGTCACCGTGGGCAGCTGGATGAGCAGTTGGAGAAGTCCGCCGACGGTCACCGCGATGGCGAGGCCGCGGGCCGCGTCCTCGAGCGACCAGCCGCGCCACCAGATGAAGAGGGCGGCGACGATCTGGGCGGCGTTCCAGACGATCGGCGCGGCGTAGGGCAGGAAGAAGTTGCGGTGGCTGTTGAGAATGCCCAGGCACCAGGCCGACATCACCAGGAACCCGACTCCCACGGCCATGATCTGCGTGAGGCTGACCGCGAGCTCGAAGGTCTCGTCGGCCAGGCCCGGGGCGAGAACTCCGGTGATCGGTCGGGCCGCGACGACCAGGATCAACACGGCGACACCGGTCACCATCAGGAGGAGTGCACCCACGGCGCCGGCGACCCGGTTGGCCTCGGCCTCGTCGTCATCGTCGAGCATCTGGCTGTAAACGGGCACGAAGCTGGCCGACAGCACGCCCTCACCCAGCAGGTTCTGGAGCAGGTTGGGAATGCGGGCGGCCGTGGCGAACGCGTCAGCGGCGAGCGAGAGACCGAGGACGCGCGACGTGACCATCTCGCGCAACAGGCCGGCGACGCGGGACAGCCCGATCCCGCCGGCGACGAGGGCCGACCCGCTCAGCGCTCGTGACCGCGCCGGTCTCCGAGCGCGCCACTCGGGTTCGCTCACGTGTCGTTCCCGACCTCATCGAGCGCAATCCGCAACGAGTCCAGTTCGTCGACCATGCCGGTGACCTGACCGGCGATCTCGTCGAGTTCGATGGCGCCACCCGTGCGGGTCGCGAGCTCATCGGCCCGCACGATGGTCTCGGCGAGGCGGGCATCGAGGATCTCGAGCCGCTCGCGGGTCTGCTCCTCGCGGGCCCGCAGTCGATCGTGGCTCTCCTTCTGGGCGGCCGCCGCGATGTGACGGGCGTCGTCGCTCGGTGTGGCGGCCATCGTGCGCTCCAGCGCAGTGACGTCGATGCGGCGGCGGGCGTCGGTGATCTGCTGGCCCCGCTGCGCCACATCCCAGGTGACGGTGACGGCCTGATCGAGATTGGCCCCGATCTCCCGCAGCCGGGCCTCGAGCGGACCCGACTCGGCCGCATGCATGGCGTCGCCGAAACGCTGACGGGCGTTGAGGGCATCACGAACGAAGAAGCGCCACGGCTCGCGCAGGGCGAACGGATCGATACGTCGCTCGAGTCCCTTCACCCGTTTCGCGATGCGAGTCGCGAGCAGGACGCGGGCGACCCACGCGACGACACCGACGGCGACCGCCGCCGCCCAGGAGCCGCTGAGGATGAGCGCCAGCGCGCCGAGCCCCACGACGAGCGCCACCGTGACCGGCGAGATCATGGCCAGGAAGACCGTGGGTTCGAGACGACGCGACACTGCTGCGAGGCTAGTCCTGCCCACGGCTACCCTGGGGCCTCGTGATGCCGACTCCTGCCCAGACGCCGACGCCCGTTCCTCAGCTCGCAGCCCGGGCGAAGGTCGCGTCGAGGGCCCTGGCGGTGGCGTCGACGGCCGAGAAGGATGCCGCCCTGCACGCCGCCGCCGATCTTCTCGTCGCCAACGCCGAGTCGGTCATCGAGGCGAATGCGCTCGACGTCGCCCGGGCCGAAGCCGATCAGATGGCGGTGCCGCTCGTTGACCGTCTGCGGCTCGACGAGGCACGGATCGAGGGCATGGCAGCGGGGCTGCGCCAGGTCGCGGCGCTCGCCGATCCCGTGGGGCGCATCAGCGACGGTTGGGTACGCCCCAATGGTCTGCGGATCGAGCGGGTCCACGTGCCGCTCGGGGTGGTGGGCATCATCTACGAGAGCCGCCCCAACGTCACGAGCGATGCCTTCGGACTCTGCCTGAAGTCGGGCAACGCCGCGTTCCTGCGGGGGTCGTCGTCGGCGATCGACTCGAACATGGCGATCTCGTCGGTGCTGCGCGAGGCGCTCGGCAAGGCGGGCCTGCCCGAGGACGCGCTGTTGGTGGTCGACGACGTGCGTCGTGAGGCGGCCGTCGAGTTCATGCAGCAGCGGGGCCTCGTCGACTGCCTCATTCCCCGCGGCGGACCGGCCCTGATCCAGTCGATCCTCGACAACGCCACGGTGCCCTACGTGATCGACGGCGCCGGGAACTGCCACGTCTATGTCGATGCCGCGGCCGACCTCGACATGGCTCGCGACATCGTCGTCAACGCCAAGACCCAACGGCCCGGCGTGTGCAACGCGGCCGAGTCGCTGGTGATCCACGCCGCCGTGGCCGACCGGTTCCTTCCCATGGTCGCTCGGGCCCTCGAAGGGGTCGAACTGGTGGGCGACGACGCGTCGCAGGGCCTGGTCGATTCGATCGGCCCGGCCACCGACGCCGACTACGCCACCGAGTTCCTCGACCTGAAGATGAGTGTGCGGATCGTGGCCGACCTCGACGAGGCGATCGATCATGTCAACGACACCTCGACCGGTCACAGCGAGGCGATCATCACCGGCGACATCGCGGCCGCCGATCGCTTCACCAGGGAAGTCGACGCGGCTGCGGTGGTGGTCAACGCCTCCACGCGTTTCGTCGACGGCGAAGAGTTCGGTTTCGGCGCCGAGATCGGCATCTCCACCCAGAAGCTCCACGCCCGCGGCCCGATGGGTCTCGAGCAGCTCACCACCCGCAAGTTCATCGTCCGCGGTGAGGGCCAGGTTCGAGGCTGACGGGGGCCGAACCGCTGCGGTGTGGCCGAAATCGGTTACGGGACCACGGTTAACGCCCGCTAACGTGGGCAGTCATGTCATATCGATTCGAAGACGTCGCCTCCGTCAAGGCCGACCTGGAGAAGGTCGACTATCTCTCCGACGAGGGCATCGCCGGCGTGGTGTATCTCGCCGACCGACTCCAGAAGCCGATCCTGGTCGAGGGGCCGGCCGGCACCGGCAAGACCGAGCTCGCCAAGAGCGTCGCCAAGATCTGCAACGCCCGCCTCATCCGCCTCCAGTGCTACGAGGGTCTCGACGAGGCCAAGGCCCTCTACGAGTGGAACTACAAGAAGCAGCTCCTGCGCATCCAGACCGAACGTGGCGACGATCACGACTGGGCCGACATCTCCGACGACATCTTCTCCGACGAGTTCCTCCTCACCCGGCCGTTGCTCGAGGCGATCACGGCCGACGAACCGGTCGTGCTCCTCATCGACGAGGTCGACCGGGTCGAGGTCGAGACCGAGGCCTTGCTGCTCGAGATCCTGTCCGACTATCAGGTGTCGATTCCCGAACTCGGCACGATCGAGGCCAAGCAGATCCCGCTGGTGTTCCTCACCTCGAACAACACCCGTGAGCTGTCCGAAGCGCTGAAGCGGCGCTGCCTCTACCTCCACGTCGACTATCCCGACATCGACCGCGAAAAGCAGATCGTGCTCACGAAGGTGCCCGACATCACCGAGAATCTGGCCGATCAGGTCGCTCGCGTCGTCCGTTCGATCCGCCAGATCGAGCTGAAGAAGCACCCGTCGGTGTCCGAGACCCTCGACTGGGCCAAGACCCTGGTGCTGCTCGGCGTCGAGAAGATCGACGAGAAGACGGCCACCGACACCATCAACATCCTGCTCAAGTACCAGAGCGACATCACCAAGGCCGTCAAGGAACTCAGCACGGCCGACGGCGTCACGGTCTGAGCCGTGGCCGTCACCGAGCCCGTTCCGCCCGAGCTGGGTGACCCGATCCTCGAACTGCTCAACGGTTTCATCGTCGAGCTGCGCAATGCCGGTCTGCCGGTATCGCTCACCGAGAACCTCGACGCGATGGAGGCGGTGCGCCACGTCCCCATCGGCGAGCGCGAGACGTTCAAGTACGCGCTCGCCGCCACGCTGGTGAAGCACGCCAACCACTGGAAGGCGTTCGAGACGGTCTTCGAGGTCTACTTCTCGCTGCGGGGCCAGGAGTACTCGATCGGCGACGGTGCCGACGACCTGCCCGAGATGGACGACGAGGGCGAAGAGGGCCAGGAAGGCGCCGGCGACCAGCAGGGCGGCGGCGGGGGAGAGAACCTCACGCCCGAGGAGCTGGCCGAGATGTTGTTCCAGGCGCTCATGCGGGGCGATCAGCAGATGATGCGCGGCGTGGCCCGCCAGTCGGTGAAACGCTACGCGGGCATGGAGCCCGGGCGGCCGGTCGGTGGCACCTATTACCTCTACCGCACCCTGCGAAACCTCGACCTCGAGGGCGTGCTCGAACGCCTGCTCGAACAGGAGCAGAACGACGAGGGCGAAGCCTCGGAGTTCGAGCAACGCCTCCAGCGCGACGAATACCAGACCCGTATCGACCAGCTCCAGAAGGAGATCGAGGCGGAGATCCGCCGTCGGCTGGTGGCTGATCGCGGCGTCGAGGCCATGGCCAAGACACTGCGCAAGCCGCTGCCCGAAGACGTCGACTTCATGCACGCCTCGCGCGAGGAGATGGCCAGCCTGCGCAAGGCCATCTACCCGCTCACCCGCAAGCTGGCGTCCCGGCTCCAGCGCAAACGTCGTCACGGCCGCAAGGGACCCCTCGACTTCCGGCGCACCGTGCGGGCCTCGCTGTCCTACGGCGGCGTTCCGGCCGAGCCGAAGTTCCGCAATCCCAAGCCCCACAAGCCGGAGATCTTCGTGATCGCCGACATCTCGGGTTCGGTCGCCGCGTTCGCCCGCTTCACCCTGCACCTCGTCTACGCCATCTCGGGCCAGTTCTCGAAGGTGCGAGCGTTCGTCTTCATCGACGGACTCGACGAGGTCACCCGCTACTTCGAGGGGGTGGAGGACATCAACGAGGCCGTGCACCGGGTCAACACCGAGGCCGACGTCGTGTGGGTCGACGGCCACTCCGACTACGGCCACGCGCTCGGCGTTTTCTGGGAGAAGTACGGCAAGGACATCGGCCCCCGCACCTCGATCATGATTCTGGGTGACGCGCGCAACAACTACCACGCGTCGGAGAGCTGGATCATCAAGGAGATGAAGGAGAAGGCGCGCCAGGTGCACTGGTTGAACCCTGAGCCGCGGTCCTACTGGGACACCGGCGACTCCATCGTCGGCGAGTACGCCCAGTACACCGACGGTTGCTTCGAGGTCCGCAACCTCCGCCAGCTCGAAGCCTTCGTCGAACACCTGGCCTGATCATGGCGTTTCCGGACGAGCAGCTCGAGGCTCGATTGGTGGCGGCCCTGCCCCACGACGCCGACTTCGCGTCCGCCCGCTACATGCACGAACGAGCGGTGTCGCTCGACGTGCGCAACGGCGTGGTCGAACCGATCTGGACCGGTCGCGACGAGGGGGTCATGGTCACTGTCTGGAGGGCCGGTGGCTCGGGCTACTCGGCCACCAGCGATCTGAGCGAGGCCGGTCTCGCCCGCGCCGTCGACGAGGCGGGGCAGTGGGCGGCCCGCGCGGCCGGCGGTGGGCTCGTCCACGGGATGCCCCTCGCTCACACGGTGGGCGACTACGCCTCGCCGATCGACGTCGGTTTCGACACGCTGGGACCGGCCGATCAGATCGAGATGCTGCGGGCGGCCGACGCAGCCATGGGCGGCGACGACCGCATCGTCGATCGCAGCGCGTCGCTCACCCGGTTCCACACCCATTCGCTCCTGGTCACCAACGGCGGTGGTCGGGTGTGTCAGGAGATCTCGCAGGTGTTCCCCAACCTGCGGGCCACGGCGAACGAGGGTTCCAACACCCAGTCCCGGACTTATGGCGGCGCGGCGTTGGTGGGCCAGGGCGGCGCCGAGGTGCTCGGACGCCACGGCTTCTCCGATGCACCGGCGCAAATCGCGGAGGAGGCCATCGAGCTCCTGCTCGCGCCCAACTGTCCCAGTGGCACGATGGACCTGATCCTGGCGCCCGACCAGATGGTGCTGCAGATCCACGAGTCGATCGGTCACCCGCTGGAGCTCGACCGCATCCTGGGCGACGAACGCAACTACGCCGGTACGAGCTTCGTGACACCCGACATGTTCGGCAGCTATCGGTACGGCAGCGAACTGCTCAACGTCACGTTCGATCCGACCGTGCCGGGGCAGCTTGCGTCCTACGGCTTCGACGACGACGGCACGCCGGCCGAGCGCACCCACCTGATCCGCGACGGCATCCTCCAGCGGCCCCTCGGCGGGGCGATCTCCCAGCATCGAGCGGGCATGGACGGTGTCGCGAACAGCCGCGCGTCGAGCTGGAATCGACCTCCCATCGACCGCATGGCCAACCTCAACGTCGAGCCGGGCGACACCGCGCTGGCCGATCTCATCGGTGGGATCGAGCACGGCGTGCTCATGGAGACCAACGTCAGCTGGTCGATCGACGACAGCCGCAACAAGTTCCAGTTCGGCTGCGAGCTCGGCCGGCTCATCGTCGATGGTGAGCTCGGCGCCGTCGTCCGCAACCCCAACTATCGCGGCATCTCCGCCACGTTCTGGCGGAACCTGACCGGCGTCGGCGACACCGACTCGTTGCGGGTGATGGGCGTGGGCAACTGCGGAAAGGGTGAGCCCAACCAGCAGATCCGGGTCGGGCATGCCTCGCCCCACTGCCGGTTCTCGGCGGTCGAGGTGTTCGGCGGCGCAGAGTGAGCGCCGATGCCCGGACCCACTTCGAGGCCGTGCACGACGATGCGGTGGCCGCCCTGCAGGGCGACGAGGTTCTGCTCGTCAACATCTCGGGAGAGACCTCCGACTTCGTCCGGTTCAACCATGCCGCGATCCGCCAGGCCGGTTCGGTCCGACAGGCCCAGCTGACCTGCGACCTCATCCTCGGCCGTCGCCATGCCGAGGGCTCGTTGACGCTCTCCGGCGATCTGGCCACGGACCGTGGGCGGGTTCGTTCACTGCTGGCCGAGCTGCGCGAGATCCGTTCGGCCGTGCCCGACGATCCGCATCTGCTCTACGCCACCGAGCTCGACGGCAGCGAGCGGCGAGTCGAGGGCGATGCGCTCGATGCGCCCGACGCGATCGACGCCGTTCTCGACGGTGTCGCCGGGAAGGATCTCGTCGGCATCTATGCGGCGGGGGAGACCTATCGGGGCTTTGCGAACTCGTTGGGCCAGCGAAACTGGTTCTCGGCCACCACCTTCAACGTCGACTGGTCGCTGTATCACCAGGGGGACAAGGCGACCAAGAGCGGCTACGCCGGCACCCACTGGGACCCCACGACCCTGTCGACCAAGCTGGATCGCTCCGTTGCGGAGCTCGACGCGCTGTCCCGCCCGGTGCACCCGTTGCCGCCCGGCGACCATCGCACCTTCCTGGCCCCGGCCGCGCTCAACGAGATCGTGGACCTCATCGCCTGGGGCGGGTTCGGACTGCGAAGTCACGAGACCACGCAGACGCCCTTCCTCCGCATGATCACCGATGGTGTCGAACTGCACCCGACCGTCTCGATCGCCGAGGACGTCGGTGGCGGCGTATCGCCCGATTTCCAGGGCGGGGGTTTCCGGCGTCCCGGTCGTGTCCCGCTCATCGATCGGGGCCGCTACGTGGGCCATCTGATCTCGCCACGCTCGGCCATGGAGTACGACGTCGACACCAACGGCGCCGAGGACGAGGAGTATCCGGTCGCCATCAGCGTGGCCGGCGGTGATCTCCCGATGGGCAACGCGTTGGCGGCGCTCGGCGAGGGGCTCTATGTCGGCAACCTCTGGTATCTCAACTACTCCGATCGGGCCGGCTGTCGCACCACCGGCATGACCCGGTTCGGCACGTTCTGGGTGGAAGGTGGTGAGATCGTGGCCCCGATCGATGTCCTTCGGTTCGACGACACGGTCTACTCGATGCTGGGCGACAACCTCGAGGCCCTGACGAGTGAGGTCGACACGATCCTCGACCCCTCGACCTACGACCAGCGTTCGACCGACAGCTCGAGGCTGCCTGGGGCCCTGCTGTCGCAGATGCGCTACACGCTGTAAGCGCCCGCCCGGTCGTGGCCCGGCGTCAGGCGCTGGTGAGGGGTCCCCGCACGATCGACTGACCGCTGTGGGCCTCGTCGCCGTCGTGGGGTTCGACGCTGACGTCGACGGCCACGGTGTCGAAGGCGTCTCGGTCGAAGTCGGCGGGGACCGTGAACTCGCCGGGGTCGGTGGGGTCAGCGACGATGCCGAGTGTCTGGATGACCTCGATCTGGCCGTCGTTCACGCCGATCAGCCAGAGCTCGAGGTCGTTCTCGTCGTCGACGACCGGGAGGTCGGCGGTGTCGACGCGCACGATCTGGGTGTCGGACTCCTCGAGGAGTGTGACCGCGGCCGAGCGTCCGGCACCGAGCTCGACGAACGCGGGGTCACCCTCGACATAGGCGAGCTGGGCCGAGGCGAGCTCGGTGGGTTCGGCGTCACCCATCGAGAGCACGATCGCCAGACCGGCGATCACGGCCAGCGCAGCGGCCACCGCGCCGATGAACACGGGCCGGCGCCGACGACTCTCCATATCGATCACGGGTGCCGTCGTCGTCTCCGGGGCATCGGCGTCGTCCGCGGTGATCACGATCGAGGCGGTGGCGGCCTGGATCCCGGCCCAGACCGAGTCGGGCGGGGTGTCGAGATCGAGGTCGGTCGCTCTCATCGAGCGGAGAATCGCGTCGACACGGGTCTCGTCACCGTCGAGGGCGAGCTCGTCAGACATGTTGGACCTCGACGTGCTGTCGGATGTGGGCGAGACTGCGGCGAATGTCGCTCTTGACGGTGCCGAGCGGCAGCGCCGTGCGCTCGGCGATCTGCGGGTGGGTCAGGTCGTCGAAGTAGTGGAGGGTGAGGACGGTTCTCGCCCGCTCGGGGAGCGTGCGGAGCGCATCGGCAACGAGGAGCTTGTCCGCCGTGGTCTCGGCCTCGGACTCGGTGGCGACGGTGTCGACGGACTCCGGCGCTCGCCGATCGCTGTGTCGCTTCTCGGAGCGGATGGCATCGATGATGCGGTTCTTGGCGATGCCGGTGAGCCAGGCGGCGAGGTTTCCCTTCGCGGGGTCGAAGCGGTCGCGCGCTCTCCAGGCGCTGATGAACACCTCCTGGGTGACATCGTTCGCCCGTTCGGGGCCGAGGGTTCTGGCGCAGAACGAGTAGATCAGTTTGCCGTGGGCGTCATAGGCCCGACGGAGTACGTCGTCGCCGCCTTCCCGAAAGGCGGCGTCGATCTCGTCGACAACTCGGATTTCGGCGGAGGTCACGGATACATCGTAGAGGGATGTGGAGTCCTGGGGGGAGACGGGCCGTTCGAGGGTGGAGATCACGTCGGGTCAGCTCCCACGCGACGGCGAGCCGCCACGGTCACCTGGAGGGTGATGACCGCGCCGGCTCGCCGGGTGGAGTGAACCATGGGGGAGTGGTTCACTGCGGGGCTCCTACTACGCCGGGGGGAGGAGGACAGCGTCGATGACGTGGACGATGCCGTTGGAGGCGGGGACGTCAGCGGTGACGACGGTGGCGGTGTCGTTGATGACGACCGAGCCGTCGACCACGGAGATGTTGATCTCCGCACCGTTGACGGTCTCGGCGGACTGTCCATCGAGGCTGATGGCGGTTGCCGCGTCGACTTCACCGGCGATCACGTGGTACGTGAGGATGTCGCCGAGGCCGGGGTCGGCCAGGAGCTCCTCGGCGGTGAGACCGAGATCCTCGAGGGCCGCGGCGAAAGCTTCGTCGGTGGGAGCGAAGACGGTGAACGGACCTTCGCCCGACAGCGTCCCGTCCAGCTCAGCGGCCAGCACGGCGTCGACGAGAATGGTGAAGTCGTTGGCGACGGCGACGTCGACGATCGTGCCCGGCTCGTCGGCCATGTCGTCTTCAGCCATGTCGTCTTCGGCCATGTCGTCCTCGGTGGCCTCGTCTTCGGTGGCCTCGTCTTCGGTGGCCTCGGGAGTGTCGGTCGACGTGTCGATCTCGTCATCGTCACCACACGCGGCGGCGAGCAGCGTGAAGGCGAGGAGGGCGGACAGAATGCGGAGTAAGCGCTTGGACATGGTTTCTTGTTTCCTTCCAGGGATGGGTTGTAATGGGGTCTACGGACCACGCGGTGTCGGTGGATGCAAACAATCCCGAATAGTTCGTCCTCTGTTCACTAGGTTGAAGACCTGAAACCGCTACCCGGAGAGATACCCATGAATGCCCGACGGTCCTGGTTCCTCTTGCTCATCGCCGTGCTGGCCTTGTTGGCCACTGCGTGTGGCGATGACGATGGCGGCGACACCGCCGAGCAGCCCACGACCGACGCCGCTACCGACGACGATTCCGACACGGCCGACGACGATTCCGACACGGCCGACGATGACAGCAGCGGGGCCGACGACGATGCCGAGATGGCCGACGACGACATGGCCGATGATGACGGCGCAGAGGCAACGCCCTCGGCTGGCGGGGGCGGCACGCTGGTCCTCGGCGACGAGACCATCACGCTCGACTCGGCCCGCTGTTTCCTCGAGGAGCAGGACGCGGCCGCCGGCGGCGGAAAGATTCTCTTCGTCGGGCAGGGCTCCGGCACCAATGCCGACGGCACCGAACTCCTGCTCGACGTGTCGCGCTACGACGAGGAAAGCCAGTTCACCGGCGATGACATCACCGTCGACATCGGAGACCCGTTCTCCGATGATCTCGTCAGCTACCGGGCCGCCGCCGAAATCGGGACGGTGCAGATCGACGGCTCCGTCATGAGCGCCGACGGTCTCACGTTCTCCAACTTCGACCTGGGCGAGGAACTGCCCGGGTCGTTCCAGCTCAACTGCTGACGGTCAGGCCCTGGCCCGGAGCAGCTCGGCCACCCGGAACGCGAGGTCGACCGACTGCCGACCGTTGAGCCGAGGATCGCACATCGTCTCGTAGGCCTGGGCGAGGTCGCCATCGACGAGGCCGTCGCTGCCCCCGAGACACTCGGTGACGGCATCACCGGTGAGTTCGACGTGGACGCCGCCGGGCCAGGTGCCCTCCTGTTCGTGAGCGGCGAAGAAGCCGCTGATCTCCTTGAGCACGTCGTCGAAGTGGCGGGTCTTGTGACCGCCCTCGGCGGTGTAGGTGTTGCCGTGCATCGGGTCGCAGGCCCAGACGACGGGGTGACCGGAATCGCGCACGGCGGCAAGGAGCGGTGGAAGACCTTCGGTGACCTTGTCGGCGCCCTGGCGCACGATCAGGGTGAGGCGACCGGGCACCCGGTCGGGGTTGAGCGCCTCGCACAGCCCGAGGACCTCGTCGGTGGTCGCCGTGGGCCCGATCTTGCAGCCGAGCGGGTTCTGGACACCACGGAGGAACTCGACGTGGGCACCATCGAGTTGGCGGGTGCGCTCGCCGATCCACAGCATGTGGGCCGAGCAGTCGTACCAGTCGTCGGTGAGGGAGTCCTGCCGGGTGAGTGCTTCCTCGTAGTTGAGCAGCAGCGCCTCGTGGGAGGTGTAGAAGTCGACCTCGTGGAGGGCCGGCACCGTGGTGCCGTTGACGCCACAGGCGTTCATGAACCGCAGGGCCCGGTCGATCTCGTCGGCCATTTGGGCGTAGCGCTCACCGGCCGGCGACGACGCCACGAACTCACGGTTCCAGCTCGACACCTGCCGCAGGTCGGCGTAACCGCCGCTGGTGAAGGCCCGGAGCAGGTTGAGCGTGGACGCAGCCCGGTTGTAGGCGCCGAGGAGGCGCTGTGGGTCGGGGCGGCGCTCGTCCTCGGTGAATCCGACGTCGTTGACGATCTGACCGAGGAACGAGGGAAGCTCGGTGTCGCCCTTCGTCTCGGTGGGGCTCGAGCGGGGCTTCGCGAACTGACCGGCGATGCGACCGACCTTCACGAGGGGCAACCCACTGGAGTAGGTGAGCACGATCGCCATCTGCAGAATGACGCGGAGGCGGTCGCGAATGGAGTCGGCCGAGCTCTCGAACGACTCGGCACAGTCACCGGCCTGGAGCAGGAAGGCCTTGCCCTCGGCGACCTTGCCGAGGCCGGCGGTGAGATCGCGCGCTTCGCCGGCGAAGACGAGCGGAGGCTGGTCGGCCAGGGTCTTCAGCGCCTGGTCGAGCTCGGCGGAGTCGGGCCATGCCGGTTGGTGTTTGGCATCGAACGATCGCCAGCTGCTGGGACTCCACGTGGTGCTCACCCGGCAAGTCTGCTGCCGCAGGGTCCCGGGTTCCAACCAATTACCCGAGAAGCCCTGGAAAACGGCCGAAGCCCCCGCCCGGAGGCGGAGGCTTCGGATCAGCGTTTGGTTGTGGTGGTGCTACGCGGCGTCGACGGTGTCGGCGATGCTGGCGGCGTGCTCGCGCACGGAGTTGATCGCCCGCTTCACGAGACGACGAGCGGCTTCGGCGGTGACGCCGAGATCTTCGCCGACCTCACGGTAGGACCGCTTGCGACCGTCGCCGAGCCCGAACCGCTGCTCGACGGCGTACTTGGCCCGCTCGTCGAGGATGTCGAGAAGGCCGGTGACCATCTCTTCCTCGGCCTTCGCCATGACCTCGATCTCGGGACCGGGGTTGGAGTCGGGAAGGAGGTCGACGAGTTCGTTGGAGTCGTCGTCGCCGATGGTGCGGTCGAGGCTGGTGGGGGTGGTGAGCCGGTGAAGGCGAGCGTGCTCGTCGTCGAGCTCGTCGCCGTCGCCCGACACCGCACGCAGGGCCGCACGAAGCGACGCCGAGCGGTCGCCGGGAAGGCGGACCAGGGAGGCCTTCTGGTCGAGGGCCCGGCCGATGGCCTGGCGGATCCAGAAGGTGGCGTAGGTGGAGAACTTGAAGCCCTTGCGCCAGTCGAACTTGTCGACCGCGTGCTCGAGGCCCAGGTTGCCTTCCTGGATGAGATCCAGGAGTTCCATGCCGGGGGGAAGGGGATATCGGCGAGCCACGCTCACCACGAGGCGCAGATTGGCCCGGATGAACCGGTCCTTGGCTGCGGCGGCATCGCGGATCGCACGATCGATCTCGCGGCCCTTCTCGCCATCTTCTTTCCGAGCACGGGCCTCGAAGCCCTTCTCGATGACCTGGGAGAGCTCACGCTCTTCCTGGGCATTGAGGAGCGCAACGGCGCCGATCTCGTTCAGGTACTGTCCTACAGAATCGCTCATGACAACTCACTCAACGGGAACCGCACACGCGGTATTCCCGGTTTCGTTCTGGCACTTCTTGCTTTTTGCGAAATGCCTTGGGGTGGGGTTTGGGGGGGAAGCCGGTACCGTGTCCTCGCGATACATACGCGCGTCGCACTCCGGTCCAGCCTGGCCATTGTGCGCACATCCTTCCCGCTCTGTCAGGTCGAAGGTGTATGACTTCCGTCACTTCGGCTACTCTGCGTGGTTTTTCGTCGCTTTCTGCGCATCTCACACGGCGGTCGTAGACTGCATCGGGTGAGAATCGGCGTTTTCGGTGGCACCTTCGACCCGCTGCACAACGGTCATCTGATGATCGCACTTGAGGTCCGGTACCGCTTTACCCTCGATCGGATGCTGTTGGTTGTGGCCAACGACCCATGGCAGAAGTCCGCGCGGGCGATCACGCCGGCAGCGGCAAGACTGTCGATGGTCGTCGACGAGGTCGCCCGCATCAACGACACGATGGGCGCCGAGGTGCTCGAAGCGAGCGACCTCGAGATCCGCCGTGGCGGGGCCACCTACTCCGTCGACACCCTCGCAGAGCTGCATGCGGCGGAGCCGGGGGCCGAGCTGTTCCTCATCGTCGGATCCGATGCCGCCGCCGGGCTGGACACGTGGAAGCGCACCGCCGAGGTGCAGCGCCTCGCCACGACGGTCGTGGTCGACCGCGGCGGCCGCGAGGGCGGCCGGCCACCTGCCGATTGGGATCACGTGGTCCTCGACGTGCCGTTGATGGAGGTGTCGTCGAGTGATATCCGGGACCGCGTCGCGCAGGGTGCGCCCGTCGAGGCGTTTCTACCGCCTACGGTCAGCGACGGCATCCGCCGTCTCGGCCTCTATCGCCCGCCCGCATGACCACTCCCACGATCGACGCACCCGAACCCGACACCGGCTCTCGGCGGCGCCGGCCCGCGCCGCCGGCCAACGCCTTCTTCCGTTACGGATTCCCGCTGTTGGTCCTGGCGGCGGCGTTGATCGTCGTTGTGCTGTGGCGAGACGGCGCGAAAGCGGTGCTCGATTCGACCGACGGCGAGGACTTCTCACCGGTCGACGACCCGGCCGAGGCCGGATTCCTCGCCTTCGCCACCCCCACACCGACCCTGCTGGTCGCCCATGTCGATGGTGACGATGCACTGGTCGGCGTCACGGTGCTGGCCCGAACGACCCTCGACGAGGGTGGCGCCCTGATCATCTACTCGCCGGACATGCTGGTCGACCTCTCGGGTGACGACGTGATCCTCGACGAGCTCTATGCGGCCGAAGGGGCCGAGGGGCTCGAGCGGGCCATCGGGGAGTACATGGGCTTCGGATTCACCGACGACCCGATGCTGATGGACGAGGCTCGGCTCGCCGAGTTCCTCACGCTCGTCGAACCGATTCCCTACTTCCTCGCCGACGACCTGGTTCGGGTCGACGAGTCGGGCACCGAGCAGATCGTCCACCCGTCCGGCAACGGCACGTTCAGGGGTGAGGAACTGGCGGAGATCTACCGTTGGCGCAACCCGGCCGAACGCGACGACGGCCGGTTCACCCGGCAGCTCGCCGTCTGGCAGGCGTGGCTCGGTCAGGTCGGCGAGGTCGAGGGCGAGGACGATCTGATCCGGGTCACCCTGCCCTTCGACGCCGGTCTTCCGCCCTACCTGCGGGCCTTCGCCACCGGCACTGCGGACCTCGAAGTGGTTCCGGCGGTCCCGTACGACCTGGGTGGTGGCGACCCGATCTACGCCCTGGGCGACGACGACACGGACTGGCCTCGTGAAACCGGTCGACGGATCGTGCCCCTTCCCGTCGCCTACGCGGCCGGCGTATGGCCCACGGTGCAGCTCCTCGACGGGACGGGCGACGCCGCCGTACGCGACGCGTTCCTCCCGGCCGTCGTGGCCGCCGGCGCAGAGATCACCGTGATCGGCAACGCCCCGACCTTCGGCATCGCCGAGACGTTCGTGGCGTACCACGATGTCGTGGACGAGGCGCCGGCCATCGACCTCGCCGATTCGCTCGGCGTGTCGGTGCGTTTCGACGAACAACTCGACCATCCGGCCCAGCTCACCGTTACCGTGGGGGCTGATTCCGCCGACCTGTCAGCGAGCCTGAGTGAATAGTCCGACCGACGAGATCCGGCAGTGGGTTCGACTCGCGGCCGCGGCAGCAGATGACAAGAAGGCGAACGACGTCATCATCATCGACGTGGGCGAGGTGTTCTCGGTCTCCGACTACTTCCTGATCGCCTCCGGCTCCAGCAACCGACAGGTGCACGCCATCGTCGACGGCATCGAGGAGCGTCTCACGCGGGACGGCGGGCCCAAGCCGGCCCGAGTCGAAGGCAAGGAGGACCGCGAGTGGGTCCTGATGGACTACGGCACGTTCGTCGTTCACGTGTTCCACCAGGAGCAGCGCGACTTCTACCAGCTCGAGAAGCTGTGGGGCGACCGGCCGCGCGTCACGTGGGAACCGCTGCGCGCACCCGAGGCGGGCTGAGCACGGGCCCTACTGGGGCACCTGCGCCGGCGTCCGTCGAGTAGGCGGATCGCGATGTTCGGTGTCGGCGGTGGTCGTGCGCATCGTCCACGCCTCGCCGTCCCAGTAGCGACGTTCGAACCGGCCCGACGGGTCGGGTTTCCAGTCCTCGGAGAGGTCGTCGGGCTCGGGCAGCGGCTCGATGAGGCGCCGCAAGATCGCAAGGATGGAGTTGATGCCGACGGTCGGGTCGTTGTTCGTGACCGACACGAGTTCCCAGCCGCGCTCGCCGGCGTCGTTCAGCGCTCGGGTGAATCCGGCGGCGTTGGTGGACGCCGCCTGGATGTGGACGTACTCCCATTGGGTCCGCTCGGTCGACGCCTGCGCCATTCGCTACCTCCGTCTCGCCGCTGCCCGAGCATTGCACACCGGGTGAGGGCGATGGGAGAACGAAGAAGCCCAGACCGGGCTTACGCCTGACCTGGGCTTTCGGGGAGTGGAGCTAAGGGGAATTGAACCCCTGACCTCTTCCATGCCATGGAAGCGCTCTACCAACTGAGCTATAGCCCCGAAGTGTTCGGAGCGGAATCGTAGCAGGCGGGGCAGAGGCTCCCACCTCGCAATCCGGGTGACGCGTAGCGTCGCGGGGATGTCGTCGCCCCGCCGGATCCTCGCTGCCGCAACGGTGCTGCATGCGGTGGTGGGGGCGTGGATCGCGACCTCGATCACCGGCCCGTTGCTGGCCATCGACGACCTGGCGTATCTGTCGATGGGGCGAACTCTGGCGGGCGGGGGAGCGGCGCCGCTCGGGGCACAACCGCCCTACGGCGTCCTCTATCCGACCCTGCTCGCGCCGGGGTGGCTGATGGGGCTCGACGAGTCGCAGATGATCGTGTTCGCCCAGCTCGTCAACGCCGTGCTCGGCGCAGCGCTGCTCCCGGTGCTCTTCGCCCTGGTGCGACGACTCAGCGACGCGTCGTTCGGACGGGCCCTCGGTGCCGCGACGATCGGCGCCTCGCTGCCGGCGGCCCTGCTCACGGGCTCGATCGTGTGGACGGAGCGGTTGCTCCCGCTCCTGACGGCGCTGGCCGTCCTCGCGCTGCTGCGAGTGCGGGACGAGGCGTCGCTGCGCCACGGGGCCGAGGTGGCAGCGGTCGTCGCTGCGCTGGTCGCGACTCATCCTCGAACGATCGTGGTGGCGGCTGTGGTGCTGCTCGCGGCACTGGGAATCGCCGGTCGGCGCGGGAGCCTGCGGGTCGGTGTGGCCGCCGCCTTGCTCGGCGCCGTGGGTGTGGGCCTCGGCGAGATCGCCCGACGGGCGCTCACCGACCGGACCTTCGGGGCCGACGCCACCTATGACGCCGCCGACCTGGCCGGGCGGCGCGGTTTCGACGACGCGACCGAGATGCTCGTGAAGGGTGGCGGCACGGTGGCGTACCTCGTGCTCGCCACCGCAGGGCTGGCGGTGCTGGGGGCGGTCCTGCTCTCCCGCCACCGCGCGATCGCGATCACGTACGGGGCCATGGTGGTCGCCACGGTGGCGATGGCAGGGTGGTTCCTCGCCGGTGTCGAGCGGGCCGACTCGTACCTGCACGGCCGCTACATCGAGACCCTCGCGCCGCTGCTGGTGACGCTCGGTGTCGTGGCGGCAGCCCGGCTGCCGTGGCGAACGAGCGCGCTGGTGCTGAGCGGATCCGTGGTGGCCGCCGGGATCTACGGCGCGTGGGCGGGTGGGGGCGACAACTGGGCCGACCCCCGAACGCCGGTGATGATGCTCGGGGTCGACGTCAGCGGCGCGCCACTCGCCGGCTCGGTGTTCCAGCCGGGGGCCGCCGCCGCGGTGGGGGTTGTCGCCGGCTTGGTGATCCTGGCCGCGGCCCGAGGAGGCGTGTGGGAAGCACCCGTGGTGATGTCCCTCCTGGTGGCGATGGCGGTCATCTCGGGCACTGCGACGATCGACTCGCTCAGGGACCAGACCACCGTGGGCTGGGTGCAGACGTCGCTGGCCGATGTGGAGATCGACGCTCTGCTGGTCGACAGCCGGGTGCCCTCGACGCTGGTGGGCGCGGTGGCGTGGGAGGTCGGGTTCGACCGGACGACGACCGACCGGCTCGCCGCGGTGACACATCAACTGTTGCCGCCCGACGCCGTGGCCCCCGACGGCGCCACCGCGGCCGTCGAGTTCGGCGAGGGGACCCTCTGGGCGCTGCCCTGATCGGCTAGATCGCGCGGATCGCGTCGACCACGGGACCCCAGACCTCGGGATCGCCGTCGGCGGAGAACTGCACCCGGTCGACGATGCCGCCGAAGCGTCGCTCGACCTCGGCCGCGACATCGCCGGGCTCGGCGACGATGGCGAAGTGGGACAGGATCTCGTCGTCGATGACCTCGGCCATCTCGACCCACTTGCCTTCCTTCGACATGCGGTTGAGTTCGGGCTGCACGTCCCCCCAACCGTGGTGGTCGAGCACGCCCTTGTAGGCGGGTGTCGACCCGTAGAACGCCACCTGCTGCTTCACTCCCTGTTTACGCTGGGCGACCTCATCTTCGGTGGTGCCGCTGACGACGAACATGGGGATCGAGATCTCGATGTCGTCGCGGGTGCGACCTCGCTCGGCCAGCCCCGCGTCGATCGCCGGCAGGGTGACGTCACGCAGGTAGTCGGCGGTCTGGAACGAGTGCGAGACGAAACCGTCGGCGACCCGCCCGGCCACCTTCGTCATCAGCGGGCCGACCGCCGCAAGGGTGATGCGCGGGTCGGGATGGTCGCTCACGCCGGGCGAGAACATCGGCGTCATCAGCGTGTGCTGGTAGAACTCGCCGCGATGGTCGAGCTTCTCGCCCGTCCGCCAGCAGTCCCAGATCGCGTGGATCGCGTCGATCATGTCCTCCATGCGGGCCGCCGGTTTCGACCACGGCATGGAGAACCGCTTCTCGATGTGGGGCTTGATCTGCGACCCGAGACCGAGGGTGAAGCGGCCCCCCGAGAACTCCTGGAGGTCCCACGCGATGTTGGCGAGGATCATCGGATTCCGCGAGAACGCAACGGCGATACCGGTGGCCAACTCGACCCGCTCGGTGCGGTCGGCGGCGAGAAGGATCGGGAAGAACGGATCGTGGCTCAGCTCGGCGGTGAGCAGACCGTCGTAGCCGAAGGCCTCCATCGCGGCGGCACGGTCGCCCACCGTGTGCAGATCGCCCATGATGCCTGCGTCAACCTTCATCTTCGTCTCCGTTGCTGTCGTCCTGGGCCCGCAGGAACTGCTCGACCTCGGCGGCCAGCTCATCGCTCGTGGGCAGCGTCTCGCCGTCGTGACCGAACTGGTCGTGTTGATTCTCGAGTTCGAGCAGCATCGCCCGGTGCGTGTCCTCGTCGGAGACGAGCTCGTCGAGCCGGGTGCGGGTGTTCAGGGCCCGTTCGCTGAGGTCACCGGTCGTTGCGCTCACGCCGGCCGCCTCGTCGAGCCCTTCGATCAATGCCTGGGTCGCCGCCGGGTAGGGGCCCGGCGGGATGTAGTGCGGCACCTGGGCCCACAGCGTCAGCGCCTCGATGTCGGCCGCATCGAAGGCGAGCTCGAGCACTGCCGACAGTCCGGCCGGCACATCGAGCGTGGCCCGTTGCTGATTGCTGCGGGCGAGGTCGACCCGGGGCGAGGTGATGGTCAACCTCGTCGCCCGGGTGTGGGGCACCGCGGCGGGGTAGGCGCCCATCGCAGCCACTCGGCGCACACCGAACCGGTCGGCGAGATCGACTACCGCAGTGGTGAAGGAACGCCAGTTGTGGTCGGGCTCGGCCCCGTGGAGGATCAGGACATCGCGGTCGTTCTCGTCGCGGCCCGCCGCCAGCTCGATCTTCGGCCAGTCGACGCGGGCGTTGACCCCGTCGACGATGTGCATCATCGGTCGCCGAGCCCGATGATCGATCAACCATTCGGTGTCGAAGTCGACCAGGGGATCCGCGCCGGTGGCGTCGACGAGGTGGCGCACGGCGGCACCGGCCGAGACCCCGGCATCGATCCAGCCGTCGAAGTGCACGATCAGCACGGGATCGATGAGGTCGGGCGTGCGGAGCACGGTGTAGAGGTCGGTCGGGTCGATGGACTTGGTCATCCGAGGAGCATCTGAGCACGCGAAGGGTGGTCCCGTCGAAGTGGTGACGGGAATCGATCGGGGCCCCGCTACGTTGCAAGTCACCATGGTTGATGTAACTGACGCGACATTCGAAGCCGAAGTGGTGGAGCGGTCGAAGACCGTCCCCGTGGTGGTGGATCTCTGGGCCGAATGGTGTGGCCCCTGCAAGCAGCTGGGTCCGATCCTCGAGAAGGTCGTCGCCGAGACCAACGGTCAGGTCGTGCTGGCCAAGGTCGACGTCGACGCCAACCCGGGCGTCTCCCAGGCGTTCAAGGTGCAGTCGATTCCCGCCGTCTACGCGATGAAGGACGGCCAGATTGTCGACGGCTTCATGGGTGCGCAGGGCGAGGCGCAGGTCAGGGAGTTCATCGACAAGCTCGTGCCGCCGAGCGAACTGCCCGAGATCGACCAGCTCGTCGAAGCCGGCGACGAGGCGTCCTTGGTGAAGGCGCTCGAGATCCAGGCCGACTACCCGCCCGCCGTGGTGGCTCTCGCCGAGATCCTCGTCGACCAGGGTGACGTCGAGACCGGTCTCAAGCTGCTCGAACGCATTCCGGAATCGGCCGACACCCGCCGGATCACCGCGCTCGCCCGCACCGGTGGTGTGGGCGACGATGTCGATGCCACCCTCGCCTCGCTGCTCGGCTCGGTGAAGACCGACGAGGACGCTCGCCAGAAGTTCGTCGACCTCCTCGAAGTTCTCGGCAATGCGGATCCCCGCACGGCCGAGTGGCGCCGAAAGCTGAGCGCCGCACTTTTCTGACGCCCGTCGCTGTCCGACCCCCGCAGTAGGGTCTCACCAACGCCACTTCCCCCTTGTGAGCCATCCGGAGAGGCAAGGGCGTGGACGTTCGTCGTCGGGTATCGGAGTTCTTCGGTTCGCTCGCGGATCGACTCGGGGTGAGCCCGTGGAGCGTCGTCATCGGCACGCTGTCCGTCGCGGCGGCAGCCGCTGCCGGGTGGTGGGCGTTCGCCGCGCCGGCACCGCCGCCGGTCGAAGAAGTGCTCCCGCGAGTCGAAGAGATGGCGCCGATCGTCACGGCCGCCGACGCGCCCGTCGCGGAGGCCTCGACCATCCTCGTGCACGTCGACGGGGCGGTGGCCCGCCCCGGCGTGCACGAACTGCCGGTCGACGCCCGGGTCATCGATGCGATCGACGCGGCGGCCGGTCTCCTCGCCGACGCCGACCGTGAGCGCCTCAACCTGGCGGCCCCCCTCCTCGACGGCCAACGGGTGTGGATACCCCGGGTGGGGGAGGAGGAACCGACCGTCATCGCGGTCGAGGGCGGCGTGGCCGGGGGCGGCGCAACCGGCGGTGGCGGCGACCAGGGGTCGAGCGGGCCGATCGATCTCAACCGGGCCGATCAGGCGGCGCTGGAGTCCCTACCCGGCATCGGGCCGAGCATTGCCGGCGCGATCCTCCAGCATCGTGACCGCGAAGGCCCGTTCGAGCGGGTCGAGGACCTTCTCGAGGTGGCCGGCATCGGCCCGTCGCGACTGGCCCAGCTCGAAGACCTGGTCACGGTGTGAAGGCCCATGTCGCCATGGCCGGTGCGCTGGCCGGAGCGTGGGTGGCGCCGTCCACACCACTCTGGGTCGCGGTCGCCGCCATGGCCGTCTGGGGTCTCGGCCGTCGCTCCCGATGGTCGTGGTTCCTTCTCGTGCCCGCGATCTTCCTGGTCACGAGCGCGTCGGCCACGAGGGCCACCGCGGGTCTCGATTTTCCCGACGCCGGCGAGTTCGACGGGTGGGTCACGCTGGTCGACGACCCCCGGGCCAGCGGGCCGATCGGTGTGCGGGTCACGGTGCGAGCCGGCGACCGGCGACTGATCGCGACGGCCCATGGTGCCGTGGGCGGTCGTCTCGACGATGCACTGGCGGGCGAGCGTGTTCGGCTGGCTGGCACGGTCCGACCGGTCGGTCGTGACGACGTTCGTTCGATTCGCCGTCACGTGGTCGGACGCATCACGGTGGCAGAGGTCCCCGGCTTCGCCGAGGCGGCGCCGGTGGCTGCGGGAGCCAACATCGTTCGGCGCGCGTTGGCCGACGGGGCGTCGTCGTTGTCACGCGTCGACCACGCGCTCTTCCTCGGCATGGTCATCGGCGACGACCGAGGACAGGACGCGGTCACCGCCGACGACTTCCGGGCCGCCGGTCTCGGGCATCTCCTCGTGGTGTCCGGCCAGAATGTCGCCTTCGTGCTCGCGGTGGCCATGCCAGTGGCCGGGCGCTTCCGCCCGGGTGGGCGGGCGCTGCTGCTCCTCGTGCTGCTCGGCCTCTTCGCGGTGATGACGCGCTTCGAGCCCTCGGTGCTCCGGGCGACCGTGATGGCCGGGGTGGCGATCGGGTCGTCGGCCCTCGGCCGCCCGACCGACGGGCGGGCCGGTTTGTCGTGGGCCGTCACCGCGCTCCTGGTGATCGACCCGTTCCTGGTCGGTGTGGTGGCTTTCCAGCTCTCGGCTGCGGCCACCGCCGGAATCGTCTGGATGAGCGGGCCCATCGCCGCCCGTCTTCCCGGTCCTGCGTGGCTTCGGGTGCCCGTGGCGACCACGGTCGCTGCGCAACTCGCCGTGTCGCCGTTGCTCATCGCCATCTTCGGACCGATGCCGCTGGCATCACTGCCGGCCAATGTCCTGGCCGGGCCGGCCAGCGGGGCGGTCATGATCTGGGGCTGCACGGCCGGGCTTCTCGCCGGTCTGCTCGGTGGAACCGCGGCCACGGTGCTCCACTGGCCGACCACGGCGCTGCTCTGGTGGGTGGGGGAGGTCGCCCGGGCCGCCGCGGTTGCGCCGGCAGCCACGCTCGATGGCCCTGCACTGGCGCTCATCACAGTGGCGATCGGTGTCGCCCTGCTCCGGGGGTCTCGTCTCGCCGGCCGAGGCTCGGCGGCCGTCATCACCGTGGTGTGTGCCGTTGCGATGTTCTCGGCCCCGACGCCCGCACCGGGACTCCACGTTCTGGGCGACGGCGTCACGATCGTCAACCACGGCGACCGATCGATCGTCGTGCTCGACGATCCCGGTCCGGCCCGCTACGTGCTCGAGCGTTTGCGCCTCGCCGGCGTGCGTCGGCCGGAGCTCGTCGTCGCGATCGACGGCGATCGGGCCGATGCCGACGCGGTGCTCGCTCTGCGGGACCGATTCGGTCCACTGCCGATCGCCGCACCGCCGCTGCATAGCGTGCCCGGCGGTCGCCGTGTCGGCCCGGGGCAGATCATCGACGCCGCCGGGATCCGGGTCGAGGTCCTCGACGTGACACCGCGCATGACCCTTGCGGTGGCGGCCGACGGCGGCGCCCGTGCCGCTATGGTCGGCGCCGATGCATCTGGCGCTGGGTGACACCCGATTCGACATCACCACCCGGGCCCTGGTGATGGGCATTCTCAACCGAACGCCCGACTCGTTCTACGACGGTGGTCAGTACTGGGAGTTCGACGACTTCCTCCGCAAAGCGCAGGGCCTGGTGGACGAGGGCGCCGACTTCCTCGATGTCGGCGGGGTGAAGGCCGGCCCCGGCCCCGAGGTCACTGCCGACCAGGAGATCGAGCGTGTCGTTCCCGCCGTCGAGGCGCTCCGGGCCAGATTCGATCTTCCCATCTCGGTCGACACGTTCCGGTCCTCGGTGCTGCGGGAGGCATTGGCTGCCGGCGCGTGCATCGGCAACGACATCTCGGGCTTCGCCGACCCGAACTACCTGGCGGTGGCCGCCGCCCACGGCGCGTCGGTCGTCGCAACCCAGGTACGCATCGGGCCCCGCATCGCCGACCCCGAGCCGATCTACGACGACGTGCGCACCGATGTGGTCGAGTTCCTCCGGCGCCGGGCCGACGCGGCGCTCGCGGCCGGCATTCCCCGTGAGCGCATCATGGTCGACGCCGGCCTCGATCTCGGCAAGAACCCCGCGATGTCCACCGAACTGCTCCGTCACAGTGATGATCTCGTCGAGTTGGGCTTTCCGGTGTTCCTCAGTGCGTCGAACAAGGGCTTTCTCGGGGAGCTGGCCGGTACCGACGTCGACGATCGACGTGATGCCACCTTCGGCGCGCACGCGCTCGGCATCGCGCTGGGGTGTCGCGTCCTGCGGGCGCACGACGTGAAGGGCAACCGCCGGCTGGCGGACATGATGAGCGAAGTGCTCACCCATCGGCGAGGCTGACGCCGTGGCACTGCAACTCATTCTCGGCGACGACGCCGTGCTGATCGGCGAGGCGGTCACGGCTGCGATCACTGAGCTGGTGGGCGACGGCGACCGAGGATTGATGCTCGAGGTCCTGAGCGAGGCCGACTACCGGAACGACGACGGCGGCCACGACCCGCTGCGGCTCATCGACGCGGCCCGCACGCCGCCCTTCCTCACCGACCGGCGGGTGGTGGTGGGCCGCCACGTCAGCCGCTTCTCTCGCAAGGACGATTACGGCCCGCTGGTGCGGATGTTGGCCGAGCCCCTCGACAGCACCGACCTCGTGTTGGTCTGGGAGAAGGGTGTCGAGCCGAAGGTCGACAAGATGCCGGCACTGCCCAAGGCGCTGAAGGAGGCGATCGAGGTCGCCGGCGGGGTGACGGTCAAGACCTCGGCCGGGCGGGGCAAGGAGGCCGGTGTCTGGCTACGCGATCAGCTGGGCCGGTCCACGCTCGACTTCGACCGGGCCGCGGTCACTGCCCTCGAAGACCTGATCGGCGACGATGCCGGACGCGTCGTGGGCATCGTCCGCACGCTCGAGGGCGCACTCGGCGACGGCGCCACCGTGACGGTCGACGACATCGCGACCTATGCCGGCAGCGAGAAGGGCGGCACGGTGCCGTGGGCCCTCGACGACGCCATCGACCGCGGTGATGTCGCCGAGGCGCTCGACGTGTTGACCCGCCTCATTCCCTACGACGGCACGCCGGCTGATCGCAACGGTGCCGCGTTTCGGCTGATGGCCACGCTGCACCGCCGCTACAGCAACATGCTGCGACTCGACGGTGCCGGTGTCGGGTCCGACAAGCAGGCGGCGGCGCTGCTCGGCATGAAGGGGTCGACCTTCCCGGCCAAGAAGGCCATGCAGCAGAGCCGAAAGCTCGGCACCGAGCGACTGGCGCGTGCGATCGAGCTGCTCGCCACCGCCGACATGCAGTTGCGAGGCACGGTCGACTGGCCCTCAGAGCTGGTGATGGAGGTGCTGGTCGCCCGGCTCGCGAGCCTGTCCGGCCGACGTTCGTAGCGGCGCCCGCCAAGGCCATTGCAGCACAAAACGTCGAACGGCCGACCCGAAGGTCGGCCGAACGTTGCGATTGGGCGCTTCAGGAAGCGTTGAGCTTCTTCATCAAGCGGCTCTTGCGGCGGGCCGCGGTGTTCTTGTGGAGCACCCCGGTCTGCGCGGCCTTGTCGATGCGCTTGATGGCGGCCTCGACGGCCTCGGTCTTGTTCTCGCCGTCGTCCTCGATCGCCGAGAGGGCGTTGCGGGTACGGGTGTGGAGCTCCGAACGGACCTTGCGGTTGCGGAGGTTGCGCTTCTCGGTCTGTCGGTTGCGCTTGATCTGCGACTTGATGTTTGCCACGTCTGCCTCGTTTCGCCGCTGGCGAGCAGCGGATTACGCCGCTGGCGAGCAGCGGGAGATGGTGCACCGAGGGTGCGAAAGAACAGCACGAGCGTATCCGGAAGCGGTACGGGATCGCACCCACGGTTCGGTATCGTCACCGTCAGCATGGACCTCGATCGCATTCGCAACACGTCGATCATCGCGCACATCGACCATGGCAAGTCGACCCTCGCCGATCGCATGCTCGAGCTGACCGGCGCGGTCGATGCCCGCGACATGCGGGCCCAGTACCTGGACTCGATGGATCTCGAGCGCGAGCGGGGTATCACGATCAAGTTGCAGTCGGTGCGGCTCGAATGGGACGGCCACGTCGTCAACCTGATCGACACCCCCGGCCACGTCGACTTCGGCTACGAGGTGAGCCGTTCGCTCGCCGCGTGCGAGAGCGTCATCCTGGTCGTCGATGCCTCCCAGGGCATCGAGGCGCAGACCCTGGCCAACTGCTATCTGGCGATGGAGAACGAGCTCGAGATCGTCGCCTGTCTCAACAAGATCGACCTGCCGGCCGCCGACCCCGACAAGTACGCGGCCGAGATCGAACAGGTGCTCGGCATCCCCGCTCGTGACATCCTGCGCATCTCGGCGAAGACCGGCGAGGGCGTCAGCGAACTCCTCGACGCCGTGCTCGCCACCACGCCGGCTCCCGAGGGCGATGCCGAGGCACCGCTGCAGGCGCTGATCTTCGACTCGCACTTCGATCAGTACCGCGGCGTGGTGTCGTCCATTCGCGTCGTCAACGGTGTGCTGTCGAGCAAGGACAAGCTCCGCTTCATGCACGCGGGCACGAGTCACGAGGTCGACGAGATCGGGGTCCGGACACCCGACAGCATGCCGGTCGACCAGCTCGGACCGGGCGAGACCGGCTATCTCATCGCCGGCATCAAGGACGTGGGCGAAG
The DNA here is from genome assembly GCA_040219515.1 of Acidimicrobiales bacterium. NCBI lineage: Bacteria > Bacillati > Actinomycetota > Acidimicrobiia > Acidimicrobiales > Acidimicrobiales bacterium. The sequence goes on from JAVJSI010000016.1 coordinate 55,617, forward strand.
CCCGGTCGGGTGAAACGGTCACCACCGACCGCAAGGGTGCCGACGTCGCCCTGGCGGGCTACGCCGAGCCGAAACCGATGGTGTTCTCCGGGCTGTATCCGATCGACGGTGACGAGTTCACCGATCTGCGCGAGGCGCTCGAGAAGCTCCGGCTCAACGACTCCAGCTTCACGTACGAACCCGAGACCTCGGGGGCGCTGGGGTTCGGTTTCCGCTGCGGTTTTCTCGGACTGCTCCACATGGAGATCGTGCGCGAGCGACTCGAGCGCGAGTTCGGTCTGTCGCTGATCTCCACCGCACCGTCGGTGGAGTACCACGTCACCAAGACCGACGGCACCGAGGTCGTCGTCTCCAATCCCTCGCAGCTTCCGCCGGCCGGCGAGATCCAACACATCGCCGAGCCGTACCTGAAGGCCACCGTCCTCGCCCCGACCGACTACACGGGCACGATCATGGACCTCTGCCAGACCCGGCGCGGCGAGATGAGCAAGATGGAATACCTCTCGCCCGAGCGCGTCGAGCTGCACTACCGGCTGCCCCTGGCCGAGGTCGTGATCGACTTCTTCGATCAGCTGAAGAGCCGCACCCAGGGCTACGCGAGCCTCGACTACGAGACCGATGACTACGCCATCGACAGCCTCGTGCGGGTCGACATCCTCCTCCACGGCGATCCGGTCGACGCGTTCAGCGCCATCGTCCACAAGGACAAGGCCTACGACTACGGCAAGAAGATGGCCGAGAAGCTGAAAGAACTCATTCCCCGCCAGCAGTTCGAGGTGCCGATCCAGGCGGCCATCGGCGGCAAGATCATCGCCCGGTCGACCGTGCGAGCCTTCCGCAAGGACGTCACCGAGAAGCTCTACGGCGGCGACGTCACGCGCAAGAACAAGCTGCTGAAGAAGCAGAAGGAAGGCAAGAAGCGGATGAAGTCGATCGGTCGGGTCGACATTCCGCAGGAAGCCTTCATCTCGGCGCTCCAGCTCGACGATTGATGCCGGTCGGGCCGGGCTCGGCCGGTATCCTGGCCGGATGCTCGACGATCGGAAAGCCGCCATCCTGTCGGCGGTCGTGCAGGAGTACATCCAGACCGCCCAGCCAGTGGGATCGGGTCGCATCGCCGACGCGCCCGGCGTGGCCGTGTCCTCGGCCACCGTGCGCAACGAGATGTCGGCCCTGGAGGAGCAGGGGTATCTCGCCCAGCCGCACACCAGCGCGGGGCGGATTCCGACCGACAAGGGCTACCGGTTCTTCGTCGACCACCTCCGCTCGATGGAACCGGCGCTGGTCGCGTCGGATCGTGGCCGGGTGAAGGACTTCTTCGCCGCGGCCAGTGGCGAACTCGAGTCGACCCTCGCCCGCACCTCTGATCTGCTCACCTCGCTCACCGACTGCACCGCCGTCGTGGTCGGGCCGAGCGCCACCGCCGCCACCATCCGCTCGACCCAGCTCGTCGATCTGTCCACCCACATCGCGATGGTCGTCGCCGTGATGTCCAACGGCGTGATCGAGAAGCGCACTGTCGAGGTCGCCACCGAGCTCACCGCCGACATCGTGGCCGACGCGAGCCGGCGGCTGGCCGCTGCGGTCGACGGCAAGACACTCGGCGAACTCGAGGGCGAGGCCTTGGGCGCCGACGACCCGTTGTTGTCTGCGGCCCTCGCTGCGCTCAGCGCGGCCGGTCGGGAGGCCGAGGTCTACGTCGGTGGTGCCTCTCGTGTGGCCTCGGCCTTCGAGGCCGTCGAGCAGGTCCGCGACATCCTCACCATCCTCGAACAGCAGATCGTCGTCGTCACGCTGATCAGCGACGTGCTGGGGCGTGGCATGCGGGTGGCGATCGGTGAGGAAACCGGTGTCGAGCCGCTCGCCGAGTGCTCCCTGGTGGTCGCTCCCTACGAGGTCGAGGGGCAGGTGGCCGGCACGATCGGCGTGCTCGGCCCGACCCGGATGAACTACACACAAGCGCTGGCCGCGGTCGCGGTGGTCAGCCGTCGTCTCGGTAACGTGCTCACAGAGGGCTGATGGCTGACTACTACGAAACGCTCGGCGTTGCATCGAACGCGACCGAGGAAGAGATCAAGCGCGCCTACAAGAAGCTGGCGCGCACGTACCACCCCGACCTGAACCCGGGCGACATCGAGGCCGAGGCGAGATTCAAGGAAGTCGGTGCCGCCTACGAGGTGCTGTCCGACCGGGAGCGTCGCAGTCGCTTCGATCGCTTCGGCACTGACCAGCCCCAGGGTGCCGACTTCGCCGGTGGGTTCGGCGACATCTTCGAGGCGTTCTTCGGCGGCAACGGCGGCTTCGGGGGCGGCGGTCGCAGCGGCCCACCGCGCGGCGAGGATCTCGAGGCCCACGTCGACCTCGACCTCGAGGACGTGGTCTTCGGCGGCGAGCGGGAGGTCACCATCCGTACCGCGGTGCGCTGCGAACCCTGCGATGGGTCGGGTGCGGCGGTCGGCACCAGCCCCGACACCTGCGGCGAGTGCGGCGGCGCGGGCCAGGTCCGTCGCGTTCGTCAGTCGGTGCTCGGTCAGATGGTCACGGCCACGGCTTGCCCGACCTGCGGCGGTCTGGGCAAGACCATTGCGACGCCGTGTGGCATGTGCGAAGGCCAGGGCCGCACGATCGAGAAGCGCACCTACAGCGTCGAGGTGCCGGCGGGTGTCGACGATGGATCCACCCTGCGGCTCACGGGCCGCGGTGCGGCCGGGCCCCGTGGCGGCAGCAACGGCGACCTCTATGTCCACGTCCGGGTGCGGCCCCATCCCACGTTCCGACGGGAGGGCGACGACCTCGTCCACGAGCTCTACGTGCCGTTCACCCAGGCGACGCTCGGGGCCCACATCGAATACGAAACGCTCGACGGGCCCGAAGACCTCATGGTGCCGCGCGGCACCGAGTCGGGCACCACCTTCCGGCTGCGGGGGCGAGGCGTGCCCCATGTGCGGGGCCGGGGGCGCGGTGACCTGCGCGTGAACGTCGTGGTCGACGTGCCCGACGATCTCGACGACGAGCAGGAGGCGCTCCTGCGTCAGCTGGCCGAGCTTCGTGGCGAGGAGATCGCCGAACCCGACCAGAGCATCTTCTCGCGGATCAAGTCCGCGTTCACGTGACCGCCGGCGATCCGTCGCCCGACGGATCCCACGGTCCCCATGTGCTGGTCGACTCGGTCGAGGACCCACAGTTGTCCGACGACGATCGCCATCACCTCACGCGGGTGTTGCGGGTGCGCGACGGCGACGCACTCACTGTCGGCGACGGTGCGGGCCGTTGGCGCCCGTGCCGCCTCGGCGCGGAGCCGGAGCCCACCGACCGCGTCCATGTGGTGCCCGGGCCGCGACCGGCGATCGGTGTGGCGTTCGCGCTCATCAAGGGTGGTCGGCCCGAATTGGTGGTGCAGAAGCTCACCGAGCTCGGCGTCGACGTCATCGTGCCGTTCACCGCGGGCCGCTCGGTCGTGCGCTGGGACGACACGAAGGCCGTCAAGAACCACGACCGGTTGCAGCGAGTGGCACGCGAGGCCGTCATGCAGTGCCGGCGGGCGTGGTTGCCGACCATCGAACCGGTGACGACCTTCGATGCCGTCGCCGCACGACCCGGCACGAGCATGGCGGACCGTCTCGGCGGGCCCGTGGACCTCGCCACCCCGCTCGTGATGATCGGTCCCGAAGGTGGATGGGACCCGCACGAGTCGGCGTCGGAGCTGCCCCGTGTGGGTCTCGCCGAACCGGTCCTGCGGGCCGAGACCGCAGCGATCGCGGCGGGTGTGCTCCTGGCGTCGGCCCGGTCCGGGGCCGCCTGAGAGGCGCGATCCCGGCCGAGATCCCGAACCTTCGCATCCGCTGTCGTTGCCACCATGGGTCGTTTGGCCTAACGTCAGCTGTTCACGGTGCGTCACCACCCGGCCCCTGGTCGTGGGGACCATCGTTGCGCGGGAGGGTGAAGGGCGAATGTCAGAAACCAACATTTCTCAGGAATACAGCAAACGGGTGGGTGATCGCCTACGGGCGATTCGTCGACAGAAGCGCTTGTCACTCCAAGAGGTTGAGGCAGCGTCGACGCAGGAGTTCAAGGCATCGGTGCTCGGGGCCTACGAACGGGGTGAGCGGGCGATCTCGGTACCCCGCCTCCAGCGCCTGGCCCGCTTTTACAACGTTCCGGTCGACCAGCTGCTGCCGGCCGACATCGGTCCGAGCTTCGGGCTCGCCCCGGCGCCGGAGACGGTGATCGATCTCACCGATCGACCCGGGCGACGCGAGGGGGAATCGATCACCATCGACCTGACGCGCCTCGAGAAGCTGTCCGGCCCCGAGGCCGAGATGCTCAACCGCTACCTCACCATGATCCAGGTGCAGCGCCAGGACTTCAACGGTCGGGTGCTGACGATCCGGGCCAACGACCTCCAGGCCCTTGCTGCGATCCTCGGCACCGGCGTCGACGGCGCCGGCCCCCGCCTGCACGATCTGGGCCTGAGCTACCAGCCCTGAGATCCCGTCGGTCGGTTGATCGTCGGTCTCGGGTCAGTCGGGGAGTGAAAGAACCAATCCGGGATGGATGAGGTCGACGTCGTCGCCGATCGCAGTCCGGTTCTCGTCGATCAGCCGTTGCCAGTAGGCCGTCACGGACGCGGTGGTGGGGGTTGCGCCGCGCTCGGCCATGGTTTCCTCGGCGATCCGCCAGAGGTGGTCGCCGGGCGCGACCGTCCAGGTCGCCGCGGTCGAGGGTGAGGTCTCGGTCGTGGTGGCGGTCGCGGTGCCCGAGGGGACCGGGTCGGGTGCGGGACCGAGGTCGCGTAGTACCGGGCCCGTCTCGTCGACCGGCTGGTTCACCGGACCGAGGTCGTGGAGCAGCGGGGGCTCGGCGGGGTCGGCGGCGTGCGCGACGCCGGGGACCGAGACGGTGATCGTTGCGACCGAGGCCAGGAGTGCACGACGCAGCGAACGCGGCGCCGTGAACCTCCAGAGGGCGGCGGCGAACGCTGACCGGGTGAGGGCAGCCGCGAGACCGAGGACGGCGACGACAGCGAGCCATCCAGCCACGGCGATGCCCACGTGGCGAAGCAGCGCAATCGTGGCGCCGGCCGTGCCGAGTTCGGCCCACCACGTCTCGAGTTCGGTGGTCGAGCCGGGTGGCCCGGACACGGGAAGCCGGACGAGCAGGAGTGCGCTCGCAGTGGCGATCGCGGCCATCGTCGCGCTCTGACGCAGCGCAGGTACCGAGGCCGATGGGTCCGTGGTCATGGTGTCTCCGTGGTGAACAGTCGGGAGCCGCCGGGCTCGAGGATGCGGAGCTCGTGACAGTCGAGATCCTCGACCGCTTCGAGGCCGACGGCCTCGGGCGCGAGGCTGGTGGCGGTGGCTGTCGCCGCTTCGTCGGCCGCCGGCCAGGTGGCGAAGACGGCGACGAGCCCAGTGGCCGATTGGAGGAGCGCCGGGGTCTTGGTGCCGTCACAGTTCCAGTCGCCCAGCACCGCGATGTCGGTCGGGTCGCCGAGACCGTAGCGCCGTCCCTCGTGCACGAACTCGATGGCGGCCTCCGGAGGCTGGGTGGGGCCGGGGACGGGGGTGGCCTCGGCAGTGGTGGTGGCGGGGGCGGTGCTCGAGGTCGACGTCGACGTCGACGTCGACGTCGACGACAGTGTGGTCGAGGAGGCGGAGGCGACGAGAGGAGCGGACGCCGGGTCGGCGGTCGTGGGGTCGTTGGCGCCGATCGCCGAGATCAACGAGATTCCTCCAACGGCGACGGCGACCGTGAATGCCGCGGCGACAGGGTGGCGGGGGAGGCGCACCCGCCGGCGGCCGAGGGAGCCCGAGGCGGTCGGCATGTCGTCGAGGCGGTCGGTGAGCGTCCGGGCCGTGAGGCTGCCGGTCGAGGCCTCGTCGGCGAGGCCGAGGAGCGCGTCCCGCAACTCGGTTGTGGCCCCCGGGGCGAGATGGCGGATGAGGTCACCGAGCGCCGCGAGGTCGTCGGCTTCACCGACCGGGTCGAACGGGGTTGCGTCGGCCAGTCCGCAGATCACCGGCCGGCGGCTGCCGCTCACGACGACGTGGTCGGCGACGAGGGACCGGTGGGCCAGGCCGAGGTCGTGGAGGTCGGCGACGGTCGATGCCAACGTCGCCAGGCCTTCGACGATCTCGCGGTCGGTGGCCGGGGGGGTGCGGGCCCAGGTGTCGGTGCCCACGTAGGCCGTGTGCAGTTCGGGCGGGTCGCCGTCGACGAAGTCGACGTAGGGGACCAGACCCGGATGATCGAGGCGGGCGAGCAACTCCGCTTCGCGACGGCGGCGGCCGGGGTCGGAGGCCTCGGCGCGCTTGACCGCGATCAAACGATCGTCGATGCGAGTGACGGTGATGGTCATACAGCATGAAATAACACGAAAAGTGCGTAGATGCAATCTCCTGGTGTGTCGTTCGCCATCATGGGCTGTCGGGTGCGAGCGCTAGCCTTGTGGGATGTCGTCGCCCCGAGTCGTTGCGGTCGAGCCGGGTTCGCCGGCTGCCCTCGCGGGTATCCGCGCGGGCGACGAGATCCGGGCGATCGACGGCGAAGTGCCGCGCGACGTCATCCGTTGGCAGATCCTCACCGACGAACCCGAGGTGCATCTCTCCATCGAGCGCGACGATGCCCGGGTGGAGACGGTGGTGCACAAGGCCGACGGCGAACCGTTGGGAATCGAGGTGCACGCCGCGGTCTTCGACAAGGTGCAGACCTGCGACAACCATTGTGAGTTCTGCTTCATCCATCAGCTCCCCAAGGGCATGCGACGGTCGCTCTACCTGAAGGACGACGACTATCGCCTGTCCTTCCTCTACGGGAACTTCACCACGCTCACGCGGTTCACGGAGCTCGATCTCGAGCGGGTCATCACCGAGCGGCTGTCGCCGCTGCACGTGTCGATTCATGCCACCGACCCCGAGATCCGCGCCGACATCCTGCGCAACCGCCGCGGCGCCGTCTCGTTGCGGTGGCTTCGGGCCCTGCTCGACGCCGGGATCGAGGTCCACGGCCAGGTCGTGGTCTGCCCGGGCCTCAACGACGGCGACGTGCTCGACGACACCCTGGCCGGCGTCCTCGAACGCTTCCCCGAACTCGCCACCGTGTGCGTGGTGCCGCTCGGCGTCTCCCAGTTCAACACCCAGGAGCGCATGCGGCCCCACACGCTGGCCGAGGCCCAGCGCGTCGTCGATGTGGTCGACGGCTGGCAGGAGACCTTTCTCGCTGCCCTCGGCCGCCGCGTGGTGTTCGCGGCCGACGAGTACTACCTGCTCGCCGAGCGGCCGTTTCCGGCCGCCGAGATCTACGGCGACTTCCCGATGCACGAGGACGGCATCGGCATGGCCCGCACTCTCGAAGCCGAGTTCCACGACCCCACCGCCGAGCCGACCGGCACGCAGGCCGGATTCTTCGCCTGGGTCGACGGTGCTCCCGCCGACGGCTATCGAGCGCCTCGCACCGATTCGCCCGCCACGGCGGTCGCCGCAGCCGGGAGCGGTCCGGTCGCGTTGGTCCCGGTCTCGTTGACGCCTCGACCCAACGCGCCGGTCGGGATTCTCACCGGCACCCTGGGGGCGCCGATTCTGGCGCCGCTCGTGGCCGAGATCGGGCGCGACGACGTGCGGGTGATCCCCGTCCCCAACGACTACTTCGGCGGCAACATCGGGGTGAGCGGCCTGATGGTCGGCGAAGACATCGCCCGCGTCCTCGCCGCCGAGCCCGAAGGCCACCGCTACGTCTTGCCCGACGTCTGTCTGAGTCGAGGTGTCTTCCTCGACGGCACCCGCCCGGAGGACCTGCCGCGACCCGTCGAGGTCATTGCGACCGATGGCGCTGCCCTGCGCCGAGCCCTGGAGGGCGTCCGATGAAGAAGCCGTTGGTTGCGATCGTCGGACGGCCCAATGTCGGCAAGTCCACCCTGGTCAACCGCATCCTCGGGCGCCGCGAGGCGATCGTCGAGGAGCGACCGGGCGTCACCCGCGATCGCAAGGAAGTGGAGTGCGAATGGCTCGGTCACGAGTTCCGTCTGCTCGACACGGGCGGATGGATGACCGACGGCGATGAACTCGACGACAAGGTGACGGCGCAGAGCGAGCGGGCGATGGCCGAGGCCGACGTGGTGATGTTCGTGCTCGACTCGACGGTTGGGGTCACTCCCGACGACGTGCAGGTGGCCAATCTCCTGCGCCGCTCGCCGATTCCCGTTCTCGTGGTGGGCAACAAGGTCGACGACGTCAGTCACGAGGCGGCGATCTGGGAGCTGCTGGGGCTGGGAATGGGCGACCCGTTCCCGGTCAGCGCGTTGCACGGGAAGGGCACCGGCGACCTGCTCGACGCGCTCATCGCCCTGCTGCCCGAACGCACCGACGAGTCCGACGAGGACGACACGCTCGACGCCGACGACGAGAAGATGTTCTCGGTCAGCCTGGTCGGTCGCCCCAACGTCGGGAAGTCGACACTGTTCAACCGGCTCATCGGTGAGGAGCGCTCGGTCGTCCACGACCGGCCCGGCACCACCCGCGATGCGATCGACACGATCGTCGAGACCGAACACGGACCGATCAAGTTCGTCGACACCGCCGGCATGCGCCGCAAGTCCCGCATCGACGAGGACACCGAGTACTACTCCACCGTGCGCGCCCTGAAGGCCGTCGACCTCTCCGACGTGGCGCTGCTGGTGATCGATGCGACGATCGGTATCACCCACCAGGACCAACGTCTCGCCGAGCGGGTCGACGGTGCGGGCTGTCCGATCGTCATCCTGCTCAACAAGTGGGAACTCCTCGGCACCGAGGCCCGCGAGAAGATCGCCGACGATCTCGAACGCAAGCTGTCGTTCCTGGCCGATCCGCCGGTCCTGCGCATCAGCGCGCTGACCGGCAAGGGAGTGAATCGGCTCTGGCCGGCACTGCAGACGGCTGTGGGGGAGTACCGCACCCGCATTCCGACCCGCGAGGTGAACAAGGTGATCCGTGCCGCCCAGGCCGCCCAGCCGGCGCCCCACGGGGCGCGGGTTCTCTACGCCACGCAGGGCGCCACCGATCCGCCGACGTTCACGCTGTTCGCCAATCGGGAAGTCCCCTCCACCTACCTGCGCTATCTCGAGCGTTCGCTGCGCGAGGCGTTCTCGCTCGGATCGACACCGATAAAGGTGCGGGTCCGAAAGCGCAGCGACTGAGCGCTACCATTCACAGACCGAGTTCGCCCGTGTCGCCGGAGGAGGCCCGATGACCACCATCATTCTCGGCATTCTCGCCCTGGTCGCTTCGGCGACCGCCGCGGTCTACGCCCATTCGGCCCGATTGAGAGTGCGGCTCGTCTCGCTCGTGAACTCCGATCCGGCGATGGACATCGAGGCCCACTCGCTGGCGTTCGCCTCGTACCGCAAGGAGGCGCACACCTCGCTGTTCTACGGCCTGCTCGCGCTCGCGGCGGCGACGGCTGCGGTGGTGGGTGGCGGTGGCACCGGCGCCCGCCCGTTCGGTCTGATGATCGTGCCGGCCGTGGCCGGGCTCTGGTGGTCTCGCAGTTCGAGCCGCGAGGCGCGCATGGCCCGCAACCGGTTCGACCTCGAACGCCGAGCCGGCGAGGCGCTCGAACAGGAACAGCTGGCCCCCAAGGCGTGGGCCGCTCGTCTGGCGCCCGAAGAGGTGCCCGACTTCAGCGGCTTCGAGATCGGTCGCGTCTACCAGGCCGGCTCGGGTCTGATGGCGGGTGACTTCTTCGATGTCCATCGCCTGAGCCCCACCCGCGTCGCGGCGGTCATCGGCGACGTCGCGGGTCACGGCATCGAGTCCTCGATCACCGCTTTTCAGGCGAAATACCTGCTCAGGGTGTTCCTGCGGCAGTTCCGTGATCCCGCCCAGGCGTTCGAAGAGCTCAACGCCCAGCTCGCGGCCGGCGACCGCCACGAGGAGTTCATCTCGGCCGTGGTCATCGTCTTCGACACCGAAGCGGGCACCCTGCGGTACGCCTCGGCGGGTCACCCGGCGGTGTTCCTGTTCCAGGAGGACGGCACCCTGCCACTGCGCTCCACCGGCCCGCTGCTGATGCTCGACCCCAAGGCCGGCTACTTCTCGCGCGAGATCTCCATGGAGAGCGGCGACCTGGTGGTCATGTACACCGATGGCCTGGCCGAAGCCCGGGCCGGTGGCCCGCTCTTCGGTGAGGAGCGCATCATCAAGACCGCCGAACGTGAGCTCAACGCGCCGGCCGACGTGCTGTGCAAGGCACTGCTGGATGCGGCGAAGGACCACGCCGGAGGCGTGATCGACGACGACACCGCCATCATGGCGATCCGTCGCGACTGAGCCGCAGAATCCCCTCCGGTCCGCCTAGCCTCGACCGATGCCGTGGTGCGAACCGTGTGAGAAGAACTGGACACCGTCGTCGCTCTCGGCCGACGGCAACTGTCCCGACTGCGGTCGACCAGTGGAGGGCACGCCGGGTGTCGACCACGCTCCCCACACGACGCCCTGGCATTTCTGGGTCGGTGTGGCCTTCGCCGCCGCCTACCTTCTGTGGCGCGCCGTCGAGGGACTGTTGCTGCTCTTCTGAGCCGGGTCTTCCGACCCAGGCGATCGGCGCCGGACGCGCCTATCCTCAGGCGTCATGAACGCGGACATGCTCCAGAAGATCAAGAACGAGAGCGGCTTCATCGCCGCCCTCGACCAGAGTGGTGGCAGCACTCCCAAGGCGCTGAAGCTCTACGGCATCGAGGAGGACGCCTACGACGGCGAGGAGGAGATGTTCGATCTCATCCACGCGATGCGGAGCCGCATCGTCACCAGCCCCAGCTTCAACGGCGACCGGGTGCTCGGCGCGATCCTTTTCGAGATGACCATGGACCGTGACATCGACGGTGTCGGCACCGCCGAGTACCTGTGGAACACCAAGAACGTCGTGCCGTTCCTGAAGGTCGACAAGGGCCTCGCCGACGAGGTCGACGGCGTGCAGGTCATGAAGCCGATGCCCGATCTCGACGCGCTGTGCGAGCGGGCCGTGGGCAAGGGCGTGTTCGGCACGAAGATGCGTTCGGTCATCAACGAGGCCGACGCCGCAGGCGTCGATGCGGTGGTCGACCAGCAGTTCGAGGTCGGCAAGCAGATCCTCGGTCACGGGCTGATGCCCATCATCGAGCCCGAGGTCAACATCAATTCCTCGACGAAGGCTGAGGCCGAGGCGTTGCTCAAGGCCGCCATTCTCCGCAATCTCGACGGTCTGGCCGACGACCAGCAGGTGATGCTGAAGCTCACGCTTCCCGAGGCCGACGGCTTCTACGCCGACCTGATCGCGCACCCCAAGGTGCTCAAGGTCGTGGCGCTGTCCGGCGGCTACTCACGCGACGAGTCCTGCGCCCGACTCGGTCGCCAGCAGGGCATGATCGCCAGCTTCTCGCGTGCCCTCACCGAGGGCCTCTCGGCCCAGCAGAGCGACGACGAGTTCAACTCGCTGCTCGACGGCGCGGTCGGCAGCATCGCCGCCGCGTCGGCCACCTGATCACGCCCGTCGGAAGCGGCGCCGCACTCGCGGGTTGACCCGGGCTCTGACCGTCTCGACGGCCAGATAGAGCGCCGGGAAGGCCGTGAGCACGAGGAACGTCGAGCTCACGAGGCCACCGATCAACACGAAACAGAGCGCTTCCCAGAACGGGTCGCTGAGGGCCAGTGGAAGAAGCCCGGCCACGGTGGTCGCAGTCGTGACCACGAGTGGACGGAAACGCCGTTCGACGGCCTCACGGATCGCTTCGGCCGGAGTCCCGCCGCGCCCGCGGGCCTGATTCGCGGCGTCGACGAGCAGGATGGTGTTGTTGACCGCCACGCCGATGAGGGCGATGAACCCGACCCCGACGAAGAAGCTGATGGAGTTGTCGGTGCGCTCGAGCAGGTTGAAGACGCCGAAGAACGAGAACGGCACGGCGAGGAACACGAGCAGCGGCTGGACCAGCGAACGGAACTGCAGCACGAGGAACAGCAGCGTCAGAACGATGGCGAAGATCAGGGCGATCCCCAGCGATGCGAAGTCGTCCTGGTTGTCGGACTCCAGCCCGAAGTCGAAGTTCAGGGCATCGGCATCGAGGCCGCGGGCCTCGAGATCGGCCGCCGGCCAGCGATCGGCGACGAAGTCCTCGGCGGCGGTGAGGTTGCTGGTGGTGTCGTCGGTGTCGAATGCCGCCCGCACCTCGAGCTTGGGAACCCCGTCGGTCCGCCACACCTGGTCGGCGGAGGCGACGAAGGCGGTGGTGAACCGGGTCGGGTCACCCGTGGTCTTGTCGATCATGCTCCCGGGCAACGCCTCGGCCACTTCCATGGCGAGGGCCTCGGCCGCCGCGAGCTGGCCTTCGTCGAAGACGATCTGGACCTGGAAGGGGAACTCGTCGACCGGCGGTCCGACGTCGACCGGATTCGCGACGACCCGAACGCCCTCGACCTCGGCGGTGGCCTGCTCGATACGGTCGACGTAGCCGGGCGAGGTCTCACCGCGGTCGCTCATCGGCACGAGATCCACGAAGGCGAACGAGCCCCGAGCATTGCCGCTCACGACCTGGTAGCGCTCGGCATCGTCCCCGAGTACGTCGAGCACGATGGTGTCGATGTCGGCCTGGATCGCTCGCGCGACGTCGATCGTGGTGCCGGGGTCGAAGTCGACGCTGATCTGGAGCGCATTCGAGTCCTTGGTCGGAGGGAAGATGTTGAATCCGATTCGTCCGGCCGCACCGAAGGAGTTGGCGATCATGGCGACGGCGAGGGCGACGAGCCCCACCCACACCACGCGCCCCCGCCAGCCGTGACCGGCCGGATAGGCGGCGAGACGACCGAGATCGCGGGCCACGCGTTTCTGGAGGCGGACGACGGGCCCGGTGGCCCTGGAGCCCCGCAGGATGAAGACACGACCGAGTGTCGGGATGACGGTGACCGACAGCAGGAACGACAGCGCCAGGGTGAGCATGACGGTGACCGGGATCGGACGGATGAACTCGCCGAGGATGCCGCTGATGAACACCATCGGTGCGAAGACGGTGAGGGTGCTGAGCGTGCCCGCGAACGAGGCTGCCCCGACGCGATCGACCGCGGCGCGGATGACCCCGACCTCACGGGGGTCTTCGTTGGTCGCGATGTCCCGATTGGCATCGACGGATTCGCTGACGACGATGGCGTCGTCCACGAGGAGCCCGAGCGTCAGGATGAGCCCGAACAGCGTGATGGTGTTGAGCGAGTAGCCGATGAGCAGGAGGCCGATGAGCGACGTGAGCATGACGGTGGCCATGAACGCCGCCGTCAGCACGGCCGCACGCCAGCCGATGAGCAGGAGGCTGATGAGGGCCACTGCGACGAGGCCGACGAGGAGGTTGGACGTGAGTGAGCCGAGTTGGGCCCGGATGTCGTCGGCGAACTCCGCGCCGATCACTGCTCTGAAGCCCTCGTCGAGGCCCACACCGTCGTCGAGTCGCTGCTGCACGGCGTCGCTGAACTCGAGGGTGTCGACGTCGGCGTCGTCGTTGCGGATCAGGCCGACGCCGATCGATTCCGTGCTCGACGTGTCGCCCTGTTCCGCGTAGCGCGTGAACGACGTCCGCCGGATCTCCTCCTCGGCCGTCGTGGGGTTGACGGATGCGGTCAGCAGGTCCAGGGGTTCGGCCAGCGAGACCTCGTCGAGACCGTCGAGCATGTCGGCGGCCCGACTGGCCTGTGACTGGAGCGTGTCCGCCGAGGCGCTGTCGGGGCCGATGATCGTGACGATGATGTCGTAGGTGTCGTTGAACTTCGTGGCGTCGACCGGCTCGATGGTGAGATCGACCACGTCCGGGAGGACCGGCTCGGCCACCGCGGTGAGCGCGGCCACCCCGTCGCGCGACGAGAATGACGAGTCGAACTCCACGACGCCGACGAACCCGTTGTCGCGAGCGAACGTGCGAATCTGGTCGACCCCCTCCACGTCGGCGTAGGCGGCCTCGAACGGGATCGCGATCTCGGCGTCGACCCGAGCGGGATCGTCCACGAAGTACGTGGCTTCCGCGACGACGACGGGGATGTTGACCGGGGGGAAGCCCTCGCGGTCGAGTCCGTCGGCGTAGGCGTAGCTGCCGAGAAGCAGCAGGCCGGCCCAGACGACGAGCGTCGCACGCGGTCGTCGAGTCGCCAGGAGCGCCGCCCGCGTGACGAGGCGCGTCCGTTCTGGTGGGGGAGAACCAGGCACCGGGAGAACGTACTCCAATGCGGTAGGTCCGGCCCCCCAACGCGGGTATCGTCACTGCCGTCACGGGCTGTGGCGCAGCTTGGTTAGCGCGTCGGTCTGGGGGACCGAAGGTCGGAGGTTCAAATCCTCTCAGCCCGACAACGAAACTCCCGCAGCGGACCTTGGGGATTGGCCCAAGGTCCGTACCGGGTGTAGCGGGCTCGATGTTGGGTTCGGACACCGCATGGACACGCCGGTCCGGTCTCGGAGTTCGGCTCCCAAGAAAGTTCTGGGTCCGCGTGCAAAAAACTGGGGTGTGGGTGGCCTTTACTCCATGAGAGGCACATTTCTGAGCCGTCCCGGTTACTCCGGTACGGGGCGGGAAACCGTGGTACACTCTCGTTTCACAACTTATCCCCGAGAGCTAGGGCCCGGGTTGGACAACTGTTCCGGCTCGAATACACCCCGAGGCGATACTCGTCATGGCTTGCCATGGGCTCTCTCTGATTACGGAGGAACCCATGGTTCATTCATTTTTGCCCGACAATTCGCCCGTTACCGAGGCTCAGCTTCGCCAGTTCCACGCTGGTGTGAAGCGCCGGAGTTCGAGCCTTCTGAACGAACAGGACGTCGAGGACCTTGCGTCCGACATCCTTGTCGATGCGTACGCAGCAGCTAAGCGGCTGGGGTACGACCCGATGCGGTTGGCGTTCGCCATGTCGAAGAATCGCCCGAGGTACTACAGCCGGGCCAAGACCCGCAAGGTCCGAGAACTCGGCGAACTCGACCTGCTTGTCGCCGGTGACGACCCCGATGACCCCGAAGACGAACTGGTCGATGACACGGCCTGGACCGACCATCGGGCCTCGTTCGAGGACCTGCTGGGTCTGAACGCCATGCTCCAGGACTTGCCCGAGCACCAGCGCCACGTCGTAGAACTCGACCTGGCAGGCCTTACCGATGACGAGATTGGCCAGGTCCTCGACCGGTCCGTCTCCACCGTTAGTCGCCGGCGCACGGCCGCAAGAGCCTCGATTCGGCGACAGTGTCGCCACACCGGGTCGGCCTGACCCCGACATCTAGAAGTCGCCCCGGGGGACAGCCCCCCGGGGCACCACACAGCGCAACAGTCGCTGTGCAACAGCAAACCCGAGGAGGGTACTGAAATGACTAGGAAGAACACAGCTCAGGAGCATCTCGAGAAGCAGCGCGACTACGTCAAGAAGCGTCAGCTCGAGAATCAGAAGAAGGCGGCTGCCAACAGCGGCTCCGCCGGGCTCGTCGACGAGAAGATGTTGGCGGAGACCATGCGGTCCGTTCGCTACCGGGACGAAGCGCACGCAGCCGGCGACCTCATCGACAACGCGATCGAGTCCGGGGCCACACAGGTTCACCTGGCGTTCAAGACCAACGGCAACGTCATCGAGGAGGTCGCCTTCATCGACGACGGCTCCGGCATCGACGCTACGTTCCTGCCGCACGCCACCAAGTGGGGCGGCTCGTCGAACGAGGGGCAACGCAACACCTTTGGTCGGTTCGGGTTTGGGCTTTCCAGCGCCTCCGTGAACCGCGGGCGCGCCTACGACGTCATCTCCCGGACGAACCCTGGCGGCTTCAAGAAGGTGACCGTCGACCTTGACAATCTGTCGCAGGTGGGCGGGCTCGTCGAACTCCCTGAGGTCAACGACGGAGACCTCCCGGATTGGGTGGTCGACTACATCGAACGCGGCGCTAGCGATGAGCACGAGGCCTTTGAGGGCGGCGTCGACGCCGTTCGCACCGTTGTCATCTGGCGGAAGCTGGACCGGCTGAACTGGCACAAGCGACCCCAGGCCTCGGCGAAGTACCGCGAGCACCTTGGGATTACCTACGCGAGCTGGCTCGGAGTTATTCGCCTCGTGGTCGAGGGAGCGCGAGTCGAACCCGTCGATGTGCTGTTCACGACGCCTGGTCATCGATGGTTTGAGATTGATGACTACCCCGGAGCCGACCCGCAGACTTCGATTGAGTTCGATGTCCCCGACGCGAACGGGCAGAAGCATCCGGTCAAGGTGCGGTTCTCGTACCTGAGCGTCCCCGCCTACAACGCGCTTGCGTTGCCGTCGGGGCGCGGCCGGCCATCCAAGGTGCGCGCGAACGTCCGGAAGAACAACAACGGGGTCTTCGTCACCAGGAATGGCCGCTTCATCGAACTCGTGAAGACGGACGTCATCTCCTGGAACAACTACATGCGCCAGGTCGGCGTTGCCCTTGACTTCCCGCCTGCCCTCGACGAGGTGTTCGGGGTGACACCGGACAAGCAGACCATCGTCTTCAACGAGCGCGTAGAGGACCTCTTGAGGACGCACGGGGTCGTCCGGGCGATGAACTCCCTCCGCGACCAGGTTGGCGCAGAGAGAAAGCTCGACGACATCTCGGACGATGCGATTCCCGATGAGGCCGACGAGAACACTCAGCGACCCTCGGAGAAGGTCATTGCCAAGGTGGTCGAGCGCGACTTCCGGAGCGCCCGAAAGGAGAGCGATGAGGCGAGGGCCGAGGCGGCGCGGAATCTTCGACGCCGGGTCAAGGAGGCGGCCGCCGAAACCGGGCTTCCGGAGGAGGACATCGAGGAGGCCATCGTCGCCCGGCAACAGAAGCGCCCGTACCGCGTCGAGTTCATCAACCAGACCGCGGACGAGGCCTTCTACACCCCTTACATGGACGGCAGCCAGCTCGTAGTGCGGGTCAACACAGCGCATCCGTGGTATCGCGAGGTCTATAGCCGACTCGATGCCGGCCAGGCGGAGATTCGCTCCGGGCTCGAACTAACGCTGTTCGTGTTGGGGATGAGCGAGATTGATTCCACGGGGGAGATGCGCATCTTCTATCGGTCCGAGCGCCTCGAGTGGTCTAGGAAGCTCGCGGACGCGTTCGACCTGCACCCGCTTGTCTTCAATGAAGCGGACTCACTGGAGGACGCCCGTGAGTTCGACGAGGGCCCGTGGGTGGAAGATGAGGAAGACGATGAGCAACCCGCCGAGAAGGGCGCCGATACGGGAGCGGGATAGGAAGCACGAGGGCGGCCGGGGCCATAAGGGCCCCGGCCGAGAGCGTCCGAGGTGAACGCGATGAGCATGCCGACCAAGAAGGAGAAGAAGGCCCTCCGCCAGAGGGTGCTCGATGAACTCGCGAACGTGCGCGGCCACACGGCCCTGGCACTCGACTCCGAGGGGACAGACGCGAAGGACCATCTGCGCATGGCTCATGGGACACAGCGACAGGAGCTCCTCGACTCGTCGACTGAGTGGCTGGTCGCCAACGAGGACCGGATGCTCGAGCAGTTCGCGAACGGTTCGGATGTCGACCCCGCGGCGATTGACCCGGTCGTGGTCCCCGTTCGGACCCAGGGGGACGCCGATACCTTTCGATTTGCAGCTCTTCAGTGGTCCGTCCCGGTGTCTCAGGGGTACGGGCGACGGAGCCGGTTCCTCGTCCGCGACCGGCAGAACGACAAGCTGCTGGCAATCTTCGCATTGGGCGACCCGGTCATCGCTCAACGCTCCCGCGAGAAGGCGATTGGTTGGACTACTGAGCAGCGCAACCTAAGGCTCTACAACGTCTACGACGCGTTCGTCCTCGGCGCCGTCGAGCCCTACCGGCAGCTGCTCGGCGGAAAGCTCGTTGCCCTGCTGATGCTCTCAAACGAGACGCGCACCTTCCTCGCGAACAAGTACCGCGGGAACACAACCGAGATTGCTGGCCTTGTGAAGGACCCGACTCCCGCCCTCATAACGACGTCGTCGGCGCTCGGCCGCTCCTCGGTCTACAACCGCGTCACATACCGAGGGACGAAGATGCTCCATTCGGTCGGGTTCACCGAGGGCTACGGCCACTTTCAGTTCTCGGGTGACCTCTTCGAGGAGCTTCGATCGTACGCCCGCCGCGTGGCTGAGGGAGATGTCAACCAAGCGGGGCGCCATCAGTCGAATCGCTTCGGCAAGGGGCCCAACTGGCGGTTCAGGGTCATTCGGAATGCACTTGAGCTACTTGAGGTCGACGAGCAGCTGCTGCAGCACAACGTTCGACGCGAAGTCTTCTTGGCGCCGGTGGCCCACAACTGGGATTCCTATCTCCGCGGTGATGAAGATGAACTCGACGAGTTCGACCTACCTACCGCACAACTCGCTGAGTACTACCGCGAGCGCTGGGCGGTGGGGCGAGCGGAACGCAAGCCCGCATTCCGCTTCTGGGACCGGACTGAACTGCGGCTCACGCCGCAGCTGTCGAGCCGTCCAGTCCAGTTATCGCTGGCCAGTGCGCAAGTAGCGGCCGGTCGTGTCGAACTCGGCGCGTATCACCTTCGAATCGGCGTGGGGGTCGAGGACTGCAGAGGCAAAGCCCCTTCCGGTCGTGTGCTCGATGGACGTGCCTACCTCAGCCTCCTCGAGGGGCCCGACACTGCCCTCACGCTCGCCGACATCGAGTGGGAGGACGGCCAGCGGGAAGTCGTCGGGTGGTCGGGCGGTAGCGGGAGCACCGAGGGCCTCATCCGGAGGCATCGCGTGCAGGTGTTCCCCGCGAAGCGATTCCGCGACATGGCTGCCATGGAGCTTCGGGCTGCTGTCGTGGGCCGGGACCAAGGCATCAGCATCAGGAAGACGACGAACGACCGGCTGTCTGCCCTCGTGGGATTCGATGTCGAGAAGGCCCTCGATGTCGAGTTCGGGGCGGTGACAGGAACCCGAGAGTCGCTGCTTCGAGATGACGGCTCCAGACGGGCACAGCTCTGCGCCGTCTTCCCCTCCGCGGACCGCGCAGTACCGGCACTGGTCTGGGCGTTGACTAGGCCGCTAGCCCTCTTGGGAGAGAGCATGAGCGAAGGGCTCTTGCTCGACTCGCCGATGCTTCGCAGGCGGCCGCCGTCGCTGGAGGAGTTCTCGACTTGAGCCCGACGCGGAGGCCACTTTCACTCCACCTTCGACTCGCCGTGTGGAGGTCCGACGAGTACGTCTGTCAGCATTGTCGCGGAGTTGGTTCGTGGCTCTCTCTCGAGGTTGACCACATCGTCCCGATTGCGCTCGGAGGCTCAGACATGTTCGAGAACCTCCAGACTCTGTGCCGGGGATGCAACCGCCGCAAGGGTGCCCGGTTCGTCGGTTGAGCTGTTTCAAGCGGTGGCGAGGGCTTCTCGGCATCGCGGAATGTCGAACAGCTCAACAAGCCGACGATGGAGCTCTCCCGACTATTCTCCCGCGTGCTCGAGGTCCGACGTCCATCGTTAGAGCTCCTGTGGTCGCCGCGGAGCTCGTTCTCCCAGATGTCGAATGCGAGCTCGAACTGGGCACCGCGATTCGTGGGGCGGGTGACAGACGTGAGTGCCGGCATCAACTCGCGCCGAACTTTCTCGCCGAACCGGCTATCGATGAGTACCGCCTCGAGGAAGATTCTCGCCCAATATGTAAATCGAGAGGGCCAGGGGTCTCGGAGCCCGGTGCGTCGGCTGAACTTTCGACACCCCCCCCGGGGCCCAGAGCCTTGCTTCCGCAGTTCTCCGAGCGCCTAGTGCTCAGGTGCGTACCGACTCGGCCGGGTGGTTCCGTATGCGGCCGAGGGCGTTCAGAGCTGCTCGTAGCGCCTCCTCGACAAGGTCCAGCTCGTCATCCGGCTGGTCGCCCTGCTCGAGTTCGTCCTCGTCGGGGTCGTACGAACTGACGCTAGGCATCAGCGGCCGCCTTGCTCGTGGGATGGCCGGGACACCTCGGTTGCCGGCCGGTTGCCAGTTGTTTGGTTATCGACTCCGTTTAAGCGCCCTCGTGCCGCGAGCAGGCCGAGTGCGTTGACTTCGCGGTCTGCGCGGCGATCGCATCCCGCGACGAATACCGGAGGCGGCGGAGGTGGTTCGAGCGATGTCGCCCGTTGGACGCCCTGGTTACCCGAGGTTCTACTGGTTTGGTACCGCAGGGGAGCCGCTGCGGTCTTCGGCGGAACCGCTGCCGTCACCGATGGAACCGCTGAGGGGTGCGTCCCCTCGACGCGCAGCGGTTCCGGATGGGGAACCGCTAGTTGGTCGAGGATGGAGGTAGTTACGGTCAGTGAGTACTCACTGCCGCGTCGACCGCGGCCCATAGCGATGAGTTCGAGCAGGCCGACCTCTACAAGCTCCTGCAGAAGCGGAGCGATCGCTGCGGACCGAAAGCCGAGCAGCTGTTGAAGCCGGCGCCGGGAGGTGAAGACGCTCGCACCGTCTCGGTCTGCGTCGATGGCCAAGACACGCATGACTATTCCGGCTCTCGTGGTGACGACGCCCTTGAGGACCAGGCTGTTGCCATACCTGGCCCACCCGAGGGCCGTGACGCCAATCTCGCGAAGGTTGAGGCGTCGGTCGCGTTCATCCACGGTCGCCTATGTCCGACGGTCGATTTACGTTCGGCCTGGTCATGTCACACCGCCCCGCGAACTCCGCTCAGCGGACTCCAGGAGCCATTTGCGGAGAGCGGCAATGGGGTACTGGACCTTCCCGCCGAGGCGGATAGAGAGCGGGCCTCGGTCGAGTGCTCGCCACTCGTAGAGCCGGGCTCGCGGGATGCCCATCGCCGACTCCACGGTTGTCACGTCGGCCATGGTTCGGCCATCCGCCTCCAGGTCGTCCAGCCACTTCGTCAGGTTCTCGTCGGTCATATCTGCCTCAGTTCCGTGCGGTCAGGTGCTCATCCGGACGCACTCTGGCGGAATTGGGTCGACTATGCAATAGTATGCGGACCTATACCTTAGGAGGTGAGTCATGGTGAATCCAGCCATCGAGGTGTCATTCGGGAATGGCGGGTGGATTTGTGCTGTGACGTCATCCCTCCCAGACCATGTGGCGTGGGTCCGGCTGGCGGACGCCGGTCATGGCTATCGGTCGGTCGAGGTCTTCGTCTTGGGTCGCGGCGGAGCACCTGTCGACGCCGACGTTCTTCGTGCGATTCCTCTGGCACGAATCGAGACAGTGGTGAACGTCAACCGCGTGGACCTCGAATCGCGGATGCAGCTCCCAGCCCCGCAACTGGCTACCGCAGCCCGGCACTACGCGACGAGTTTCGGCTCGGAGGCCGAGAGCACGTGGGTCACTGAGATGTTCGACAGCCAGATGGAAGACTTCACGGGTCACCGGCCCAATGAGCCGCGTCTAGAGCGCAGGAGCGGGAAGCCGAAGGAGTTGGCCTTGGAGAAGGCTCGTCTCGACATCCCGCCCGGCCGGAAGCGAGGAGACAACTTCTATCGCCAAGTCGCCGACGTGTACCGATTCCTTGCACCTCGGAGTCGGGCGGTGAACAAGCTGATTGCCGAGGCAAATGGTGTGCCCAAGACGACAGTCGACAGATGGGTGCGCGAGTGCCGAAAGCGGGGCTTCTTGCCGGCGACGCGTCAAGGCTCGGTGACCGCATGACAGCATCAACCGTCAACTTGGGGGCAACGCCGTGGCTTCCGTGAGCGTTCACCGTGCTGCTGACCGCTGGAAGGTCCGATGGCGAGAGCCCGATGGGAAGGAACGCGCCAAGCGCTTCGACTTGAAGCGGGACGCGTCGAGCTTCGCGACGAGAGTACGTAGAGAACTGGACGTCGGCTCGTATCAGACGCGGACGGAGTTCGAGCTTCATGCGAAGCGCCAGCGGGAGGCAACGGTCCGTGCCGTTGCTCGCCGGTGGCTTGAACTTGAGAGCGTCCGACTGAAGCCGACGACGGTCGTGGCCTACGAGTCGATTATTGAGGGTCACATC
The DNA here is from genome assembly GCA_040219515.1 of Acidimicrobiales bacterium. Lineage (NCBI taxonomy): Bacteria > Bacillati > Actinomycetota > Acidimicrobiia > Acidimicrobiales > Acidimicrobiales bacterium. Next base: position 77,528 of record JAVJSI010000016.1, read on the forward strand.
GAGGCTGCCTTTGGAACCACCCCGGTTTCGCAGTTGGACGCTCGAGATGTTCAGCAGTTCGTGGCTGGGCTCACGTCCGGTGGCCGCCAGCCAAGGACGGTGCGCAACGTCGTGAATGTTCTCCGACCCGTCCTCGAGCTGGCAGTGAGTGAGGGTCTGGTGGACAAGAACCCGGCGGATGGTGTTCGCCTGCCACCGCCGCGAACGACGGCCTCGGAGCGGATGGTGTTCGCGCCTGCCGAGGAACTCATTCGCCTCGCCACCGAACTCGGTAGGACCTACTCGCCGCTGGTGCTGTTCGCTGCGTTCGTTGGTCTTCGGGCAGGCGAGCTACATGCGTTGCGCGTAGGGGACGTCGACAGCTCTAGAGGGAGGGTGACGATTAGGAGGTCGGTCGAGGAGGTGCGTGGTCGACTCGTCGAGGGCACGCCCAAGAACGGCCGGGAGAGAACCGTCGGGGTTCCACCGGAAGTGCTGGCCGCGCTGAGTCCGCGACTGCTCGAGCGCTCGTCCCGGGACCTCGTCTTCACGACAGACTCCGGTGGGCAGATTCGCCACAGCAACTTCTACCGTCGGCATTACCGACCAGCGGTCGTGCGATGCTCGACGGCCTCGGACTTGCCGAAGGACTTCCGTTTTCATGACCTCCGGCACTCGTGCGCCGCGCTGTTAATCGCAGAAGGAGCTCACCCGAGGGCCATCATGGAGAGACTTGGACACTCTTCCATCAGCGTCACGCTGGACACGTACGGCCATCTCTTCCCGAGTATCGATGAGTCGCTGACGGCGGCGCTGGACACCACGATTCGGGCGGCCCTCGAAGGCATTGAGGCCGCGTGATTGGACACCTGGTGGACACAGGCCCTCGGGGAAGGTCCGGGACCAACCGTGAACGGACGAGGTCGGGAGGCGTGGACTCCTAGCGGTTCCTCAGGTTTCGGAGCCCTTGAGTTCTGAGAATCGGCTCCCGTTTCCGAAATCGTTCTGGGGGACCGAAGGTCGGAGGTTCAAATCCTCTCAGCCCGACCACCGAAGAACCTCGAGGATCCCCGCTTCGGCGGGGATCCTCCCGTTTCCGGGGGCCGCGTCCATCCGCCGTCCCATCCGAGACCCGGTCACTCGACGACCTGGCCGCCTACGCTTCCTCCGTGACAGGAATCGGGCTGGTCGGGTGCGGGCGATGGGGACGACACATCCTGCGGGATCTCCTGGCGCTGGAGTGCACGGTGACGGTCGTCGAGCGGTCGCGTGCGGGACGCGAGAGGGCGCGGGGCCTGGGCGCCCACCGCGTCGCCTCGACGGTGGACCAGCTCGACGACGTCGACGGCGTCGTGATCGCAACGCCGGTCGCCACCCACGCGACCTTCATCCACCAGGGGCTCGACCTCGGCGTTCCGGTCTTCACCGAGAAGGCCATGACCGACGACGTCGGGGCCGCGGACGAGATCGTTGAGCGCGCGGCTGATCGCGTCTTCGTCATGGAGAAGTGGCGGTATCACCCGGCAGTCATCCGACTCGCCGAACTGGCGGCGGAGGGCACCCTCGGGCAGATCGCCGGTATGTCGACAGTCCGCCACCAGTGGGGTGACAGCCATCCCGACACCGATCCGGTCTGGACATTGCTGCCCCACGATCTCTCGATCGCGAATCACGTGCTCGGTGGGATCCCGTCGGCGATCTCGGCGCAGCGCGTCAGCGGCCTCGTGGACGACACGTCTGGCCGCAGCGAGCCGTTCGAATGCTCATTCGCCGGCCTGATCGGCGCGCTGGGCGACGAGGGGGCGCCATGGCTGCACGTCGATGTGTCCGCCCGGGCGCCCCGCGTCCGTCGAGAAGTCCTGCTGTTCGGCAGCACCGCCACCGCTCGGCTGTCCGATGACGACTACGGGGTGGTGGAGATCCGAGCGACCGGCGACGACGAGGTGCGGGTGGAACGGGTGGCCGACACCATGCCGCTCCTGGCGGAACTGGCGGCGTTCGTCGGGTTCGTCGCGGGGACGGGCCCGGCCCCGCTGGCGTCGGCCGCGGACGGGGCCTTGGGAGTCAGACGAGTGGCTCAGCTGCGGGCACTTGCGGCGGGAGCGTCGACATGAGCTCAGCAAGCGACGGGAGGGCGGCATCGCGCTCGCTGATGAGCGGTTCGGTGACGGGCCAGTCGAGCCGAAGCTCCGGATCGTCGAAGCGGCATCCGTGCTCGTCGGCGGGATCGAAGTAGTGCGACACCGCGTAGACGTGGATCGACGGCTCGGTGAAACAGAAGCCGTGGGCGACGCCAGGCGGAATCGCGATCGCCCCGGAGCCGGCGCGCAGCTCGACCGTCGCAGCTCGCCGAAAGCTCGGCGAAGCGGCGCGAAGATCGTGGAGACCGATCACAGCGGCGCCCTCGGCGAGCAGGAGGAGGTCGTGATGTCGCTGATGCACGTGCACACCTCTGAGCACGCCCTGTTCGCTGCGCACGACGTTCCACTGGCGAGGTGCGGACCCTTCCTGTGTGTTCGCACGCCAGATCTCGGTGAGTGAGCCGCGTTCGTCGCGATGGGGCGTGAACGGTTGCAGGGTGACGCCCTCGATACCGTCGACCGTTGCTCTCGTCACGCCAGGAACCGGTCTGTGGCGAAGTCGTGCATCAGTTGCTCGAGCGACCCGGCCGCCGCGTCCTCGTCGCTCAGCAGCGGACGTTCGTCGGGCCAGTCGATCCCGAGACCGGGGTCATCGAAGCGGCAGCGCCACTCGTCGGAGCCGTCCCATTCTCGGGAGAAGCCGAGCAGGTAGGACGCGGCGTCGTCGAACCAGAAGCCGTGGACGACACCAGGAGGGATTCGGATGGAGCCGTCCTCGGGGCCGAGCGGCCGGAAGTCCGACGACCCCGCGGTGGGGCTGTCGGGGCGGATGTCATGGAGCGCGAGGTGAAGGGTGCCGCTCACGACCACGAGTTGATCGACGCGCCGGCGGTGGACATGCATTCCGCGCAGCGTTCGCGAACGACTCGTGCAGAGCGTCCACTGGCGAGGTCGATCGTCGTGGTCGTGCCACTCGTCACGCCATATCTCGGTGAATTGACCGCGCGCATCGCGGTGCGCGGTGGTTCTTCGCTGTTGCACCGCGGCGATGCCATCGCCGCTCCACCCGATCAACACGAGGGCATCCTAGGGGAATGACACACGGCCAGCCGACTCGGATCGGCGTGATGATCCCGACATTCGACCACGGTCCGATGGTGCGCTTCGCCATCCGCTCGGTACTCGATCAGGACCTGGCGCCGGCGGAGGTGCTCGTCGTCGGCGACGGCGCACCTGATGCGACCGCAGCGACGGTGCTGGCGCTGGGCGCCGCCGACGCCAGAGTTCGCTGGCTTCCGTATCCCAAGGGTGAGCGGCACGGTGAACGCAGTCGCCACGACGTCTTGACGAAGCACACCGATGTCGACGCGGTCTTCTATCTCGGGGATGACGACGTCTGGTTTCCGGACCATCTCGCTCGCCTCGTGCCCCGGCTCGCCGATCACGATTGTGTCTTCGGACTCGACACGCGGGTCCAGCCCGACGGGAGCATGAAGGGGCGTATCCACGATCTCGACCGGCCGGCCTACAGGGCGCGACTGCTCGAGAACGACAATCGCAGCTCGTTGAGTTCGTTCGGTCATCGGATGGATGCCTATCGGTCATTGCCCGAGGGCTGGCGGCCGGCCCCACCCGACATCAACACCGACACGTTCATGTATCAGCAGTTCATCGCGGCGGGCGCAACGGCGACGAGCGGATTGGTGCCGACCGTCCTGCATCTCGGTACCGCTCCCCGACGGCGGATGCCGCTCGCCGAGCGCGAAGCCGAGCTCGAGTCCTACGCAACGGCGATGGGCGATCCGAGCTGGCGTTGGGACGCGGTCGACTCGAAGCTCTTCGACTGGGTGCAACGGCAAGCCTCCATGTTCGAGGAACGCACGTGGCAGCTGGCCGATGAACGAGACGACGCGGCGCGAGAGAACCAGCAGGAGTTGGACCGACTCGAGCGCCGGCACGCCTCCGAGCTCGCACGGCTGACAAAGGACCTCGACAGTGGTCGGGTTGCGGCGCGGACAGTGGTCAGAAAGCTCACGCGTCGCCTGGTCGGTCGCGCTCGTCGCTGAAGACACTGAGGAGAAAGTCCGCGTCTGGCGCGGCCGGCGACCACTCCTTGTGGTCGGCGTTCCTTGTGGGGGACGCGGGACGTGCGCTACCTTCGCCCGGCGGATGTGCGGGGGACGTGCACCGGGGGGCGTTGGAGGCACTTTCATGAAGCAGGGACGGGCGAATCGCGGACGACGTGCGTTGGGTGTGGTGGTCGCAGCTGCGATGTTCACACTGAGTGGGTGCACCTTTCTCGGTCGGGTCAACGTCCCCGACGGCTACAGCACGGCGGCACCACCGAGCACGGCAGCCAGCACCGATCCGGCGATCTCGGCGACCGGCGAGGTCGTGGCGTTCGTCTCGGCGTCTGATGACCTCGTTGCCGGTGACACCAACGGCACGAGCGATGTGTATGTCCGCGATGGCCTGGTCACGTCCCGGGCCAGCCTGACGAATGGCGGCGGCGAGTCGGCCGGGACTGCGTCGCAGCCGTCGGTTTCCGCCGATGGTCGGTACGTGGCGTTCGTGTCGACCGGTGCGGACCTGGTGGCGGGCGACACCAACGGCACCGAGGACGTCTTCGTCCGCGACCGTGTGGCCGGTACGACCGAGCGCGTGAGCGTGACGAATGGCGGCGGCCAGTCGGCCGGGACTGCGTCGCAGCCGTCGGTTTCCGCCGATGGTCGGTACGTGGCGTTCGTGTCGACCGGTGCGGACCTGGTGGCGGGCGACACCAACGGCAGTAGCGACGTGTTCGTTCGTGACCGGGTCGCAAGCACGACCGAACGGGTCAGCGTGCGGAGCAGCGGCAACCAAGCCAACGGTGCGAGCAGCGAGCCTTCGATCAGCCCTTCGGGAGAATGGGTCGCCTACACGTCGCTGGCGACGAACCTCGTCAGTGGCGACAGCAACGGCGTCGCCGACGTGTTCCTGTCGGCCCGTGCGGGAGGCGACACCACGCGGGCCAGCGTGCCCGATACTGTCACCCGCCCGTTCCAGCAATCGAACGGTGCCAGTTCAGAACCGGTGGTGAGCGACGAAGCCACCGGCTACCTGGGTGCACCGGCCCCGGTGATCGCGTTCTCATCCGAAGCGACCAACCTCGAGGGCACCGACGGCAACTCGGGCCGCGACGTATTCGTCACGAGTCGGGTCTTCGGCGCGATCGATCGCACCCTGCGCCTGAGCAACAGCGCCGAGATCGCCTCGGCACCGTCCCTGGCCCTGATCGACGGTGGCCCCAGGTTCGTGGTGTCATTCGTCGTGGGCGACGATGTGGTGTCGGTCGAGCGTCTCTCGCCGGTCGACCTCGCCGGTGTGCAGCGCAGAACCGTGAGCGTCGACAACGACGGTGGCCCGGCCAACGGCGCGAGCGGATCGCCGGCGGTGTCGGGCGACGGGCGTTTCGTCGCGTTCGAGTCGACCGCCGGAAATCTCGCCGGCGGGACCGCCGTCGCGACGGCCGGCGACATACGGATCGGTCGAGCGACCAAGACCAGCGTCGAGGCAGTGACCCCGGACCGCCTCGGCTTGCTGGAAACGCGTGACCTCACCGTCAGCGGTGCGAACTTCGATCCGGGAAGCTCGGCGATCTCGCTCGGCGGATTGCTCGTCAACTCCACCACCTTCGTGTCGGCCGACGAACTCGTGGTGAACGTGACGGCAACGGTCGATGCCGCGACGGAGGACTTTCAATCGCTCTACATCCTGACGGCCGGCCGCGCCGGCGGACCCGACGGCCTCGATCTGGCCACGTGCGAGGACTGCATCGAGATCGCTGCGGTGGTCGAGCAACCCGGCGACGTCGACATCGAGATCACCGAGATCGCGATCGAGATCGGCGGATTCGAGTTCGCCACGCCCAGCTGCCCGCTCGGGGCGTGCCCGGCGATCTCCGGAGAGGTCTCGGTCGACGGTGACCTCGAGTTCGGTCTCGACTCGATCGAGCTCGACCCGATCGAGATTCCGGTGGAACTCATCCAGGGTCTCGAGGTCACCGTCGGTCTGGTGCCCAAGTTCGTGGCCCCGAACGGCACGGTGGTTCCGGCCAACGGCGCCATCGACCTCGGGTTCGGCTTCGCCATCGGTCTCGAGAGCGCGCTCTTGCCGTCGTCGTGCGCGATCGGGCCGGTGCAGGCATCGCTGTCGGCTGGTCCCGGCGGCGATCCGCTCGGTGTCGCCTACGACCAGGCCGACGGCACGGCGGTCCTGCACGGCGGCTTCACCGAGGAGCTCGCCATCACCGGGTGTGGTCTGTTCACCGGTGTGCTGAACACGCTGTTCGGGTTCCCGATCCCGATCGCCGAGAACCAGCTCGAACTCCGCGTGCAGCTCGACCCGGTCCTGACCGGCACCGTCGTTCCCTGACCCCGGGTCCGGCGGGGATCGCTTGTTTGGCGCGCCCGGCAGCCGGGTAGGAGGTCGTTGCGCGCTGTACGCGTGACCACCCCGCCAGGTTCCAGGAGGACCGCCCATGTCGACCGAGCCCACCACGACCGATGCTGGTATTCCCGTTGCCAGCGACGAGCACTCGCTCACCGCCGGCGCCGACGGACCGATCGTGTTCCACGATCACTACCTGATGGAGCAGATGGCGGCCTTCAACCGGGAGATGATTCCCGACCGCCAGCCGCACGCCAAGGGCAGTGGCGCGTTCGGCTCGTTCGAGGTGACCCAGGATGTCACTCAGTGGACGAAGGCGTCGCTGTTCCAACCGGGAGCGAAGACCGACATGGTCGCGCGCTTCTCCACGGTTGCCGGCGAGAGCGGTTCGCCCGACACGTGGCGCGATCCCCGTGGTTTCGCGCTGAAGTTCTACACCGACGAGGGCAACTACGACATGGTGGGCAACAACACCCCGGTCTTCTTCGTCCGTGACCCGATGAAGTTCCAGCACTTCATCCACTCCCAGAAGCGACGCGCCGACAACGGACTGCGTGATCACGACATGCAGTGGGACTTCTGGTCGCTCTCGCCCGAGACGGCACACCAGGTCGCCTGGTTGATGGGTGATCGAGGGATCCCGAAGACGTGGCGCAACATGAACGGCTACTCGAGCCACACCTACATGTGGGTCAACGCCGAGGGCCAGCGCGTCTGGGTCAAGTACCACTTCAAGACCGACCAGGGCATCGAGTTCTTCACCCAGGAGGAGGCCGACAGGGTGGCCGGTGACGACGCCGACTACCACCGTCGCGATCTGTTCACGAACATCGACGACGGCAACTTCCCGTCCTGGACGTTGAAGGTGCAGATCATGCCGTTCGACGACGCCGAGAACTACCGATTCCATCCCTTCGACCTGACGAAGGTGTGGCCCCACGACGACTACCCGCTCCACGAAGTGGGTCGGATGACGCTCGACCGGAATCCGACCGACTTCCACAGTCAGATCGAGCAGGCGGCGTTCCAGCCCAACAATCTCGTACCCGGCATCGGGCCGAGTCCCGACCGCATGCTCCTGGCCCGGCTGATCGCCTACGCCGATGCCCACCGGGCCCGGCTCGGCGTGAACTATCAGCAGATCCCGGTGAATGCGCCCCAGTGCCCGTTCCACAGCTACAGCAAGGGCGGCGCCATGCGCATGGACACGGTGAGCGACCCCGTCTACGCCCCGAACAGCAAGGGTGGGCCGGCGGCCGACCCGGCGAAGTACCCGAACGACGCCGTCTGGTCGGGCGGGGGAGAGTTCCAGCACGCGCCCTACGTGCCGCATGCCGACGACACGGACTTCGTGCAGCCCGGCACCCTCGTGCGCGAGGTGATGGACGACGCGGCCAGGGAACGACTCGTGGAGAATGCGGCGGGACACCTCTCCGACGGCGTGTCGGACGAGGTGCTCGAGCGCTCGCTCGACTACTGGCGCAACATCGACAAGCAGACCGGCGACAAGATCGCCGAGAACATCACCTGACCGGCGCGACGCGCCGGTGGTCAGCAGCCCGAGCCGGGCCGGTCCGGGACCGAGGGGTCGACCACCTCGATGTGCACGTGCGGCCACGACGGCGATGCGGTGAGGTCATCGACCTGCGAGACGAACGGAAGGACCGTCGCGTGGTCGCCGATCACCGTTTCGCCGGCGACGACCGTGTCACCCACGGCGGGTCGAAGCCCCTCGAAATGCAGCACCTTGACCTCCCAGCCGGGCCGGTCGGTCGGTTCGATCACCACGAACTCGTCACGATGGTCGCAATAGAGCGTGTATCCGCCACCGCGGATGACGGTGCCCGTGACCGGCGAGCGGATCTCGTCGGCCGGGTCGATCACGATGTCGGCCGAAGTGTGGCTGCCGTTTCCCCGACCCCTCGATGCCATCGTGGTGACGGCCACCTCGGTCGGCAGGAGCTCCAGCTGCTGCGCCCCGTCGTGATTGCTCTCGTGGAAGCCGATCATCTCGACTCGTGCACTCGGGAGACTCAGCGTGAGTGGGCCGACGGTGGCGAAGGGGCCGTAGGCGGTCTCGGACACCTGTCGCACTGCGTCACCGCCATCGCAGGTCGCCGAGGTGGGATCGACGACGACGCCCGGCCGGCCCTCATGGCGATGGAGGAAGGTCGCCAGTTGGCCGCGCGTGACGCGGAGATCGGGAGAGAACGTGGTCGCCGAGGTGCCGGTGGTGATGCCCTGTGAGTGCATCCACGAGACGGGTGCGTCCTGCCACGTCCGGGTGACGTCGACGAAGGGATGCAGAGGTGCGTCGGGCTCTCCCCCCATTCGGTGGAGCATCGCGGCGACTTCGCCCCTGGTGACCAGCGCATTCGGCGCATAGGTGGTGGGGGAGGTGCCCACGGTGATGCCCTCGGCGGCGAGCCACGAGACGGCGTCGTGCTGCCAATCGGCGATCACGTCGTCGAACGGGTGCGGTGCCGGCGCAGCGGGCTCGCCCTCCACCCGCCACAGGAACGCTGCCAGCTGCCCTCGTGTGACGAGCCCGTCGGGGCTGAAGCACGATGGACTCGTCCCCGTCGTGATGTCGTTGTCGACCATCCACTGGACCGCATCCGTGTAGTACCGGTCGGGTGCAACGTCGCCGAATCCGGCGATCGCACCGGCCGGTTGCACGACCATCGTCAGCGCCGCGAACACCACCGTGATGGCAAGTCGACGATGGACTCGTCCGCATCGATGCCGATCACCCGAGGTGGCCATCACGGCCGCCGAACGTAGCACCGAAACTCTTGCGCCAGGATGACGCGGTTTCGGTCACGCCCTGCTGTACCTTTCCCGCGCATGCCCTCCCGACCTCGCCCGGCCGCTCGTCCAAGCGGCCATCGCTCCGCCACCGTCACGGTCGTCCTCGCGCTCTTCGCGACGCTGGTGAGCGTCGTGCCGGTGAGTGGCGCACCAGTCGCCTGTCCGGCCGGCACCATGGCGTTCGACGACGTTCCCGCCTCGTCGTTCGCGTACGACGACATCGTGTGCATCGAGCGACTGGACATCACCACCGGCACGAGCCCGACGACCTACTCACCGAGCGATTTCGTGACCCGTGAGCAGATGGCGTCGTTCCTCTCCCGGCTCTACCGGGTCATCAACGGCGAGGCCGCGCCGGTGGCTGCCACACCGTTCACCGATGTCGCCGCCGACTCCTTTGCCACGCGCGACATCGCCCGGATCTACGGGCTCGGCATCACCACGGGCACGACGGGCACGACGTATGCGCCGGAGGACTTCGTGACCCGTGAGCAGATGGCGTCGTTCCTCGCCCGGCTGCGTCGGGTGCTCGAGGGCTATTGCGCCTCACCGGAGAGCCCGTTCACCGATGTGGCGGACACCTCGTTCGCGAAGCTCGATGTCGCGTGCCTCTACGGCCTGAAGATCACGACCGGCACCACGCCCACGACGTACTCGCCGAACGATTTCGTCACGCGGGAACAGATGGCGTCGTTCCTCGCCCGCTTCTACCGGACGGGACGGCGCGACGCGAGCTTCACTCCACGGCCGCCGCGTCCAGGAGACCCCGTGGTCCCTCGCAACCCGGTCGACCCCCGCAACCCTGTTGATCCCCGAGACCCGCTGGATCCGCGCAACGTGAGCTGCGCGTTGCGAACCGAGTACGTCGATGTGAACGAGGTCGTGACGACCGGCCGTCTCGCCGTGTGGTGGGGCCCGACCGGCGGCGATCTCACCGACATCGCCGACCTCGTGCTCGACGACATGGCGTGGGCGTGGGACGTTGCCACCGACACACTGGGGTTCGATCCGCCGCAGGGTTTCCCCGAGTACTGCACCAACATCTACCTGATCGACACCGGTGGCGTCACCGACAGCCTGACCGCGGGCTTCGGCGAGGACGTCAACGGCGTCCCGTATGTGAACCTCCCCGTCGGCATCGCCTCGCAGTTCCTCACGACGCCGCCCGGGCCGAACTCCCAGAGTCAGTACACGACCCACGAGATGATGCACGTCTTCCAGGTCGGTGCGCCGTTCCCGAACAGCGGCGACGCGGCCTGGTACTGGGAAGCAGTGGCCGAGTGGTTCGTCGACCGGGTGCACCCCACCGACACCGTCGGCAAGGACTCGATCGGTCAGTATCTGCTGAACCCGCAGCTGCCGCTCTGGGCCTCCAGGAACAACCAGGGGTCGCCGGCCGGAGAGCTCAGCGTGAGCCGACGCTTCCACGACTACGGGGCCGGCGCCTTCCTCACCTGGCTGAGCGAGGGCAACGGTGCGACCAGCGCGATCGTCGACTCCTGGGACGACGTGCCGTCCGGCACCCTTCCCCAGGAGTGGCTCTTCGACGAACTGGCTCGCGACGGCGAGGACATGGCTGCCTCGTTCGTCGACTTCGCCGCTCACGCGGCGACGGTCGACTTCTCCCGCAATGCTGCGGCGATCCGGAACCATCGCGACGAGGCTGCGTCGTCCGCGGCGAACGCGGGCGACGTCCACTTCCGGACGGCGACCGTGGGCAATGCCGGCATCGGCTGGACCGGTGCCCCCAGCTCCTTGATTCCGGGTGCGTGGGCCTACAACGCCATCTCGCTCGCGGCCACGTCGGCCGGCACCTTCTCGGTCGAGATCGACCCTGCGGCCACCGGATCCAAGGGGAGCCGGTCCGATCTCCGGGGAGTGGCGGTTCGCCAGCGGGGAAACACCCGCACCTACGTCCCGTTGGGCAGTGACGACAAGGCCTCGGTCGCGGTTGTCGCCGGTGACGAGCTGTGGCTCGTCGTGGCGAGTGTGCCCGACGTGTTCAGCGGCAACGAGCGCTTCGACTACGACTACCGCTTCGTGAAGTCGTAGCGTCGCCGGCATCGGCCCGGTGGAGGAATCGGGCTGCGTCGCGTCACTCCGCTACCGTCCGCCCGTGTCCGACTCCACCTCGAGCGGGGCGATCCCGCTCCGGCGCGACCCCAACATTCCGTACTACGTCGTCACCGCGGTGCTCACGATGGGCTACGGATCGGTGTTCACCCTGCTGGCCGAGTTCCGCAACGAGTTCGGGTTCAGTGAGAGTCAGCTGGGGCTCATCGCATCGGCCGGCTTCTTCGCCGGCTTCGTCGCCCAGGTGGGCCTCGCCCCGCTTGCCGACCGGGGTCGCACGGCGCAGATGATCCGCGGTGGGGTCCTGCTCGCCGCCGTGGGGATGCTCGGTATGGTCGTCGCCGATCAGCTGTGGATGTTCGTCGGGTCACGAGTGGTGTTCGGGCTCAGCACCGGTGCCGTCGCTCCGGCCATGCGCCGGCTCCTCATCACCCGCGACCCGGACGCTGTGGGCACGACGCTGGGCCGGCTCACTGCGTTTGACATCAGCGGGTTCGTCCTCGGCCCCGTCCTGGCCGCGGTGATGGTGGAGCTGGGCGGCATCAGACTCCCGTTCATCGTTCTCATGGCTGCGAACCTGCTCCTGTTCGGATGGGTCGGCCGCCTCGACCTGCGCACGCCGCCCGGTGACGGTGTCCGGCGCCCGACTCTGCCGCTGCTGCGAATCCCCCGGATCCAGTCGGCGCTGTTCGCCGGCGTCGCGTTCTATCTGACCATCGCCTACTTCGAGGCGACCTGGGCGCTCCTCCTCGACGACAATGGGGCCGAGACGTGGTTCATCGGGCTGTCGTTGAGCCTGTTCACGATCCCGATGATCCTCATCGCGCCGACCGGCGGCCGCATGGCGCAGGCGCGCGGCCACGCGGCGGTGGTCGGCTGGTCGATCTCCGTCGCGGCGGTCTGCACACTTCTCTACGGCTGGGTCGACGGCCTCTGGATCCTGCTGCTCGTGTCGGTGGTGCACGCCATCGCGGATGCATTCACGATGCCGGCCAACCAGGTGGCGATCGCGACGGCGACACCGCGCGAACAGCTCGCGGCAGGACAGGGGCTCTTCAGCGCGATCGGCGTGCTCGTGTCGGGCGTGGTCGCCTATGGTGCCGGTGCGCTCTACGAGGCCGAGGGCCCGAAGTTGCTGTTCACCTCGGCGTCGATGGCAATGATCGTGTTCCTGGGGCTGTCCTTGTGGCGGCACCGCTCGGCGCCGGTCGCCGAGAGAACGATGCAGGAGGAGAGACTGTGATCGATCGTCGAGGGTTTCTGGTCGGAGCATCGTCGCTCGCCGCATTGACGGCGTGCAGTGGCGGAGGTGGTTCGGGCGATGGCGCGCCGTCGACGACCACCACTGGGACGAGCACGACGTCGACGGTCGCCCCGACGACGACCGGAGCCGCACCGGCCGCCGGCGGCCTGGCCGCGCCCGGCAGCGCCGGACTCGTCGACGAGAGCTACTTCCAGACGCAGATCGACAGCTATCTCACCTACGCGACGGCGTCGCCTCGGCCTGCTTCCGCGTCGGGCGTGGCGGTTCAGCTGGCGGCCGCCCGCCGGGACCCCTCATTCACGTGGGACATCGGCGCGGTCAGCGTCGAGGGCTTCGCCGATCGCTGGACCCAACTCGACGAGTGGCGTGACACTCGCGACTTCCAGTTCATGTATTTCAACTGGCTGCTCGCGCACGGCCAGGGAACTACCGAGATGACCCGCATCGACCCGGCGGTCATCGAGGCGATCACCCAGCGGGTGCTGGCCAACCGCTACCGCTACGACGATCCGCTACCCGCCGACCGCGTCGACCATCTGTGGTACTGGTCGGAGAACCATCGCATCATCACGCTGTCCAACGAGCTGTTGGCCGGCCAGTTCTTCCCCGACGAGGTGTTCGAGGTCACCGGGATGACAGGCGGCGAGCACTGGGCCCGGGCCCGCCCCGAGATCCTCGACTGGATCCACGAACGAGCCGAATTCGGCTTCTTCGAATGGCACTCCAACGTGTACATGGCCAAGAACGTCACGCCGCTCCTCTCGTTGTGCGAACTCAGCGACGACGACGAGATCGTGAACGCCGCCGCGATGGGACTCGACCTCTGCCTCGTCGACATGGCGGCGCACTATCACCGGGGCGCCTACGTGGCGCCGCACGGGCGTACCTACAAGAAGGACAAGATGACCGCCCGCGACGAGGACACCTTCGACCTGGCGAAACTCCTCTTCGACCGCACGCCGGGCGACCACAGCTCCGTCGACAGCACGACGGCGACGTTCTTCTGTCTCGCCGAGAAGTACCGGCCACCGGCCGCGGTGATCGCGATCGCCCAGTCCGACGAAGTGTCGATCACCCGCGAGCGCCACGGCATCCATGTCAACAGTCGGGAGCCGATCAGCGATTCGCCCGAGGCGCCGTTCGGCTACGACTTCAAGGACCCGGCAAACATGGCGTTCTGGTGGTCGGCCGGGCTGATCGGGGTCTGGCAGATGGCCGAGGTGAGCACTGCCGAAGCCAATGAACACCGTCTGTGGGAGGGTGATGTCTTCACCCAGATCAAGCAGCTCAGCGACGTGCAGGGCGGCGACGTCGAGAAGATCGAACAGTGGCTGCTCGACAACTACATGATCCTCAACCTCGGCGGGCTCGACGAGGCGAACACCTATGCGTGGCGCAGCCCCCAGGTCAGCCTCGCGTCGGTACTCGATCACCGGAAGGGCCAGATGCGCGATCAGGTGCAGATCTGGCAGGCGACCATCGATCCCGACGCCCGGGTCTTCACCAACCATCCGATGACCGGCCTGCCCGAGTCGACCGACTGGAGCGACGACGGCGGCGACCCGGGCTACTGGACCGGCGAGGCCTCGATGCCCCGTACCGCCCAGTTCGAGCGGACCGCCATCCACATCTACTCACCGCTCTGGGACGAGACGACCGACGAGATCCTCGATCTCGTCTTTCGCTACCGCGACTACACCCACGCCTACTTTCCCCAGGACCACTTCGACGAGGTACGTCAGGTCGGCAACTGGACGCTGGGGGCGAGGAACGGGGGCTACGTGGCGCTCTGGTCGCAGCGCCCGGCGACGTGGCGAACCTACGACCCGGCGGTGCACGCGACGAACGGCATGAGCAAACCCTTCGACCTCGTGGCCGAGGGCGGACCGGACAACGTCTGGATCGTGGAGGTCGGTACGGAAGACGACGGGACGTTCGACGAATTCGTCACCGGCGTCACGGCCGACGAGCCGGTGGTGACCGGGACGGGCGAGGTGGACGTCAGGTGGGTGTCGCCGAGCGCGGGGGAGATGAGCTTCGGCTGGTCTGCGCCGTTCGTGGTGGCCGGCATCGACACGCCGATCGCCGACTTTCCACGGCACGACTCGCCCTGGGGAATCGTCGAGCGACTCGAGACTCGGCACCGGTTGGCGGCCGGTGATGCAACGCTCGACCTCGATTTCGATGCGATGACCCGAGCGCTCGGCTGACGCCGAAATGGCGGGGACATGAGGAAACGTGGGGGACGCGCCGAAACGTGGCAGACTGGATGAACCGTCATCGGTGAACGAGGCGAATTGCGCCTCGTTTTTCAAGAAAGTATGTGATTCCAGTGCAAGGCAAAGTGAAGTTCTTCAACGCTGAAAAGGGATTCGGATTCATCGAGCGCGAAGGCGCCTCCGACGTGTTCGTCCACTTCTCCAACATCGTCGGTGACGGCTACAAGTCCCTCGACGAAGGCCAGACCGTCGAATTCGACGTCGCTCCGGGACGCAAGGGCGAAGAAGCCCAGAACGTCCGGGTCGTCTGATCCAGTACGAATACCGACCAGCGCCGCCGGCCTTCGGGTCGGCGGCGTTCGTCGTTTTGGCGTCGTTGCCGATCGGCTCAGTGTTCGGCGATGAGTGGCCCCGCGAGGGTCGGCCGGTCGGGGGCGAGGTCAGCGGGCGTAAGCCCCGCGGCGCTGAGGTCGGTGGGGAGCTCGCCGTCGACGACGAGGGCAGCCGCGGCCCGGGCCAGGGCGGGCGCCATCTGGATCCCGTAGCCGCCCTGGCCGACGCACCAGTGGAATCCCGCTGCGTCGGGCGCCTCGCCCACGACGGGCGACCGATCCGCCGCGAAGGTCCGGAGCCCGGCCCAGGTCGACGTCACGTGGTGGACATCGAGCGTGAGCCAGTGGTTCAGTGCGTCGAGGCCGAGCGCGATGTCGATCTCGTCGGGACGGGCGTCGCAGGGTGCCGACGGCGTCTCGTCGGCGGGGGAGACCAGGAGGCCGCCGGGCTCCGGTTTGCAATACCCCGCCATGACACCGTCGTCGTTCTCGAAGGCGACGAGTGGCCAGCCGGCCGTATCGACCTCGGCCGGCAGGCCGACGATGCCCACCGAGCGACGCAGCGGGTGCAGCCCGACCGGCGACACACCGGCGCGGCGGGCAACCTCGTCGCCCCAGGCTCCGGCGGCGTTGACCACGGTCGGGGTGTCGATGACCTCGCCGTCGGCCAACTCGACCGACCAGGCCTGGTGGCGCGAGAGCGACACTGCCGGACTCGAGGTGCGGACGATCCCGGCCCGTGACCGCAGCGTCGCGACGTACGACTGATGGATCGCGGCGACATCGAGCTCCATCGCGCCCGGCTCCAGCACGCCACACGTGACATGTTCGGCCAGCGCAGGGACGAGGCGTCGGGCCTCGGCGCCGTCGACGAAGCGAGTGTCGGACGCCACGGTGAGCGCAACCGCGGCGTCGGCCGAGAGTTGGGCCTCGTGCGCCTCGCTGCCGACGCGAAGACACGCCCGTGGGGCCCACAACGGCACCTGCGGGTGACTGGCGAAATAGGTCGCCGAGGCGGCCGTGAGCCGACGGACGACCTCGTTGCCGTAGTTCGCGAGGTACTGGGCCGCCGATCGACCCGTCGTGTGGAACGCCATGGTGGGCTCCATCTCGACGACGGTGACCCGCAACCCCCGGTTCGCCAGCTCCGCAGCGACCGACACGCCGGCGAGCCCGGCGCCGATGACGACACAGTCGGCGGTGCTCATTCGCAGGAGGCTACGTGACCCGGACGGTGGAAGATCGCTACGGTGGTGTCACCGGACGAGAGGAAACCCATGACCGTCACCGATCCCATCGAAGTCGACGCCAACCCGGACTCGTTCCGGCGCATGGACGAGTCCACCGCCGAGCAGTGGGCCGTCATCGGTGAGCGGACCTCGGCCAACCAGGGTCGGGTGGCCGACCGCATGATGATCCTGCTCGAGTCGTTGGCCCACATCAGTGACGGCTTCATCACCGATCAGCTCACGCATTGTCTCCAGACGGCGACGATGGCCGAACGGGCCGGCGCCGACGACGAGATGATCTTCGGAGCGTTGTGCCACGACATCGGCAAGGCGATCTCGGTGCCGAACCACGGCGCCATCTCCGCCGAGATGATCAAGCCCTACGTGCGCAACGACGTCTACGAGGCGATCAAGAACCACCAGGACTTCCAGGGCCGCCACTACTACCAGCACTTCGGCGTGCCCACGAACCTGCGGGATCGCTTTGCGGACGAGTCATGGTTCGCATTGTGCGAGCAGTTCACCGACGACTGGGACCAGCAGGCGTTCGATCCCGACTACGACACGCTGCCGCTCGAGCACTTCGAGCCGCTCATCCGCCGGCTGACGGCGGAAGCGAAGTTCTGAATCAGGCGCGAAGGCGCAGCCGCCACTTGACGAGCGTGCCCACGGCCTGGAGGCCGTCGCGCCAGCCGATCTTCTTGCCGTCGTCGTGGGTGCGAGCCTCGTAGTCGATCGGCACCTCGTGAATGGTCACACGGCGGCGCAGCAGCCGGGCGGTGATCTCGGGCTCGATGTCGAAACGGTCGGCTTCGAGCCGCATGTCGTCGAGGAGATCCAGCCGGATCATCTTGTAGCAGGTCTCCATGTCCGTGATGCCGGCCCCGAACAGCACGCGGGTCATCGCCGTGAGGCCCTTGTTGGCCCAGCGATTGCGACGGCGCATGCCGGTGGTCTCGCCGAGGAAACGGCTGCCGTAGACGACATCGGCGGTGCCGTCGATGATCGGGCGGAGCAGCTGCTCCCACTGCGTCGGGTCGTACTCGAGGTCGGCGTCCTGGATGACGACGACGTCACCGACCGCAGCGTTGAGACCGGTGCGAATGGCGGCGCCCTTTCCGCGATTCTGCGGGTGCTTGGCCACGCGCAGCCGGGGATCCGGGATGGAATCGAGGATGTCGAGCGATGCGTCGCTCGACCCGTCGTCCACTGCGATCAGGTCGATGTCGACACCCAACTCGAGGTCGAGGACCCGGTGGATGACGTCGGCCAGAGTCGACTCCTCGTTGAACACCGGCATGATCACCGACAGGGTGGGACGGGTGATCCCGCCGTGGGTGTCGGTGGGGCCGTCTGTCGCGGCGGGCGCGGCAGGCGAGAGCGTGTGGGAAGCCATGCTCCCATATCGGCTGATTTCGGTGCTTCTTGACGTCAGCGGCGACGGATCTCGATGGTGCCGGCGCCGGCGCTCGTCGACCCGATGGCGGCGGCGCGGTGACCCGACGACTCGAGCGCGAGCAGCACGTCAGCGGCCACCGCCGGATCGACGCCGAACAGCAGCCCCCCGGAGGTCTGTGCATCGGCGAGCACGGTGACATCGAGGTCGGTGACCCCGTCGCCGATCTGCAGCCGATCCTCGATCCAGGCGAGGTTTCGGCCGGTGCCGCCAGGCACCACGCCGGCGGCGGCGAGCTCTGCCGAGCCGTCGATGACGGGCACGGCGTCGACGTCGACCCGGAGGTCGACTCCCGACTCCTCGGCCATGCGTCCGCCGTGCCCGAGCAGGCCGAATCCGGTGACATCGGTGGCGCCGGTGGCCCCTGCCTCGACCGCGATTGCCGCGGCGGCAGCATTGGTGCGGATCATGCTGGCCACGGCCGTGGCGACGATGTCGGGGGCGGCCGCACCGCGCTTGAGCCCGGTGGTGATGATGCCGATGCCGAGTGGCTTCGTGAGGATCAGTGTCTGGTGGGGCCGTAGGCCTGCGTTGGTCAGCATCCGGTCGGGGTGGACCTCGCCGATGACCGCCATGCCGTACTTGGGTTCGGGGTCGTCGACGGTGTGGCCGCCGGCGACGACGAAGCCGCTCTCGGCCGCGATGTCGTGCCCGCCCTGGAGAACGTCGCCGAGCAGTTCGGTCGAGAGCTCCTCGGTGTTCCAGCACACCAGGTTCAGCGCGAGGAGCGGTCGCCCTCCCATCGCGTAGACGTCGCTGACCGCGTTGGCGGCCGCGACGCGGCCCCAGTCCCGCGCGTCGTCGACCACCGGTGTGATGAAGTCGGCGGTGACCACGAGGGCGCGATCGTCGGCGAGGCGCCACACGGCGGCGTCGTCGCCGGTGAGGGCGCCCACGAGAAGATCGGGGCTGTCGGTCGGGGAGAGGCGGCGCACGACCTGCGCCAGTTCGCCAGGGGCGAGCTTGCAGCCTCAACCAGCGCCGTGACTGAACTCGGTGAGTCGACGAGTCATCGTGAGGAACCCCCTCTCCCGCTCGGTGTCCGACCCTCGCACCCTACGTCGTAGGGTGACCGGATGAGCGCGCCAGCCACCGTCGATTCCCGTCTCCAGACCCGAGTGACCGAACTCTTCGGCGTCGACTATCCGATAGTGCAGACCGGCATGGGCTGGGTGGCCGGAGCGTCGTTGGTCACCGGCACTGCCGATGCCGGAGGGCTCGGAATCCTGGCCGCGGCCACGATGACCTACGAGGAGATGGTGGCGGCGATCGCCGCGGTGAAGTCGCGCACCGACAAGCCGTTCGGCGTCAACATGCGCACCGACGCGGCCGACGTCGAGCAGCGGGTCGATCACCTCATCGCCCAGAAGGTGAAGGTCGCCTCGTTCGCCCAGGCCCCGCGACCCGACATGGTGAAGAAGCTGAAGGACAACGGTGTGGTCGTGGTGCCGACCGTGGGTGCTCGCCGCCACGCCGAGAAGGTGGCCGAGTGGGGCGTCGACGCCGTCCTCTGCCAGGGTGCCGAGGGCGGTGGCCACACCGGCACCGTGCCGACCTCACTGCTGCTGCCCGAAGTGCTCGACGCGGTCGACATCCCGGTCATCGCGGCCGGTGGTTTCCACGACGGTCGCGGTCTTGCCGCCGCGCTCGCATGGGGTGCCGACGGCATCGCGATGGGCACGCGCTTCCTGCTCACCGCCGACAGCAAGGTGCCCGACGAGGTCAAGGCCGTCTACCTCGACACACCGGTGACCGGCACGGTGGTGTCGACCGCGATCGACGGCGCGCCACAGCGGGTCATCCGGACCGAGGTGATCGAGAACCTCGAGCGCACCGGCCTGCTCAACCTGCCCCGGGCCGGTGTGAACGCCCTCAAGTTCCGAAAGCTCACCGACACGTCGATCGGCGACCTGCTGAAGGAGGGCATCAGCATGAAGCGGAATCAGGATCTCACCTGGGCCCAGGTCGCCATGGCCGCCAACGCCGCCATGCTCACGCGGGCGACGCTGGTCGAAGGGAAGCTCGAGGTGGGAATCCTGCCCACCGGCCAGTGTGTGGGCGTGGTCGACGACCTCCCCACCTGTGCCGAGCTGATCGAGCGCATCGCCGCCGAGGCAATCGCCCGTTTCGACACCGTTTGCCCCTAGTATTCCTCCGTTCCGAGGAGCGAAGTCCGGTGTGATTCCGGCGCTGTCCCGCAACGGTGATGCCTGTCCGCTTCGGCGGAGGGGATGAGCCCGGTCGCCTCCGACGAGCCACACGAAACGACCCTCGAGGAAGGGACGCTCGTGCGATGCGGACTCGCTCCTTGTCGCTCGTGCAATTGACCTCGAGCCACAAGGAGGAACCCATGAAACGCAGTCCACTCACGATCCTGCTCGCCCTGCTCGCCGTGCTGGCGATGCTCGCCGCCGCGTGCGGTGATGACGACGACACCAGCGTCGCCGACGACGAGGTCGCCGACGACGCCGAGGACGGTGCCGGCGCGGAGGACGGTGCCGGAAACGTCGAGCGCATCGTGTCGCTGTCACCGACCGCGACGGAGATCCTGTTCGCCATCGGCGCGGGTGACCAGGTCGTGGCGGTCGATCAGTTCTCCAACCATCCCGCCGATGCCCCGATGACCGATCTCGACGGCTTCTCGGTGAACGTCGAAGCGGTCGCCGAATACGATCCGCAGATCGTCACCATGCAGGCGAGCGCGGCCACCGCCGAGCTCGAGGCCCTCGGCATCACCGTGATCGCCCGGGATGCACCGACCGACTTCGACGGCATCTACAGCCAGATCGAGGAACTCGGCGCCGCCACCGGCCACATGGCCGAGGCAGCCGAGCTCGTCCTGCAGATCCAGACCGACATCGATGCACTCGTGGCGACTGCACCCGACGCAGAGGGCTTGACCTACTACCACGAGCTCGGCACCGACTACTACAGCGTGAACCGCGATTCGTTCGTGGCCGAGGTCTATGCCCTCTTCGGACTGCAGAGCATCGGCGACGAAGCCGACGGCGAGGCGTTCAACGGCTACCTGCCGCTCTCCGAGGAATTCATTCTGGGCGCTGATCCGGACATGATCTTCCTCGCCGACACGATCTACGCCGGCCAGACCGCCGAGACGGTTGCCGCGCGACCGGGCTGGGCCGATCTCACGGCGGTCCAGCAGAACGCCGTCGTCGAACTCGATGACGACATCGCATCACGTTGGGGACCGCGGGTCGTCGAGTTCGCCGAGGCCATCGCCGGCGTGCTGGCCGCAGTGGCGGCACCAGCCTGAGTATGGGTTCGCCGCGACCCGCCGAGGTCCGCGCCGCGGCGCCACAGGGCGCCCGGCTCGGCTTCGGCGCGGTCTCCGCGGGCGTCCTGGCGATCCTCGTGGCGAGTTTCGCCGGCCTCACGATGGGCCCGGTCGACCTCTCGATCAGCGAGGTTTTTCGCGAACTGGCCGACGGCCTTCCGGGTGTCGATCTCGACTCCGGGCTGTCGAGCACCCATCAGGCGATCGTCACGCAGATCCGGTTTCCCCGCGTCGTCCTGGGTCTCATGGTCGGCGCGACGCTGTCGCTGAGCGGGGCCGCCTATCAGGGAGCGTTCCGCAACCCGCTGGCCGATCCCTATCTGCTCGGCATCGCGGCCGGGGCCGGCCTCGGCGCGACGATCGCGATCACCGAGGGCCTCGGCGATGGTTCGGGGGTCCTGGACGCCGTCCCGCTCGCGGCCTTCGTCGGGGGTCTCGCGGCGGTGTGGATCTCGTATGTGGCGGGCCACATCGGCGGACGTTCGACGGTGACGCTGATCCTGGCCGGCGTTGCCGTCGCCAGCTTCCTGACCGCCTGTCAGACCTACGTGCTGCAGGCCAACAGCGACGTGATCCGCGAGGTCTACACGTGGATTCTCGGACGGATCGCCACGTCGGGATGGAACGAACCGGCCCTGCTCGCGCCCTACTTCGTCCTCACGACGGTGGTCGTTCTCCGCTACCGGCGCGCCCTCGACGTGCTGGCCGTGGGCGACGAGGAAGCCGCATCGTTGGGGGTCAACCCGCGACGTGTACGGCTGATCGTGGTGCTCGCGGCGTCGTTGGGCGCCGCCGCGGCCGTGGCGGTGTCGGGGCTCATCGGGTTCGTCGGCATCATCGTACCCCACACGGTGCGGCTGCTCTTCGGTGCCAGCAACCGCGTGGTTCTGCCGCTCTCGGTGCTGTTCGGCGCCGCCTTCATGGTGGCCGCCGATCTGCTGGCCCGGATCGTGCTCGAACCGGCCGAGTTGCCGATCGGGGTGGTCACCGCCTTCATCGGCGCGCCGTTCTTCGCTCTGGTGCTGCGCGCGAGTCGGCGGGAGGTCTGGTGAACGGCACCCTGACCATCCGCGACCTGTCGGTGGAACTCGGCGGCACGCCCGTGCTGTCCGGCGTGGACCTCGCGCTCTCCGAGGGGTGCTGGGTCAACGTGATCGGTCCCAACGGCGCCGGGAAGACGACCCTGTTGCGCGCCATCCTGGGGGCCGTGTCCTTCAGTGGCGAGATCGCGGTCGGCGACGTACCGGCTCGCGACGCGATGGCCAGAGCTCGGGCAGTGGCCTACGTCCCCCAGACACCGGTGATTCCGCCGGGCGTGATGGTCATCGACTACGTGATGCTCGGCCGCACGCCGCACCGCGGCGTTTTCGCCGCCGACTCACTGCGTGACAGAGAGGTCGCCGGAGCGGTGATCGAGCGACTGGACCTCGGTGGCTTCGCCGAACGCGAGGTGAGCAGTCTGTCGGGCGGTGAGCGCCAGCGAGTGGTGCTGGCCCGGGCGCTCGCCCAGGAAGCGGCGCTCCTGCTGCTCGACGAACCGACCACCGCGCTCGATCTCGGCCACCAGCAGGACGTGCTCGACCTGGTCGAGGAGTTGCGGCGAGAGCAGGGACTGACGGTTCTCGCCACACTGCACGACCTCACCCTGGCCGCGCGCTACGGCGACGAGCTCGCCGTGCTGGCCGAGGGCCGCGTGGTGCAGAGCGGCCCTCCGGCCACCGTCCTCACGCAGGCGCTGATCGCCGCCCACTTCCACGCCAACGTCCGAATCATCGATGATGTCGACGGGCCGGTCATCGTTCCGGTCGCCGGTCGACCCACCTGAGGAGCATGCATGTCCACCACCCCCGACGAACCGCTCACTGAGGATCCTCGGCCCGACGGCCTGACCGTGGCGAAGAGTCTCGTGCTGGTCAACACCGGCGACGGCAAGGGAAAGTCCTCCGCCGCGTTCGGTGTCGCCCTTCGGGCACGGGCGCGGGGCTGGCCGGTGGCCGTCGTGCAGTTCCTGAAGTCCGAGGACTGGGTCACCGGCGAACAGATGATGGCCGATGAGCTCGGCATGGACTTCTGGTCGCTCGGCGACGGCTTCACATGGGACAGCGACGACCTCGCCAAGGACGAGGCCGAGGCCCGCGAGGCCTGGCGTCAGGGCAAGGCGATCGTCGAGGCGGGTGAGCATCGCCTGGTGGTGTTCGACGAGATTACCTATCCCGTGAACTGGGGATGGATCGACGCCGAGGAGGTGGAGGCGACCTTCCGTGCCCGTCCGGCCAACGTGTCGCTCGTGCTGACCGGTCGCGACGCCCCCGAGTGGATGATCGAGCTGGCCGACACCGTCACCGAGATGGTGAAGACCAAGCACGCCTACGACTCGGGTATCGCCGCCAAGAAGGGCATCGACTTCTGATGCTGACCCTCCTCACCGGAGGAGCGCGAAGCGGCAAGTCGTCGGCCGCAGTCCGCCTGGCCACGGTGTCGGGTCGCGCGGTCGTCTACGTCGCCACCGCCGAGGCGGGCGACGACGAGATGGCCGATCGCATCTCCCGCCACCAGGCCGATCGACCGTCCGAGTGGACCACGATCGATGCGCCGCGAGCGCTGGCGGAGGCCGTACGGACCGTCGACACCCAAGCCGCCGTCATCGTGGACTGCCTGGCCCTGTGGGTCACGAACCTGCTGGATCTGGCCGACGAGGAGATCCACGAGCGGGCGGCGGCCCTGGCGGGTGCGCTACGCGAGCGACAGGCCGACACGATCGTGGTGACCAACGAGGTCGGTGACGGCATCGTGCCCGACAACGCCGTGGCCCGGCGGTTTCGCGACGTGCTGGGCACCGTCAACCAGCAGGTCCGGTCGGTCAGCGATCAGGCCTACCTCTGTGTGGCCGGCGGCGTGATCCCGATCACCGATCTCACCGGACCCGAGGCGGGCCGTGTCTGAGCTGGAGGCGTTGCTGACGGATCTGCCGGGGCCCGACGCTGCGTCGGCAATGGCGGTCGGAATCCGTGCGTCGCACGTGCTGCGGCCAACCGGCGTGTTCATGGAACTGGACCGGGTCGCGGCCTGGTTGGCCGGCTGGCAGGGCACGGACGCGCCCCGTGTCGCACGGCCGCACGCGATCGTCTTCGCCGCCGATCACGGTGTCGCGAGCGAGGGGGTGAGTGCCTACCCGGCATCGGTGACCGCGGTCATGGTCGATGCCCTGGCGGAGGGTGCCGCGACGGCGTCGGTGCTGGCCCGCGAGGCAGGGGCGACGCTCGAGGTGGTCGATGTCGGTGTCGGGGAGCCGACCGGCAACCTCCGGACCGAGTCGGCCATGACCCCGGCGCGGTTCGACGCAGCCATCACGGCCGGTGTCGCGGCCGTCGAACGCTGTGACGCCGACCTGCTCGTGCTCGGCGAGATGGGCATCGCCAACACCACGGCCGCCGCAGCCGTGGCGGCCGCAGTGGTCGGCGGTGATGCCGCCGACTGGGTCGGACCGGGTACCGGCGTGGCCGACGAGGTGCTGGCCGGCAAGGTCCGGGTGGTGGCCGATGCCCTGGACCGGGTCGGTCCGGTCGGACCGATCGAGGCACTGCGCGAGCTCGGCGGCGCGGAGCTGGCGGCGATCGCAGGCGCCACGATGGCGGCGCGTCACCGCCGTCTTCCGATCCTGCTCGACGGTTTCATCGTCGCCGCGGCGGTCGCGCCACTCGCGGCGGCCGAGCCGGGTGCGCTGCGGCACTGCATCGCCGCGCACCGTTCATCCGAGCCGGGTCACCGCCGTCTGCTCGAGTACCTGGGGATGTCGCCACTGCTGGACCTCGGCCTTCGACTGGGCGAGGGGAGTGGCGCGCTGGCGGCCGTGCCGTTGGTGCGCATGGCGGCCGCCGCAGTGGTCGATGTGGCGACCTTCGAGGAGTGGGGCGTGACGTGACGTCGGCTCGCATCGCGTGGTCGTTCCTGACCCGCCTGCCGGGTGGCGCCCATCCGGGCCCGAGCGACTCCATGGCGTCGGCGGTCCCGTGGTTCCCGGTCGTCGGACTGGTCCTCGGCGCCGGTCTGGGCGCCGTCTACCTCGGCCTCTTCGAGATCACCTCGCCGACGGTCGCCGCGCTGGCCACCATCGGTCTCGGCGCGCTCGCAACCGGCGCGTTTCACGAGGACGGGCTGGCCGACACGTTCGACGCGTTCGGCGGCTACGAGCCCGAGCAGCGTCTCGAGATCATGCGCGACTCGAGGATCGGCACCTTCGGCACGCTGGCGCTCGTGGTGGCGACCGGGCTGAAGGTCGCCGGACTCGCGAGCCTCGACGGCGCCGACGGACTTGTCGCACTGGTCGTCGCCCACAGCGCGGCGCGCGCCACGGCGTTGCTCGTGATGCGGGCCGGTCCGGACGCGCGGACCGAAGGACTCGCAGCCAGCGCCACCGACCTTCCTCGCACGGCGGTGGCCGGCGTGGTGGCCGTCACGGCGCTGGCCGGGGTCGGCCTCGGACCGGTGACCGCAATTGCGGTCGCCGCCCTGCTCGGCGTCGCCGTCGGTGCCGTGCGGGTCGCGCGGCGTCGATTCGGCGGGACGACCGGCGATGTCCTGGGGGCGGTCGAGCAGGTGAGCGAGATCGTCGTGCTACTCGTGTGCGCGGAGCTGGTGGGCGAACTGGGCTGGCTGTGGGGCTGACGCTGCGGCTGCTGCGCCACGGCACGACGGAGTGGACCGAGGCCGGCCGATACTGCGGCCATGCCGACCCCGGTTTGAACGAGACGGGGCGGCTTGCCCTGCGTTCGGTCTGGCTGCCGGAGTCGGTCTACCGATCCGTGGTGTGCTCCGACCTCCGACGCTGTCGTGAGACCGCGGCGGCGCTGGGCCTCGCGCCGACGCTCACAGCGGCCCTGCGCGAGTTCGACTTCGGGGCGATCGAAGGTGCGACCTGGGAGGAACTCGACGACGATGTCAGGACGGCACTGCTCGATCACGACTCGTTCGTGGCCCCCGACGGCGAGTCGGTCGAGGGGTTCGGCGCCCGGATCGACACGTTCGTCGAAGGACTGGACGATGGCCGACACCTGCTCGTCACCCACGGCGGGGTGATCCAGCACCTGCTTCGCCGGGCGGGTGTGGACCGCCATGTCGGTCCGGGGGAGTGGGTCGACGTGGAGATCAGCCCCCGCTGACGAGGTCCTCGGCGCCCTTCGGGAGCGCCACCGCTCCGTCGCGATCGTCGAGCCAGCCCTCGGGCAGGTGCACGTCCTTGGGCGAGCCGTGATGGCCGCGCACCATGCGCATTCCGCCGTCGGGGAACGGGATGGTGCGATCGAGTTCGCCGATCAGCGTCCGCATCTCGTCGAGCGAGGCGACCTTGTTGAGCCGCCGGCGGATCGCGTTGCCGGTGGGAAAGCCCTTGAGGTACCAGCCGGTGTGCTTGCGGAAGTCGCGGATGCCGTGGGGCTCGCCCATCCAGTCGCACAGGAGTTCGGCATGTTCGACCATGCCGTCGAGCACCTCGCCGAGCTCGGGGCGCGGCGGCACTTCCCGCCCTTCGAACACCTCGGCGAGGTCCCGGAAGATCCAGGGCCGTCCGAGGCAACCCCGACCGACGACCACGCCGTCGGCACCGCTCTCCCGCATCATGCGGAGGGCGTCGTCGGCCTCCCAGATGTCGCCGTTGCCGAACACCGGAATGGAGGTGACGGCCTCCTTGAGCTGGGCGATCCGCCGCCAATCGGCGTTGCCGCTGTAGAGCTGGTTGGCAGTGCGCGCGTGCAGCGCCACCGAACGGCAGCCCTCGTCTTCGGCGATGCGGCCGGCGTCGAGGAACGTGATCGCATCGTCGTCGATCCCCACCCGGAACTTCACCGTCACGGGCACGTCGCCCGCGGCCGCAACGGCGGCCCGCACGATGGAGCGGTAGAGCTCGCGCTTCCACGGCAACGCGGCCCCGCCCCCGTGACGGGTGACCTTCTTCATCGGGCAACCGAAGTTCATGTCGATGTGATCGACGGGGCGGCCGTCGTGGGTGTCGCCGCTCACGAGCATGCGGGTGGCCTCGCCGATCGAGTAGGGCTCGGTGCCGTAGAGCTGGATGCTCCGGGGAGCCTCGTCCGGGGCGAACGCCGACAGCTCGAGACTCTTGCGGTGACCCTCGACGATGGCGCGGGCGGTGATCATCTGGTTGACGTAGAGGCCGGCGCCGTAGCGTCGGCACAGTGTCCGGAACGGCGCGTTGGTGACCCCGGCCATGGGTGCCAGCACGACCGGCGGCCAGACCGGAAGATCGCCGATCGCCACCGGTTCGAACTCGCCGGCCCGCGCGGGAGGTTGCGCGAGGTCGGAAGGGGCGGTGGAGGTCACGACAACAGGCTACGAAGTCCATTCCTGCGACGCGTACTGCGCCGGTGTGCGGGACCGCGATCGGTCATCGACGGTGGCCGTAGGCGAGGAGATCGACCCCGGCTCGGAGGCAGAGTCGGTGCAGGAGTCCCATGGGCAGCCCGATGACGTTGGAGACGCTGCCGGTGACGGTGTCGGCGAAGAGCCCACCGGCGCCCTGGAGCCCATAGCTCCCGGCCTTGTCGTCGGCGTCTCCCGTCGCGACGTACCAGTCGACGATCGCGTCGCTCAGCGCATCGACGGCGACCTCCGAGCGCTCGTGACCGCTGGTGGTCGTGGTCGTTCCGTCGGCCTCCACCACCACGATCGCCACGCCGGTGACGACGTCGTGGCGGCGGCCGGCGAGCCGGCGCAGCGTGGCCGCCGCATCCGCTCGATCCAGCGGCTTGCCGAGGATCTCGCCGTCGAGCACGACCGACGTGTCGGCGCCGATCACCGCACAGTCCGGGACGGCGACGGCGAGTGCCTTCTCCTCGGCCAGGCGAACGACATAGAGACGCGGATCCTCGCCGGGGAGCGGGGTTTCGTCGATGTCGGCGGCGACGACGTCGAAGGCGTCGGTGAGGCGGCTCAGGATGTCGCGGCGCCGGGGCGACGAGGAGGCGAGGACGAGGCGGCGGAGGGTCACGCGGCCAGTTTGTCAGCTTCATGCGAGGCGCCACCCACCCCGCCCGCGTGCGGCGTACCCTCTCCCCATCGACGAAGAAACCTGGTCCGCCGAGCGCGAACCCGACGAACCTGTTGCCCTCCCGTCGGAGGACACCAACCTCGAGATCCGGCCCGACTCGTTCATGGTCACCTCGGGGTTTCTGCGCGCCGGGAATCAGCCGAACGTTCCATCGCCGGCCCCCGAGGGTCCCGAGTGGACCTACGACGAGGCCGACGAGGCCGCCCACGGCTTCCTCGTCGAGGTGGCCGGCGAGCGGACGATGCCCGAGTTCATCGACGACCCGGTCGAGCACGCCCGGGCCAACGGAATTCTGCTGTTGTTCAGTGACGAAGTGCAGGCGTCGTTCGAGACCTACCTGGCCCGGATGCCCGAACCGCGGGTCGAGGCCTGGCGCGATCTGATCGCCGGTGGGGCCAGCTCCGAGGCGTTCGGTCCGCTGACCCTGCAGGAGAAGCTCGACGAGGAGCAGGTCAGCGAGGCACTTCAGAAGGGCCGCAAACAGCGGACCGTCAATCTCGCAGTCGGTGCACTCGTCTCGTTGGTTGCCATCGTGGCCGTGGTCGTCACCTACACGCAGTTCATCGCCGACGAGGGCCGAACCGAGGGTGCCTTCCGTTTCGACGGTGAGGACGACCCGCCCGAGGTCGCGGCTCGCACCGGTGGTCCGCCGGTGGCGAGCGAGACCCTCACCGTCGGCCTGTCCCAGCCGGTGTCGGTGGCGGCGGGAAGCGGGGCCGAGGTCGAGCGGATCGTCGCCGCGCCGTTCGCCGACTTCCCGTTCATGCCGGGCGAGATCCGGGCGTCGTTGTTCCAGTACGCGGGAGCCGGGCACGTCGTGTTCGTCGGCCCCGAGGGGTTCGTCGAAACGGCCTGCCTGCGAGCCAGCGTCGTCACCGCCGATCTGCGACCGTTGGACACGGTCACCCACGGGCCCTGCTCGCAGCCCGTCGGCCGGGCTGCGTCGGTCGGGTGTCTCGGCACCAGTGCGGTGCTGCTCGACCTCGAGGTTCCCGCCGGTGAGGTGACGTTGCCCGAGGGTGGCACCGGCTTCGCCGACGCCGTCCGGGTGCAGATGATCGGCGACGACCCCGCCTACGAGGTGCTCACCCTGCGGGGCACCATCGAGGTCGGCCTCGACGAGCCCATCGACGTTCCCCGATTCGGTGGAGAGGTCGGCGACGAGCTCGGCTTCGACCTCGGCGCCGACGTGGTCGGCACGTGCACCATCACGGGTGACCTCCCGGGACGCTCCTGATGTGCGGGCGGTTCGCCTCCACCACCCCGCCCGACCAGCTGGCGAAGTACTTCGGCGCGGAGCTGGCCGAGGAGTTGCTCCCCGGGTCGAGCGACGCGGACGCGGCGAACTTCAACGTTGCGCCGACCCAGGGCGTCTACACGGTCTACGAGGACGGGGATGTGCGTCGACTCGACGCGTTCCACTGGGGCCTGGTGCCGTTCTGGGCGAAGGATCCCAAGATCGGGAGCCGCATGATCAACGCCCGGGCCGAGACCCTGGCCGAGAAGAACTCCTACAAGCGGCCGTTCGCCAAACGGCGCTGCATCATCCCGGCCGACGGCTTCTACGAGTGGAAGAAGGTCGAGGGTCAGAAGAAGAAGCAGCCGATGTACATGAGCCGGGTCGACGGTGAGCCGTTCGCCTTCGCCGGGCTGTGGGAGGTGTGGAAGGACGAGAACCACACCGACGGCGACGACGACCCTCTCGAGCTCCACAGCTGCACCATCATCACCGGTGAGCCCAACGAGAAAGTGGCCGCAGTCCACGACCGAATGCCGGTCATGCTGCCGCCCGAACGGTGGGATGCCTGGCTCGATCGCGACAATCGCGACATCGAGAGCCTTCAGCAGTTCCTCGTGCCCGCGCCGGCGCAGCTGATCCGCCTGCATCCCGTGTCGACGGCGGTCAACAACGTGCGCAACAACGGCCCGGACCTGATCGACGAGGCCGAGCCGGTGAGCGACTGAGCCGATCAGCCAGTGAGCGCGTCGCTCAGCTGGAGTTGCAGACGATCGAGGTCGTCCTGATCGGGCGACGTGTCGGCCTGCGCGAAGTCGAGCGCCGCCATGGAGTCCATCGGGACGACATGGATGTGCACGTGGGGCACCTCGAAGCCGGCGATCATCAGGCCGATGCGGGCAGGGGAGAGGAGCGCCTTCTGTGCGTTGCCGATCCGATGGGCGACGCCGGTGAGGTGCTGCACAGTGATGGTGTCGAGATCGGTCCACTGGTCGACTTCGGTCCGCGGGACCACCAGGGCATGGCCCCGGGCCAACGGCCGGATGTCGAGAAACGACACGCAGGTTTCGTCCTGCCAGATGAAACGGCCGGGGATCTCGCCGTCGATGATGCGGGTATAGATGGAAGCCACCCCTGGATCGTAGGCTCCGCACCGTGAGCCCCGACGAACCGCCGCCGCGAGACCGCCAGATCGGCATCTTCGAGGATCGGATCGTCACGGTTCCCAACCTCATCTCGCTGGCCCGCCTCGCCTGCATCCCCGTGTTTCTCTGGCTGCTGTTCAGCGAAGACGACCGCCTGGGCGCGGCACTCCTGTGGGCCGTCGTCGGCGCCACCGACTGGGTCGACGGATGGTGGGCCCGGAAGTTCGACGTGGTCAGCGAGTTCGGGAAGCTGATCGACCCGGTGACCGACCGGGCGGTGTTGATCGTGGGTGTGTTCGCGGTCGGGGTCGACGGGTCGGTGCCGTGGTGGTTGGTCGGCCTCACGCTCGCCCGCGAAGTGCTCGTGGCCATCGCGGGCGTCGTGCTCGGGGCACTCGGTGCCCGCCGCATCGACGTCACGTGGTGGGGCAAGTGCGCGACCTTCGGCCTGTATTTCGCCTTCCCACTGCTGCTCGGCGGCGCGTCGGATGCGGGTGTCGCCGATGCCCTCCGCTGGGCCGGGTGGGCCTGTGCGATACCCTCGCTGATCTACTCCTACCTCTCGGCCGCGCAGTACATCCCTCTCGGACTCACGGCGCTGCGCGAAGGTCGTCTCGACCGGGCCTAGTCGTCGGGGTCATCCACAGTGACGGTGAAGACGAACGGGGTCGACGTGTCGGTCCCGCCGCCGTCATCGCGGAGCTCGATCGTGATGGTCGAGGTGCCGAACGAGGACCCGGTGAAGGTGAGGGCACCCGACGAGTCGACGGCCGGCGGGACGGAGAAGATTCCAGGGTTCGTGTTCCCGGTGACCACGAAGGAGAGGACCTGCGACGATTCGTTGGCTGCGCCGGCCGATATCGCCGACGCCCAGCCGGCGAACGTTGCTGATCCCGGGAAAACCGTTCTGTCGGGCCCGCCGGTGAAGCTCGGGGCGTCGTTCACCGCGGTGATGGTGAAGGAGACCGTCGCGGTGGCGCACAGCCCGACGCTGTCGCACACCTGGTAGTCGAACGACTCGGCGCCGTTGGCGTCGGCGGTCGGGGTGTAGTCGATGGTGCCGTCGGGGCGCGGTACCGCCGTGCCGCGAGACGCAGGCGACGTGATGGTCACGCTCGTGGGATCGATGTTGGGATCGACGTCGTTGGCGAGCACATCGATGTTCACGGTGGCTGCGTCCTCGAGGATCGCGGCTTCCGCATCATCGACGGCCACAGGTGCCACGTTGGCGGTGGTGAGCACCAGGGCGCTCGGGTAGTCGGCCGTCATCGCGATCCACATGTCGTGCTTGGTGAACTGGACCCAGAGCACGAGTTCGTGGCCGGGCAGCACGTCGTGGGTGACGGTGCCGAGATCGATCTCGCGGTACGACCATTCGTCGTCCTCATCGCCCCATTCCTCGACGAAGAAGTCGGTCGATGCGATGGAGGTGCAGCTACTGCCGAGGCAGTCGTACAGCCAGATGTAGGGATGGGTGTCGTGATCCCCGTGGAAACCCGCGGTGCTCGACCAGAGCTGGAGGGTGACCGGTCCGTCGAGCGAGACGGTGCCGGCCGACGCCGGAAGGGTCCAGGTCTGGTACTCGTCACCCGGCGGGGAGAACAGGCGACCGAGCAGGCTGCCGCTCTTCTCGATCGTCAGTCCGGGGTCGTCGTCGCCGTCGGCGTCGAAGACGGGATCGCTCGAGGCGGGTGGTGCAACCACGAGATCGTAGTCGTCGGCCGAGCCGCCGCGGTCGTCGAGGTACCAGCTGACAGTGGAGATGCCGTCGTCGATGAGCACCCGGACGGTGGCGACGTCGGTGGAGCCCCCCGGATCGCGGACGCGGTAGACGAACGTATCGGTACCGACGAATCCGGGGTCGGGTGTGTAGGTGAACGAGCCGTCGGCTGCGAGGACGACGGAGCCGTCGGAGGGGACGACGACCGGGGTGGTTTCGACGGTGAGCGGTTCGCGGTCGGGATCGCCGTCGTTCGTGAGCAGGCCCGGAGCGACGACGACGAGATCGGTGTCCTCGGCGCCGGCATAGCCGTCGTCGGCTGCGATCGGTGCGTCGGGCCCCGGAGTGACCGTGAACCGGCCGACTGCGCTGTCGCTGCCGCCGGCGCCATCGGTCACCGTGTAGGAGAAGGTGATCACGCCGTTCCAGTCGGCACCGGGTACGAAACGGAACACGCCACCGCTCTGGAGCGTGAGTGTGCCGTACTCGATGCCCGACGCGTCGTAGCCCGAAACCGAGAGGAAATCGAGGTCGCTGTCGGTGTCGTTCGCCAGAACATTCAACAGCCCGAACGGCGCGTCCTCCGCGATCGTCGTCGAGTCGTCGTTGGCGATCGGCGCGTCGTTGGCGCTGGTCACGGAGATGAGAGCGGTCACCGGGTCCGACCGGTCGATCCCACCGTTCGAGGTTCCGCCGTTGTCGGCCGCTGTGACGGTGATCGTCGCGGTGCCGTGCGCATCGGCCCTCGGCCGGAATGTGAGGGTGCCCGACGGGCTGACGGCGGGTGCGGTGACGAACAGCGAGGGGTTGGTGGTCTTCACGGAGAACACGACGGATTGGCCGGTCTCGTCGGCGGGTCCCGGGGAGATCGTCCTGGCCCACCCGCTCCGGCTGACCAGGCCTGCGTCCTCGGAGACGGTCACCGGTGACCCCGCGGTGAAGGACGGTGCGTCGTTGACCGCCGTGACGCTGACGGACACCCACGCCCGGCTGCACGAACCGACAAGATCGCAGATCTCGTATTCGAAGGTCGAGACGCCGTTGCGATCGGCCGCGGGGGTGAAGCGGATCTTGCCGCTCTCGACCACGGCACTGCCGCTGGTCGGATCCGAGGTGATCGCGAGCGTGGACAGGTCGGCGCCTCCCGACCCGGCGAGATCGTTGGCGAGGACGTGGATGAGCGCGCTGCCGTCCTCGAGAACGGCAGCCGTGTCGGCGAAGGCGGCCATGCGCACCGGTGCGGCCCCGACGATGATCGTCGCAGTGGCGCTCGCCCGGGCGCCGGCCGGATCCTGCACGGTGTAGCGGAGCGAGCCCGTTCCCTGGAAGCCGACGGCGGGCTTGAACGTCACGTTCGCGCCGTCGTGGGTCGCCGTCCCGCCGACGATGTCGCTCATCGCGACGATCGTGAGCGGGTCGCCGTCGACGTCGGTGTCGTTGGCGAGCACCGGAACGAGGACCTCCGTCCGGTAGGGGGTCGAGACGCCATCGGCCGATGCCTTCGGCGCGTCGTTGACCGGGACGATGTCGACCGTGACCCGTCCCGTGGCGCTGCCGCCGTTGCCATCGCCGATCTGGTATTCGAGCACCGTTCGACCGTTGGCGTCGGGTGGCGGTGTGTAGCGCACACCGTTGGAGACGATCGCCGCCGAATCGCCGATGTACCCGCCCACCCGGGCGACAGAGAGCAACGCGAGCGTGTCGCCGTCGGCATCGGTGTCGTTGGCCAGCACGTCGATGACGACAGGGGAGTCCTCATTCGTCGTTGCGGTGTCGGGAGTGGCGACGGGGTCGTCGTTCACGCTCGTGACGGCGATGGTGACGGTCGACGTGGTGCACCGGTCGTTCTTGCAGGACTCCACGGTGGCGACCACGGTGCCGGTGGCGTCGGGACCCGGTGTGTAGCGGAGGATCTGGTCGGCGCCGAGATGCAGTGTTCCTTCGTTCGGCGTCGAGAGCAGGCGGATACTGTCGGGCGACCCGAGGAGATCGCCGAGGTCGGCCGTCATCTCCGCGTCCTCCGAGGTGGCCAGCGCGAGGTCGGGGGCCACGTAGGCGATGTCGTCGTCGGCGATGAACTCGACTCCGATCGCGGCGGGTTCGGGCTGCTCGTCGACCACGGTGGGCATGAGTCCGCTGAGGGCGGCGCCGACCACGGCCATGGCCGAGGTGATGGCTGTCGTGGCGACCGGGGCGACCGGCGTCTGACCGATGACCGGGAGTTGGGTGAGCCACGACATGGGGCCCATGACGAGGCGCAGGCGGCCGAGTCCGATGCTCAGGAAGGCCCGGACGACCTGCGGGTCGAACTGCGTGCCGGCATTGGCCGCGAGCTCCTTGCGGCCGAACTCGGCCGAGTGGGGCGGTTTGTAGGACCGAGCCGAGGTGATCACGTCGTAGGCATCGGCCACTGCGACGATGCGGCCCGACAGCGAGATCTCCTCGGCGGCCAGCCCGTTGGGATAGCCGCCCCCGTCCCAGCGTTCGTGATGTTGGGAGGCGGCATCAGCCCAGGAACCGAGCCATCCCCGGAGGGGCTCGACCAGGTGCGCGCCCATCGCCGGATGGCTCCGCAGGATCGCCCACTCCTCGTCGTCGGGGCGGCCGTTCTTGCAAAGGATCTCTGGCGGCACCGACAGCTTGCCGACATCGTGGATCAGGCCGGCCCAATGGAGCTTCGCGAGTTCGTGCTCCGGGAGACCCATCTCCTCGCCGATCATCAGGGAGTACGCCCGGACCCGCTCGGTGTGGCCCCGGGTCAAGCGATCGTGTCGATTGAGTTCGGCGGCGAGCATGAGGAGATGCTCGGCCGCCTCCTGCGGCGTCTGCTCGTCGAGTGTGCCTTCGGCAACGCTGCGCTGGAGCTGTCGCACGGTGTTGTGGCGGATCGCGAGCTTGAAGCGCGACGGAGCATGATCGGGAAAGACGAGCGACAACCGGAAGAGGGCGACGATCGGCAGAAGATGGCGCAGGATCCGGTCGCCGATGTAGACGATCGCCATCACCGCTGCGGTCAGGAGGGCGAACCACGCGATCGTGGGAAACAGGCCTCCGGGCCGCTCGATGACCCGGTCCGCGACGGAGATGAACGCGATCGCGGTGATCAACGGCAGCAGGAAGATGACCAACCGGAGTACGGCTGCGACGAGAGGTCGCTGGGTCCATCCCGTCGATCCGGGAGCTGACTCGGACATACCCTTTCCCGTCGGCGGGGCCTGTGCACCAATTCAGCTGCGCCAGAAGATAGGGCCGATCGACCTACGGCCGGCCGAACGCCGAGCACGACTCTTGACGGGGAATTCCGCGTACTAGGTTCGGCGGTATGAAGGCCGTGATCATGGCGGGCGGCGAGGGCACTCGACTTCGCCCGCTGACCTCCAACGTTCCGAAACCGATGATGCCCCTGGCCAACCGGCCGATGATGGAGCACATCCTCGATCTGCTGAAACAACACGGGTTCGACGAGGTCGTCGTCACCGTGTCGTTCATGGCGAACCACATCCGGAACTGGTTCGGCGACGGCTCGGAGTTCGGGGTCAAGATGACCTACGCCGTCGAGGAGACGCCGCTCGGGACCGCCGGGTCGGTGCGCAACGCGATGGACGAGTTGACCGAACCGTTCCTGGTGATCTCCGGTGACGTCCTCACCGATGTGGACCTCACGAAGATCGTCGAGGCGCACAAGGCCAAGGGCGCGCTCGCCACGATCGGACTGATCCGGGTCGACAATCCGCTCGAGTTCGGCATCGTGATCACCCGCGACGACGGCTCGATCGAACGGTTCCTCGAGAAGCCGGGCTGGGGCCAGGTCTTCAGCGACACCATCAACTCGGGCATCTTCGTTCTCGAACCGGAGATCTTCGACTACATCGAGGCCGACCGACCCGTCGACTTCTCGAGCGAGGTGTTCCCAGCCCTCCTGGCCGACGAGAAGCCGCTCTTCGGCGCCGTGGCCGAGGGCTACTGGGAGGACGTGGGCAATCTCGAGAGCTACGTCAGCGCCCATGGCGACATCCTCGACGGTCGGGTGAAGGTGGCGATCGACGGCTTCGAGCAGACCGAGGGTCTCTTCGTCGGCACCAACGTGAAGATCGATCCGACGGCCACCGTCACCGGGCCCGGCGTGATCGGTGACAACTGCCGTATCGAGGCCGGGGTGCGGCTCGGCCCCTACACCGTCCTGGGGGCCAACGTACGCGTGCGGGCCGACGCCGACATCGAGAGAGCGGTCATCGCCGACAACGCCTACATCGCCGAACGGGTGAACGTGGGCGGCGCCGTCATCGGACGGGCCTGTGATCTGCGGGCCGGTGTGAAGGTCGACGAGGGTGCCGTGATCGGCGACGAATGCTTCGTCGGCGAGGGTGCGGTGATCGGCTCCGACGTCAAGATCTATCCGTTCAAGACCATCGAGGCGGGCGCCGCGGTCAACACCTCGATCGTCTGGGAGAGCAAGGGCGCCCGCAGCCTTTTCGGCCGCGACGGTGTGTCGGGGCTCGCCAATGTCGACATCACCCCCGAACTCGCCACGCGTCTGGCGATGGCCTACGGCTCCACCCTCCAGCAGGGCGACGTGGTCATCACGGCTCGCGACTCGTCCCGGTCGGCCCGCATGCTGAAGCGGGCCGTCCACGCCGGCCTCAACGCCACGGGGATCTCCGTGCAGGACCTCGAGGTCGTCCCCCTGCCGGTCACCCGCTTCACCACCCGGCGGCCCGCCATCGCCGGTGCCGTGGCGCTGCGCCTCGAACGCAACGACCCCAACAGCGTCGTGATCCAGTTCATGGACGGCGACGGGGCCGACCTGGCCGAGAACGGCCACCGCAAGATCGAGAGGATCTTCAATCGCGAGGACTACCGCCGTGTGCTCCCCAGCGAGATCGGCGACATCGACTATCCGCCGAGGGCGCTGGAGCACTATGCGACCGCGCTCGAGTCGATGGTCGATCTTCCGGCGATTCGGGCTGCTCGCACCAAGGTGGTCGCCGACTACGGCAACGGCGCGGTGTCGTTCATCATGCCGAACCTGCTCGCCAAGCTGGGCGCGGAGGTACTTGCGATCAATCCTTTCGCGAGCACGCAGCGCGCCGTCGACTTCGACCGCGAGGCCAACGCCAAGGTCGTGGCCGACATGGTGATCTCGTCGGCGGCCGGGCTCGGCGTGATGTTCTCGGCCGGCGGCCAGCTGCTGAGTGTGGTCGACGACACCGGACGACTGCTCGCCCACACCGAGCTCGTCCTGGCGCTGATCGACCTGATGGGCGACGACCTCGACGGCGCCCGCGTGGCGCTGCCGGTCTCCATGACCTCCAGAGCCGGCCGGCTGGTCGAGGCTCACAATGGTTCGGTCGTGCTCACCCAGACGTCCGGGGCCGCCATCATGAGCGCTGCGTCCGACCCCTTCGTGTGCTTCGCGGCCGACACCAACGGCCGCTACGTCGTGCCGGAGTTCATGCCCGCCTTCGACGCCACGGCCACGTTCGTGTCGCTGCTCGGACTCCTCGCCTCGAGCGGCCGCAAGCTGAGCGACGTGGTCGATGCCCTGCCCGAGGTGTTCATGGTCACCCGTGAGGTGGTCACGCCGTGGGAACAGAAGGGCGCGGTGATGAGAGTCCTCGTCGAGCAGTCCAACGATCGCGACGTCGACCTGGTCGACGGTGTGCGCATCCATCATCCCGAGGGCTGGGCGCTCGTGCTGCCCGATCCCGACGACCCGGTCACCCGGGTGACGGCCGAGGGCGACGACCTCGCGTCGGCCGAACGCCTGGCCGACGAGTACGTCCGGCGTATCGAACAGATGGTTCGTTCCTGACCAGCGCGCCTGGCCCGGGGTCTTGCGTTAGGTTCTCGACCATGAACGTGCCAGAAGGACTTCGATACTCGTCCGACCATGAATGGGTGGCGGTCGACGGCAACATCGCTCGCGTGGGGATCACCGACTACGCCCAGGACGCGCTGGGCGACGTGGTCTACGTGGACCTGCCCGATGGCGGCACCACCGTCAGCGCCACCGAGTCGTTCGGCGAGGTGGAATCGACGAAGTCCGTCTCCGAGCTCTATGCCCCCGTCTCCGGCGAGGTGATCGAGGTCAATTCCCAACTGACCGACACCCCCGAGAAGCTCAACGACGACGCCTATGGCGACGGGTGGCTGATCGCGATCGAGATGTCGGATCCATCGGAGCTCGACGCCCTGCTCGACGCCGGCGCCTACACGTCGCTCATCGAGGGGTGAGCATGGGTGATCTCGTCTGCCGCGAGTGCGGCCATGGCAATCTCGCAACCGCCAACTTCTGTTCCTCCTGTGGCACGGGGCTTCCCAAAGACGACATCACCTCCGATCTGCCCATGGTCGACGTCGATTCCGACGCCATGTCCGACATCGACCGTTCGGCCTTCGGCAAGCATGAGGGGCTGTTCGTGGTGCCCCACGGCCCCAAGGCGGGTGCCCGCTACGCACTCGACGCCGACCGGGTGACCGTCGGGCGTCACCCCGAGAGCGACATCTTCCTCGACGACATCACCGTGTCCCGACGTCATGTCGAGGTCCGACGCGAGGGGGCCCGCTACTGGGTCCGTGATGTCGGATCGCTCAACGGCACCTACGTGAACCGCGAGAGGGCCGATGATCGTGAGTTGGTCGACGGCGACGAACTCCAGGTCGGCAAGTACAAGCTCGTGTTCGTGCACGGCACGGGCAGCGCATGAGCAGGGGAGCGCACCCGAATGGCTGAGGCTCGTCATCACTCGATCGGTGAGGTGTTGTCGATGCTCAAGGACGAGCACACCGATGTCACCATCTCCAAGATCCGCTTCTTCGAGAGTCAGGGCCTGATCGCCCCGGAGCGCACCCCCTCGGGCTACCGCAAGTTCTACGACGGCGACATCGACCGGCTCCGCTGGATTCTCGTGCAACAGCGTGACCACTATCTGCCGCTGAAGGTCATCAAGCGTCGGATGGAGGAACCCGGGTTCGATCCCACGGCCGACATCGCCCCACCCGACGGGCCCCTGCCCGAGCCCACCCTGTTCACCCGCCCCGACGAGATCGAGGCTGAAGCTGTGGTCGAGGTCGAGACTGTCGTGGTGGCCGAGCTCGACGACGACGACGGCGCCGAGGCCGAGGTTGCGGTCGTCGAGACGGTCGCGATCGTCGAAGCATCCGACGCGCCCGCCGATGCCGAACCCGAGCCCGAACCCGATGTCGAACCCGATCCGGGGCCGGTCGCGGCCGAGGTGCCACCGGCGCCCCCCATCGCCGACGGCGACCCGCTCGACACGCCGTCGGCGTCGGTGAGCCTGTCCGCGCTCGAGCTCGCCGAGAGCGCCGGCGTCGATCTCGGACTCGTGGCCGATCTCGAACGGCTCGGTCTCATCCGGCCGGTCAACGGCGGCGAGGGTCACACCTTCGATCACGAGGCGCTGGTCGTTGCGAAGGCGGCCGGAGTGTTCAAGGCACGCGGGGTCGAACCCCGTCACCTGCGCATGTTCAAGGTGGCCGCGGATCGCGAGACCGGTGTGCTCGAACAGCTCGTGAGCGCGCGACTCAAGAAGGGCGGCGAGGTGCAACGGGTGGCCCGGGCCGAACTCAACGAACTCGTCGCGTTGGGTGAGACGATCCACCGGTCGATCCTCCGGCGAGGTTTCGGCAACCAGCTCGACTGACATGGGCGATTCCGGCTTGGGTGAGTCGAACAACGCTGCGTCGAGCAACGCTGCGTCGGCGGTTCCGGTCCTTCTCGACGAAGCGGCGATCGCCGCCACGGTCGAACGGCTGGCCGCGGAGATCAGCGCCGACTTCTCCGACGGCGTGGTTCTCGCCGGCGTGCTGCGGGGGAGCGTGCCGTTCCTCTCCGATCTGGCTCGGGCGCTGACCATCCGACCGCTGGTCGACTTCCTCGCCCTCACCCCGTATGCGCCCAACACCGGCCGGGTGCGCATGCTCAAGGATCTCGACATCGACATCGCCGGTCGCGAGGTCGTGATCGTCGAGGACATCGTCGACACCGGCCTCACCACGGCGTTCATCGTGGCCGAGATGCAGCGGCGTGATCCGAGTCGGGTCTCGGTGTGTACGTTCGTCGATCGTCCCGCTCGGCGGGTCGTGCCGGTCGAGCTCGACCACGTGGGCGTACAGATTCCCGACCAGTTCGTGGTCGGCTACGGACTCGACCACGAGGGGCGCTACCGCAATGCCCGGGTGTTGGCGGTGGCCGAGCCCGAAGTTCTCGCTCGCGACCCCGATGCCTACGTCGCAGCCCTGTACCCGGCGTAGGGTGTTCGTCATGCACGAGATGGAGCTCCTCGGCGTACGGGTGGAGATGCCCACGAACGCGCCCATGGTGCTGTTGCGCGAGCGCGACGGCCAGGGCCGCACGGTCCCGATCTACATCGGCGCGCCCGAGGCGACGGCGATCGCGCTGGCCCTCGACGGTGTCGACACCCCGCGACCGATGACCCACGACCTCCTACGCGACATCCTTGAGGAGCTCGCGGTCGACGTCGAGCGGGTGGTCATCACCGACCTCCACGACAAGACCTTCTTCGCCGAGATCCACCTACGGCGCGACGGCGAAGCCCACGTGATCTCCAGCCGGCCCTCCGACGCCATCGCAGTGGCGGCCCGAACCGGCACGCCGATCTTCGTCGAGACCGCGGTGATCGACGAGGTGGGCTTCACCGAGACCGACGACACCGCGCCCGAGGAACCGCCCGCCGAAGAGGTCGTCGAGGAGTTCATGGAGTTCCTCGACAACATCACCCCCGAGGACTTCGAGGACTGAGCGCCGTCGGCGGGCATCTCGCCTGTTCGCGCGCTCCGCGCGCAGAATCGCGCGGGGTCGTTGACCGGCGCAGCCACCCGTCGTATTGTCAGGCCACTCACAACGACGTAATTTCGTCGATGTCACGCTCGGACCATCGAGGCCGGCGCCGCAACCGCGGCAATCACTGCAACAGGGAGACCGCAACATGGCAGGCGAGACCGGCTTCAGTGGCAAGCGCACGGCGGAGATCGTCGACATCACCTATCGACAGCTCGACTACTGGGCCCGTACCGATCTGGTTCGACCCTCGCTGGCCGACGCCAGTGGCTCGGGCAGCCGTCGGCAGTACTCCTATCGTGACCTCCTCGAGTTGAAGGTCATCAAGAGCCTGTTGGATTCGGGCATTCGCCTCGAACAGGTGCGCAAGGTCTTCGCCTACATGCGCAACCACCTCGGCGAAGACGTGGCCTCGGCCAACCTCGTGATCGACGGCTCCAACTCGGTACTCGTCAACACGGGCGAGGAATTGATCGATCTCCTCCAGAACGGTCAGGGCGTACTCAACGTGCTGCCGCTGGCCGGTGTGAAGGACGAGGTCGACGCCCGCATCGTGTCGCTCTATCCCGACATGGCCGGTGTGGTCGTCGAGATGCCCAAGGCCGCAGGCGAC
Organism: Acidimicrobiales bacterium; assembly: GCA_040219515.1. Taxonomy (NCBI): domain Bacteria; kingdom Bacillati; phylum Actinomycetota; class Acidimicrobiia; order Acidimicrobiales; species Acidimicrobiales bacterium. The sequence goes on from JAVJSI010000016.1 coordinate 119,294, forward strand.
GCCTGAGCCCCGTGGTCTCGTTCGCCCATTCGTCCGAACGCGAGGTCGCGTCGCTCCTCGACAGCTACGGCATCCGCTGGCACTACGAACCCACCACGTTCGTGCTCGCGTCCGACGACGACGGAAACCCCACGTCGGCGTTCACCCCCGACTTCTACCTGCCGGACTTCGACACCTACATCGAGCTGACGACGCTGCGGCAACCGTTGGTCACCGGCAAGCACCGCAAGATCCGGCGGCTGCAGGAGCTACGGCCCGACGTCACCGTCAAGATCCTCTATCGCAAGGACCTCGAGCGGCTCGGCGCGAAGTACGGTCTGGCCGACGCCGCGTAGGCGCCGTCGTCCACGAACTCCGGAGATCTCCGTGTCCAACGATCGTCGCTCGCCGCTTCACGACGCCCACGTAGCGCTCGGTGCCAAGATGGTGCCGTTCGGCGGTTGGGAGATGCCGCTCTCCTACGGCGAGGGCACGTTGGCCGAGCACGCGGCCTGTCGCAGCGACGCGGTGGTCTTCGACGTCTCGCACCTCGGCACGGTTCGGGTGAGCGGCGAGGGCGCCCTGGACGCGTTGCAGTGGGCGTTCACGAACGATCTCGGCCGGATCGAGCCCGGCCGGGCCCAGTACACCCATCTGCTCGACCCGTCGGACGCCTCCGTGCTCGACGACATCATCGTCTGGTGGCTCGACGTCGACCGGTTCGACGTGATGCCCAACGCCTCCAACACCAGCCGTGTGGAGAAGGCGCTGGCCGACGGCCCGACGGCTCCCGAGATCGTCGATGTCACCGGCAGCCGAGCCGTATTGGCGGTGCAGGGTCCCAACGCCCGTGAGCGTCTGGCCACGGTCGCCCCCGAGGCGGCCGCCATCGGCCGTTTCCGGGTTGCCGAAGTCGAGATCGCCGGTCATCCGGTCATCGTGGCCGGCACCGGCTACACGGGCGAGGACGGACTGGAGATCGCCGCACCGGTCGACGCCGCTGCGGCGGTCTGGGACCTGGTGCGCACCACCGGCATCGCGCCGGCCGGACTCGGCGCCCGCGACACGCTGCGACTCGAGGCCGGCCTGCCGCTGCACGGGCACGAACTCGGGCCGGGTATCACCTCACTCGATGCCGGCCTGGGCTGGGTCGTGCGCTTCGAGAAGGACGACTTCCGGGGTCGATCAGCGCTGCTGGCCCAGAAGGAGCGAGGTGTCGATCGGCTGCTCACCGGGCTCGTGGTCGACGGGCGCCGTCCGCCGCGGGAAGGTCAGTCCGTGCGCCTGGGAGACACCGAGATCGGCACCATCAGCAGCGGAAACTTCTCACCCGTGCTCGAGCAGGGGATCGCCCTGGCGTTCCTGCCGCCCGACATCGAGGCCGGCACGGCGGTCACGATCGACGTGCGGGGCACCGACGTGCCCGCCGTGGTGACCGCGCCGCCTTTCGTCTGAGCGTGTGACCACTGTCTCGGCTCCGGCCGGAACAGGGGGGTGATCGGCGAGGTTGTAACGATCACGACAGAGAAGGGCGAAACCATGTCGATCATCACCTCCACCCCCACCACGCAGACTCCCACGGCCTCCCAGATCGACGGCCGCATGCTGCTCGACGTGAGCCTGCTGCGGTCCAAGGCTGCCGATCTGCGTGTGAGCGCTGCGGACATCTCGGCACCGCTGTCGACCACCTACCGGCGCCGAGCGGCCGAACTCGAGCTGGAGGCCGCCGCATTGGCTGCCCGATTCGGCCTGGTCGAAGACCTCACGCTCGCGGCCTGACTCAGGGCGTCCAGCCCCAGCGCCAGATGCCCCGGATCGTGGGCGAGCCGTCGACGAAGTCGATCACCACGGTGTAGCGCCGCCAGTCGAGCGAATCCTGCGGGTTGGGCTCGGGGATGAACGCCGTGGCGGTGGTGAACCGATCGAAGAATTCGGGCGGCAGACCGACCGAGTAGAAGAAGTTCGGGTCGTCGATCGCCACATCGGTGCCGATGGTGTATTCGGCGAGTTCCCACTCGGCCGTGTCGAAGCCGAGGAACTCCTCGACCGTCAGCTCGCAGTCACAGCTGCGGTCGTCGGTGCCGTCGGGGCTCCAGTTGTGGAGCTCGCCGAGCTCGTTGCGATCGATCGCGGTCCACGGGGTCGGGAAGTCGGCGAAGACACCGATGCCGCCGAACTCCGACTGGTTCGCCAGGGCACTCGGGTCGAGGCCGTCCTGCAGCATGAGGTCGTTGACCCAGTCGAGAAGGGACGGCGGTGGAGGGCGGCGGGTCACGAGGTATCGGCTGTTGACCCAGCCTCGCTGACCGTCGGCGTCGATCTCCCACCAGCTGTCGTCGTCGACGACCTCGGTGGCGCCGGTGGGCACCAGGCCGGTGGCATCGGGTGCGAGCTCGTACACGATCTCGTTGCTCACGCCGGCACCATCGCGGACGTTGAGCACGTCGTCGTCGGCGACGCCGAAGACGCTCAGTGTCGTCTGGGTGGCGACGGGAACGGTCCGATAGGCCGTGAACTCCGGGACCTCGTTGTCGGCCACGGTGGTGCCCTCGATGAGCACGGTGACGGGGCCGTCGTCGGCCGGGCGGGGCACGATCACCGAGAACTGGTCGAACTCGACACCGCCGACGCTGATGAGCGTCTCGCCGACGTCCTCGACGCGTAGCACTGCGGTGCCTTCGAAGGCGACACCCCCGCCGGTGATGCGCAGTGAGCCGACGGAGTTCTCCTCCACGATGTCGATGCGGAACGAATCGCTCACGACATGGGTCACTGCCGGGCCTCGGTCGTCGACCGCGACGACGATCTTGAAGGCGAAGCTCTCCATGATGTCGCCCGACTCGGCCCGGCGGTGGACCCCGAAGGACTGGATCTCGGTGCCGATTGTGGAACTCTCGAGGCCGATCGTGGTCTCGCTGAGCGAGGGGTCCTCGATGCCGAGTTGAGTGGTTGCGTACGCCGTAGCCAACGCGTCGGCGTCGGTGATCGCGTCGTCACGCCACAACTCGAGGCCGGCGGCCAGCACCGCGGACGGGTCGGCTGCGAGGGGCTCGCCGAGACCGCCCTGGTTGACCCCGTCAGCAGGGGGCGCAGGCACGCTCGTGGTTGGCGCTGTGTCGGGCGCAGTCGTCGACGTCGTCGTGGGGTCCGTGGGGTAGTCCGGCACGGTGGTGGTCGTGTCGGCTTCGTTCACGACGTCGGGATCGTCGTCGGGCAGGTTCAGTAGGGCGATGCCGGCGATGAGCACGACGACGGCCGCCACGGCGCTGTAGCCGACCGGCCGGGCCCACGATCGTCGGGCTGCTTGTCGTTCGATGTCGTCCATGGCATTGGGGCTCACTGTGGTCTCGTTTGCTCGGGCGCGCAGGGCGCGGCGGATCTGGTCTTCGGTCGGGTCGGGTGAATGATCACTCATGCGGGCTCCTGGAGTCGGTCGCGTACCGCGGCGACGCCGCGACTCGCATGGGTCTTCACCGAGCCGGGGCTGATGCCGAGCGTCTCGGCGATCTCGATCTCGGTGAGGTCGGCCTGGTAGCGCAGGAGCAGCACCTCGCTCTGCCGTCTCGGCAGGTCGCGGATGGCTTCGAGCACTCGTTGGTGCTCGAGGGCCGCCACCGCAGCGGTCTCCGCCGCGTCGGTGGTCTCCGCCGTGGGGGAGAGCGAGCGCAGGTGGCGGCGCCGCACTCGGCGCTTGCGCAGCTGCGAGCGAGCGCCGTTCAGAACCGCCGAACGAAGGTACGCGGCCTCCCGGCCGGCTTCGGCGGTGCGGTGGCCCCGGAGCAGCGCGGCGAACGCGTCCTGCACGATCTCCTCGCACGTCTCGTTGTCGTCGAGCAGGCCGGAAACCAGACGCACGAGCCCGCGATAGTGCTCGGTGAAGAGCGCCTCGATCGAGTGGTGTGTCGTCAGTGGATCGGTCATGACCGGGTGCGGGGCTCCGGAGATGGTGTACATCGCGCCTCCTCACCCCCTACAGACGCCCGAGACCCGACTTGCGTTGACATGTGGGCACGATTCTCGTCGGTTCCGGCGCGAGACTCGTGGACGTGGCGCAACGAACCCTGACGATACTGGTGGGGCTGGCCTGCCTGATGGCGCCCAGCGCCTGTGGCGACAGTGGACACGACGAGGAGGACGCGTCGATGCCGTCGACGACCGACCCGACCGAGCCCACGACCACCGCGTCGTCGCCGACGACCGTCCCCACGACGACCGTCCCCACGACGACCGTGGCCGCGTTCTCATCGACGGTGCGGCCGGCGACCGCCGAGGACCTGGGGGCGTCGTGGCGGTCGGGGTGCCCGGTGGACATCGAGGACCTGCGCTGGCTCGACCTGACCCACTGGGACGACCGCGCGGAAGCGATCGGCGGGTCGCTGGTGGTGCACGCCGACCATGCCGACGATGTCGTCGGCGTCTTCGAGAAGCTCTTCGCGGCCCGCTTTCCGATCCTGTCCATGCGGCCGATCACCGAGTTCGGCGGCGACGACAACGCATCGATGCGGGCGAACAACACCTCCGCCTTCAACTGTCGAGAGATCGACGGTCGGCCGGGGGTGTGGAGCCAGCACGCCTACGGCGGGGCGATCGACATCAACCCGCTCGTGAACCCCTGGGTGCGGGGCAGCCGTGTCGACCCTCCGGCGGGTGCGCCCTACGTCGACCGGGATCCCTCCGTGCCCGGCCTGATCGTCGCCGGTGACGTGGTCACCGACGCATTCGCGTCGATCGGCTGGGGGTGGGGCGGCAACTGGACCACGACCGTCGACTACCAACACTTCTCCCACAACAACCGCTGACCCGCCCGCGCACGGGAAGGGGACGGTCAGGGGAGAGGGGTGATGACGGTTTCTCCGAATTCGGTGAGGGTGTCGGGGTCGGCGAAGTCGCTGGTCCAGACGTAGATCCGCTCGATACCGGCCTCGGCCCGGGCGGCGAAGTGCTCGATGAGTTCGTCGGCGGTGCCGACGGCGTGGCCGGTGTCGGAGAATCGCTGCATGGCCTTGCCCACGATTTCCTCGCGGTCGCCACCCTCGGGCACGAAGGTCACCCGTTCCTGCAGCGAAGGACGGGCGTTGCCGGTCTTCGCTCGCAACTCGTCGAACTGATCGAGCTTGTGGATCGGGAGGTTCCACCAGTCGGCGAACCGGGCGACCAGGTCCAGCGTGCGGGGGCCCGCGCCGCCGATCACGATCGGAATGTGGTGCTCTGGAGCCGGTGACTGTTGCGCATCGACGAGCGAATGGTGCTCACCCTCGTAGGAGACCGGCTCGCCCGACCAGAGCGCTTGGACGACCTCGAGCGTCTCCGTGAGCCGGTCGACGCGGGCCCGGGCGGCGGTCTCGCCCACGCCGAACGTGGTGAACTCCGTGGGGACGCTGCCCCATCCGATGCCCAGCTCGAAGCGGCCCGCGGTGGCATGGTCGAGACTCACGGCCTGGCGGGCCAGCACGGCCGGGTGACGGAATGCATCACAGAGCACGAGATGGCCGACGGTGCCCGTGGTGTTCGCCCCGATCCACGACGCGGCCACCATGGCGTCCCACATGGGCTGGGACTCGGCCATCGGTGGCGCGAGATGATCCATCAGCGCCACACCGCCGAAGCCGGCATCGACGGCGACCTGCACGCGTTCGACCATCGTCGGCAGCGTCATCCGCATCTGGGGAAGAAAGAGTTGGAACTCCATGAGGCGCCGAGTGTGGCGCAGCTCAGGGGCGCACGTCGAGTTGTGGCAGCACGTCGACGGCGCGCTGGCGGAGCCAGTGGTCGGCCAGGGTGAGCAGCACCATCGCCTCGACCATCGGCACCGCCCGGGGGAGTACGCACGGATCGTGGCGGCCCCTGGCGGCGAGGGTGGTGGCCTCACCCGCTCGTGTCACGGTGTCCTGTTCGCTGGCGATCGTGCCCGTGGGCTTGAAGGCGACCCGACAGGTGATGTCCTCGCCGTTGGAGATTCCGCCCTGTATGCCGCCGCTGTGGTTGGTCGTGGTGCGGGGACCGTCGGGACCCGGCGCGAACGGATCGTTGTGGGCCAGGCCCGTCATCAGCGTGCCCGCGAATCCGCTGCCGATCTCGATTCCCTTCGCTGCGGGCAACGACATCAGGCCACCGGCGAGGTCGGCGTCGAGCTTGTCGAAGACCGGTTCGCCCAGACCGGCGGGGACGCGCCGGGCGACACAGGCGACCACGCCGCCGAGCGAGTCGCCGTTGCGGCGCGCCTGCTCGATCGCACCGGTCATTTCGGCAGCAGCGGCCGGATCGGGACAGCGGGTGGGGTCGGCCTCGACGTCGGCGAGCGAGACGGCGGCGCCGTCGACCGAGGCGTCGATGGTGCCCACCGACTGGACCCAGGCGAGCACCTCGATGCCGGCGACCTGGGCCAGGAGCTTGCGGGCAACGGCAGCCGCAGCGACTCGGCCGATGGTTTCGCGGGCGCTGGCCCGACCACCGCCGGCCCAGTTGCGGAAGCCGTACTTGGCGTCGTAGGTGAAGTCGGCGTGGGACGGGCGGTAGACGTCCTTCAGATGGTCGTAGGCGCCGCTGTTGTGGTCCTTGTTGCGCACGAGCACGGCCAGGGGGGTGCCGGTGGTGTAGCCCTCGAACACGCCGGAGAGGATCTCGGCCCGGTCGGCCTCGTCGCGCTGGGTGACCAGACGGCTCTGGCCGGGACGTCGCCGATCGAGGTCGGCCTGGATCTCCTCGACGCTGATCGGGAGGCGAGGTGGAACCCCGTCGATGACCACGCCGACGCCGCCACCGTGGGACTCGCCGAAGGTGCTGAGGCGGAAAAGGGTGCCGAAGGAGCTGGACATCGACTCGAAGTGTACGGCCCCGAGATGCCGGGACCGGGGCTATTCGGGGTGGTCGACGTCGATCAGGCCGCGGGCGTCGACGGCTCGTCGTCGCAACGCGTCGGCCGACGCATCGTCGGGGGCGTCGTTGGCGGCTCGTTCCGCGTGGACGCGACGGTTCCAGGCTGTGATCTCGTCGCGCTCGCGCACGGCGTCCCAACCGAGTTCGCGAGCCATCAGACCCGCCGCCGCGGCGGCGATGTCCGTGCCCCGTTCCTCGGCTTCGATCGAGATCCGCAGGCGGCGGGCGAGGACGTCCTCGAGGTGCAGGGCACCCTCGTGGCGCGCCGCATGGACGACCTCGGCCGCCAGGTAGAGATCGCCGAGCACCGTGGCGAACGCCGGGTCTTCGTCGATGATCTCGAGCACGTCGGGCACGCGGCTGCCGTGGCGCCAGAGCAGCCGGGTGACCAGCGGCTCGGGCAACGCATGGTGGCGCGCGATCTCCGCGGCCCGGGTCGACCAGCCCGCCCAGCCCTCGCTGCCGACCACGGTGACGTCCTCCGTGCACGATGGCGGCACGCGATGGTCGAGGCCTTCGGCGACCATGTCGATCGTGTCGGCCGCCATCACCCGGTAGGTCGTGTACTTGCCGCCGGCGATCGAGATGAGACCCGGCACCGGCTGCGCCACTGCGTGTTCACGGCTGATCTTCGTGGTGTCGTCGTCGGTTTCGCCGCTGACCAGGGGACGCAGGCCGGCGTAGACCCCGACGATGTCGTCCTCGGTGAGCGGACGTTCGAGGGCGGCGTTGGCCTGATCGAGGATGTAGTCGATGTCGGCCTGTGACGCGGCCGGGTGGGCGCGGTCGAACTCCCAGTCGGTGTCGGTCGTGCCGATGAGCCAGTGCACGCCCCACGGGATGATGAAGAGCACGCTGCGGGGGGTCTTCAGGACGATGCCGCTGTCGCTCTCGATGCACGCACGGGGCACGACGATGTGGACACCCTTGGCGGCCCGCACCGTCAGACCCGCAGGCCCGGCCATGTCCTGGATGTCGTCGATCCACACGCCGGTGGCGTTGACCACCTTCTTCGCCCTACACGTGACCGTGGCGTCCGATTCGAGGTCGATGAGTTCGGCGCCGATCACGGTCGGCTGCTCGGCGTCGGGGTCGAACACGAGACCGGTGACCTGGGTGCTGGTGGCGATCGCCGCGCCATGGCGAGCCGCCGTGCGCGCAACGGCGAGCGTGTGGCGGGCGTCGTCGATCTGCGCGTCGGAGTAGACGATGCCGCCGATGAGCGACGAGCGCCGTAAGCCCGGCACGAGCTCGAGCGCCTTCTGACGGGAGAGGTGGCGATGGCGGGGGAGCGGGTTCTTTCCGGTCCAGGCGAGCAGGTCGTAGAGCAGCACTCCGGCGCCGTAGTAGAGGCGCTGCCAGATGCGATGCGTGAGCGGGATCAGGAACGTGACCGGGCGCACGAGGTGCGGACAGACCTTCTTCGTGAGCAGCCCCCGCTCGTGGAGTGCCTCGCGCACCAGGGCGAAGTCGCGCTGTTCGAGGTAGCGCAGGCCGCCGTGGAGGAGCTTCGACGAGCGGCTGGACGTGCCGCTGGCGATGTCTCGCTGTTCGACGAGGGCCACACGAAGACCGCGGGTGGCGGCGTCGAGCGCGCAGCCGACGCCGGTGATGCCGCCCCCGATGACGAGCACGTCGAACTCTTCGTCTCGGAGGCGATCCAGATCTCGCGCACGCTGGCGGGGCCCGAGGGAGCCGGGCACCGGCGTGCCAGACGTGGGGTCGGGCATGTCCAGAGCCTACGCTGCGCTGCTATGGCCCGGACCCAGCTCGTCTCCACCGACGCGGTGAACTTCGCCACGATCTGGGAAGGCATCGCCGATGCTCTGCCCGACAAGCCGGCGGCCGCCCACGGCCGTGAGGTGCACGACTGGGCCACGTTCGAGGCGCGAGCGGCCCGCATCGCGGGAGCGCTCGACGCAGCCGGCGTCGGAGCCGACGACAAGGTTGCCATCTTCCTCTTCAACGGGTTCGAGTACGAGGAGGCACAGTTCGCGGCGTTCAAACAACGGGCGGTGCCGTGCAACGTGAACTATCGCTATCTCGCCGACGAGCTCGTCTACCTCCTCGAGAACGCCGATGCGCAGGTGCTCTTCTTCGACCACACCCTGGCCGATCGTGTGGCCGAGGCCCGCTCCCGGTGCCCGGAGGTTGCCCTGTGGGTGCAGGTCGGTGGCGGCGAGTTGCTCGACGGTGCCGTGGCCTACGACGACCTGCTCGCCTCGCACGAGCCGGCCCCTCGGATCGAGCGATCGGGTGGCGACCTCTGGTTCCTCTACACGGGTGGGACGACCGGTAGTCCGAAGGCCGTCATGTGGCCCCACGATCAGATGATCGGCAACATGAAGGCCCAGTATTCCGTGCTCGATCGCGACATCCCGACCGGTGCGGCCGAGGCGATCGAGGGTGCGGTCGCCCTCCACGCCCGTCATCGCACCACCCGGCTGCTGGCTGCGGCACCACTGATGCACGGCACGTCGGGCATCAGCGCCCTGCACACGCTGACCCAGGGCGGAATGGTGGCGACGTTGGCCGGGCGGAGTTTCGACGCCGACGAGCTGTGGACCACCGTCGCCGAACACCGGCTGACGATGCTGACGATCGTGGGCGAGGCGTTCGCCCGGCCGATGCTCGAGGCGCTCGACCGGGCCGAGGCGGCCGGACGACCCCATGACCTGTCGAGTGTGTTCCAGATCATGTCGTCTGGGGTCATGTGGTCGAAGGAATCCAAGCAGGCATTCCTGGCCCACAAACCGATGACGCTGCTCGACTCCCTCGGCTCGAGCGAGTCGGTCGGTCAGGCCACCCAGATCACCCGCAGGAGCGAACCGGTGTTGAACACCGGGCGGTTCTCGCTCGGACCGACCACGCAGGTCATCACCGACGACGGGCGAATGGTCGAGCCCGGCTCCGGCGACATCGGTCGGCTGGCGAACAAGGGTGCCAACCCGCTCGGCTACTACAAGGATCCGCAGAAGACCGAAGAGACGTTCCCGACCATCAACGGCATCCGCTGGTCGATCCCGGGTGACTACGCGACGGTCGAAGCCGACGGCACGATCACGCTTCTGGGCCGTGGCTCGGTCTGCATCAACTCCGGCGGCGAGAAGATCTATCCCGAGGAGGTCGAGGAGGCGGTGAAGACCCACCCGGCCATCGCCGACTGCAATGTCGTGGGCCTGCCCGACGAGCGCTGGGGCCAATCGGTCAACGCGGTGGTCGCCATTCGGGAGGGCTTCGTCGTCGAGGACCACGAGATCATCGCCCATGCCCGCACCCGGATCGCCGCCTACAAGGCGCCCAAGCGGATCCTGCGGGTCAGCGACTTCGTGCGCAGCCCCAACGGCAAGCCCGACTACAAGTGGGCACAGGCGACCGCGGCATCGCTCGTCGACTGAGCTACAGCTCGAGGAGCGCCTGTTCGAGCACTTCGGGCAGGGCGGGGTGGATGTAGTACATGCCCGCCGCCATCTGATCGACGGTGAGACCGAAGACCATGCCCTGGATCAGCTGCTGCACGAGCGTGGGTGCCTGCGGACCCATGATGTGGGCACCGAGTAGGAGCCGGGTGTCGTTGTCCATGATGAGCTTGCAGATGCTCTCGGAGTCCTCCATGGCCCAGCCGTAGGCCGCGGATCCGTAGTCCTGCACGTGCGCGGTGAAGTTCAGGTTCTGGGCCTCGCACTCCTGTTCGGTGAGGCCGACCGAGCCGATCTGGGGGTCGCCGAACACGGCGGACGGGATCAGCTCGTGGTTCATCTTCCGCAGCTGGTCGGCGTGGGTGATGTTGTGGGCGACGACCTTCGCCTCGTGGTTGGCCACGTGCTTGAGCTGCACCGGATTGCTGATGTCGCCGAGCGCCCAGATGCCGTCGGCGGTGGTGCGCCCGTACTCGTCGGTGATGACATAACCGGCGCCATCGAGCTCGACCCCCGTGTGCTCGACGCCGAGTTGACTGCCGTTGGGGATTCGACCGGTCGCCACCAGGATCTCGTCGCCCTCGATCGTCTCGCCCGACCCGAGCTGCACCACGAGCTCGCCGCTTTCTCGCCGGACCTCCTCGATGGCGGCCCCGTAGTGGGTCGGGAAGCGACGGCCGTAGATCTCGGTGATGCGGCGGCTGATGTCGTGGTCCTGGTCGCGCAGCATCGTCGTACCCCGGAGGAGATAGGTGACCTCGCTGCCGAATGACCCGAAGACGCTGCCGAGTTCCGCGGCGATGTAGCCGCCACCGAGCACGAGCAGTCGCTCCGGTAGCTCCTCGACCCGCATGATCGTGTCGGAGGTGTGGAATCCCGCGGCGTCGAGCCCGGCGATCGGCGGTATGAGCGAGCGGGCGCCGGCCGCGAGGACGATCGTGTCGGCGGTGATCACCTGGTCACCTACCTGGAGCTGCTTCGGGCCGACGAAGCGGGCGTCGTGCGGGAATACCGTGACGTTGTCGAGGCTCCTGCGGTACTCCTCGCCGCCGGCGGCGATGGGGTCGATCCGGCCGAACACCCGGTCGCGGATGGCGGGCCAGTCGACACCCTCGAAGCGCGTGTGGACACCGAGCTCGGGGCCCCTCTTCGCGATCTCGGCTGTCTCGGCCGCGTAGACGAACATCTTCGAGGGGATACAGCCGACATTGAGGCACGTGCCGCCGAACAGCCCCCGTTCGACCAGCGCGATGTTCCAGCCATCGTGCTCGGGGCCGATGATCGAGTTGCCCGAACCGGCGCCGATGATGATCAGATCGAATCGTTGCACGGCCGCAGGCTAGCTTCGCGACATGACGCATCTACGTGGGCAATGGCGTTTCCTGCTGGTCTGCGTCGTCGCGACGGCAACCCTCGCGACGGCGTGCGGGAGCGGGGACGACCCCTCGGCGACCGGCGAGGTCGATGACGTCGATCTCGACTCGGATTCGTCCGACAGCGGCGGTGAGGACACCAGCGATCCGGCGACGGCCGAGGACGCGAGTGGGGACGAGACGGAGGCGGACGACTCCACCACCACCGAGCCGCTCGAGCTGACCGACTCGTTTCGCGGGGTGACGGCCACCACGATCAAGGTCGGCGTGGTCGCACCGGATCTCGAGGCGCTTCAGGGACTCGTCGACCTCGACCACGGATCCTACGAGGCCGCGTATCGTGCGCTCTTCGAAGAGGTGAACGCCAACGGTGGGATCAACGGCCGCGAGGTCGAGGTGGTCTTCGAGCCGTTCCTGCCCGTCGGCACCGAGGCGATGGACACCATCTGTGCGCGGCTCACCCAGGACGAGGAGGTGTTCGCGGTCGTCGGCGATCTGCAGAACGACGGGCCGCTCTGCTACACCGAGCTGAGCGACACCGCGGTCGTGGGCAGTACCCAGAACGACGATCGGGTCGCCGCGTCCGCCGCACCCTGGTTCAGCGCATTCCGCAACAGCGACAACGTGACCGAGACGATCATCCGCGGCTTCGACGCCGAAGGGATCTTCGACGGAGAGACAGTCGGCGTGGTGGCGGGTGCCGCCGACCAGGATGCGGTCGAGGCGAAGGCCCTTCCGTTGCTCGACGAGTTGGGCGTCGATGTGGTGGATGTCGCGTTCATCGAGGCGTCGCCGCTCGACACCGTGGCCGCGGAGGCCGAGACGTCGCTGATCGCCGAGAAGCAGGAGTCCGAGGGCGTCACCCTCGCATTGGCGATCGGTGCGAGCTCGCCCATCTACGCCGGTGGCCTCGAGCAGGTCAGCTACCGCCCGCAGGTTGCGGCGACCTCGCTCTCGTCATTGCGAGGCTACATCCGCGATCGTGGCGGGAGGGATCTCTCGGTCCTGGAGGGCGCCGTGGCCGGCAACACCGCGGAGCAGCTGGGCTGGTGGGACGATCCCGCTGTGCAGGACTGCATCGCCACGGTGGAGGCAGCCGGAGAACCGACGATCCTCGACCCGAACACCCGGCTGCCCGACGAGCCCGAGAACCTCGTCTCGGTGGCAGCTGCGTGCCGCAACATCGCGTTGTTCGTGGCGATCGCGACTGCGGCCGGCGCCGACCTCACCAACGACACCTTCCGAGCCGCCGGCGAGGGGTTGGGTGAGTTCCACGTGCCGGGGCTCGGCCCGGGGACCTACAGCGCGACTACGCCCGACGGTCGGGTTCCCGTCTACTTCTTCGAGTGGGACGCGGCCATCGACGATCTGAGTTCCGACGGCACCACGTTGTGAGTGACGTGTTCGCTCATCGGGCGTTCATGCTCGATGTCAGCCGAGACCGCGTGCCGACCAACGACACGCTCGATTGGCTCGTCGGTGTGCTCGCCGCGACCGGCTTCAACGAGCTCCAGCTCTACGTGGAGCACACGTTCGACTATGTCGGTCACGACGCGGTCTGGGCGGCGGCGTCGCCGCTCACCCACGACGACATGGGCCGGCTCGACGAACGATGCCAAGCCGCCGGCGTGACCCTCGTCGCGAACATGAACGGCTTCGGCCACATGGGGCGCTGGTTGGCGCTCGACAAGTATCGCGACCGGGCCGAGTGTCCGGATGGATTCGACAGCCTCTTCGGCGGCGGCCAGAGCCCACCGTCCTGCTTCGCGCCGACCGTGGAGAACGCGGCGCTCGCGGTCGAACTCGCTCGCGACATGGCGTCAGTCGTGCGTGAGCGGCGAATCCACATCGGCGGCGACGAGCCGTTCGAACTCGGCGACGGGGTGTCCGCGGCCGACGTCGCCGCCCGTGGGCGCGACGAGGTCTATCTCGAGCACCTGCGGCGCATCATCGAGCCGTTGCAGGCCGAGGGATTCGAGATCATGTTCTGGGCCGACCTCTTCCGGCGCGACCCCTCGCTCATTCCGAGGATCCCCGCGGGGGCAGTACCGGTCGTCTGGAACTACGAGGCACCGGCCGAGTTCAGCTGGCTCGACTTCCTCGAACCCGAGTTCGTCGAACGCCTCGGCCTGCCCGACGACGCCAATCTCGGTTTCGCCGCCCATGCTCGCCAGTTCGTCGATGCCGGTGAGCCCTTCTGGGTCGCGCCGGGCACCTCGACCTGGAACACGGTGATCGGACGCAACCCGAACGCGGCGGCCAACATCGCCGACGCCGTGGCCGTGGGCGGCGCCAACCACTCGCCCGGGTTCCTGTTGACCGACTGGGGCGATGGCGGTCACTGGCAGCCGTTGGCCGTGTCGTTGCCGTCGATCGTTCGGGGAGGAGCCGCCGCCACCACCGGAATCGTGCCCGACGACGTCACGGTCTGGTCGGTGATCGACCGCGTGCTCGGCTGCGACCGTGGCATCGGGGAACTCGTCGACCGACTCGGCGACATCGCCGAGTCGATCGGCGTGAGCTCGCCCAACGGCTCGGCGTTGTCGGCCGCGCTCGGGGGATCCGCGATGCCCGTGTTGGGGACCGCCGACCCCGACGGGATCGAGGCTGCGCACGCCCTGCTCGTCGACGCGATCGCCCGATTCGACGACGGGTCGATCGGCGGCGAACGGGGCGAAATTGTCGCCGCCGAGATGGCTGCGGCGTGTCGGCTCGCGTTGCACGGCCTCGTCCGTGTCGCTGCCGACCACGGTGTGGACACCGGCGTGCCGCCGACGCTGGGCACCTTCGAGGGGGCAATCGTGGCCCAACGGGCGGCCTGGTTGCTGAGCAGCCGGCCCGGTGGTCTCGACGATTCGCTGGCCAAGCTGCGCCGCTGACCGGGCCGTCGCCGCGCCGAGCGCTCGGCGCGGAAGAACTACCGTTTCCGCATGGTTTCGGAGCCGACAACCGAGGAGGTCCCGGCGGACATCGAGCATCCGTTGTGGAGGAATGTCGCCGGAGTGGCTGGGCTTCTGGTGGCGCTGACCGTGGCCCTCGTCGTCCTGACCGCGCTTCTGGGCTGGCTGTTGATGGAGAGTCGGTCGTGGAACGAGCGCAATGACCCGGTCGACGTCGGCCAGGAACGGGGGAGTGTCGACCCGGCACTAGTGTCCGGGAATGGCTGAACGTCCGGTGCCGGGAAAGTGGTTCGAGGAACTCGCCGTCGGGCTCGTGATACCGCACGCACTGCGCCGCACGGTGACCGAAGCCGACAATGTCGGCTTCTCCACGATGACGATGAATCCGGCCTGGCTGCACCTCGACTTCGACTACGCAACCAACGAGACCGAGTTCGGTCGGCCGCTGGTGAACTCGTTGTTGACGCTCGGCATCGTCGTCGGCATCTCGGTCCACGAGACGACCCTCGGCACGACGGTGGCCAACCTCGGATTCGACAAGGTCGACTTCCCGGCCCCGCTGTTCCACGGCGACACGATCCGCGTGGAGACCGAGGTGGTGGCGGCTCGCGAGTCGTCCAGCCGACCGGGTCAGGGCATCGTCACCTTCGAGCATCGTGGGTTCAACCAGGAGGACTCCCTGGTGTGCCGGGCCCGGCGCAACGCGTTGATGCTGCGCCGCCCCTGAACTCAGTCGGCCAGGGAGAGCAGGCGCCGCGCTTGACGGGCCACCGGCTCGTCGACCATCTGACCCTCGAAGTCGATTGCCGCGACGCCACCGGCCGAGGCGGTCTCGTAGGCGTCGAGCAGGCGGCGAGCCCGGTCCACGGCCTCGACCGAGGGCGTGAATGCCGCATTGGCGATGCTGACCTGGGCCGGGTGGATGCAGAGCTTGCCCGCGTAGCCCATGGCCAGGGCCTGCTCGGCCTCTCGTCGCGACCGGTCGTCGTCGCGGAAGTCGGCGACCACCTGGTCGAGGGTGGGGACCTCGGCCAATCGACCGGCCAGGACGACGAGGCTGCGGGCGATGTGGACCTCGTCGTTGGACGACGTGCGGGAACCGCCCATGTCGGCGATGAAGTCCTCGGCCCCGAAGTAGGCGGCGGCGACGACCGGGTGCGCGAGCGTGAGCCGCGCGTCGGCTACGCCCAGCGCCGTTTCGATCCCGGCGATCACGGCGAGGTCGGCCCGTCCGGCCGACGCCAGGGCCTCGCGGACCTGGTCCAAACCCTCCCGCGTCTCGATCTTCGGGACGACGACGGCGGCCAGGCCGTCGGGCAGCCCGGCGATGTCGTCGGCGAACCATTCCGTGCTCGGATCGTTGACCCGAACGGCGACCGCCGCCCGGCTCTCGACGGTCGCCATGAGCTCGGGCAGCGCCACCCGGGCGCTCTGCTTGGCCCCGATCGGGGTGGCGTCCTCGAGGTCGATGGCGATCAGGTCGGCGCCACTGTTCGGCATCTTGGCCACGAGGTCGGGTCGCACGGCCGGCGCGAAGAGCAGCGAGCGAAGTCGAGCGGGCAGCATCGTCACGCGTTTCCGAGTCGCTTGGCGACCTCTTCGAGCATGACCTCGGTGGCGCCGCCGCCGATGGGAAGGATGCGAGCGTCGCGGCTCATGCGCTCGACCGTGGTCTCGCGCATGTAGCCCATGCCACCGTGGAACTGCACACAGTCGTACATGACCTCGTTGATCATCTCGCAGGCCCACGCCTTGAGGCCGGAGGTCTCCCGGACCGGGTCGATGCCCTGCTCGGCGAGCCACGCGCAGTGGTACATCGAGGCCCGAGCGGCGTCGACCTGGGCCTGGCGCATGGCGAGCCGTTGCCGAATGGCACCGAGGTCGAACAGGTGTCCGCCGAAGGCCGAGCGGTCCTTCGTGTATTCGACGGTGATGTCGATCGCTCGCTGGGCGGCCCCGATGCCCATGCCCACCAGGACCAGTCGCTCGTTCTGGAAGTTCTGCATCGTCTGGTAGAAACCGCGGTGCACGGTGCCCAGCAGCTGTTCGTCGCCGACCCACACGTCGTCGAGACGGAGCTCGGCGGTGTCGGAACAACGCCATCCGGTCTTGTCGAGTGTGTTGGCGACGGAGAAGCCCTCGGTGCCCTTCTCGACCAGGAACATCGAGATGCCGTAGCGGTCGTCGGGCTGGGTACGGGCGGCGATGATGGTCATGTCGCCGTAGGCCGCGTTGGTGATGAACATCTTCGATCCGTTGATGCGCCACCCGTCGCCGTCCTTGTCGGCCCGGGTGCGGATGCCGGCGACGTCGGACCCGGCGTCGGGTTCGGTCACCCCGATCGACAGGATGCATTTCCCGGCGAGTACATCGGGGAGATATCGGGTGAGCTGGTCGTCGGAACCGGAGTTGAGCAGATGGGGGAGCGCCATGTCGGTGTGGTCCAGCACCGTCACGTCGAAGCCTGCGTAGGTCGACGAGCCGAGCGCTTCGGCGAAGGTGAGGGAGGCGAGAGGACCGAGGCCCAAACCCCCCTGATCTTCCGGTACCCGGAGGCCGAACATGCCCAGTGCGCCCATCTTCTGGAGCACGTCGCGGGGCACGAACCCGTCGAGCTCCCACTGCGCGGCCTGGGGCACGACCTCGTTGGCCACGAAGTCGAGGGTCTGTTGGTGGAGGGCGCTGAGGTCGTCGTCGAGCTGGGCGACGTTCGGAACGGAACTCATGGGGAGCAGCGTAGGCCTGACGTCAGGCTGACGCGAGCCGCTCGAGGGTCGCCCGGAAGCGTTCGACGTTCGCCATCTTGACGCCCTCGTAGCCGCGGACGAGATCGGCGGCCTCGGCGATGGCGAGCGCGCGTCCGACATCGTCGGGGGTCGGTGCGGCGCCGAGCGCATCGGTGATCGCGGTGAGGTACTCCTCGGGTAGCGCCCGTTCTATGCGGCGCACCTCGGCCCGGCCGAAGGGGTCGAGCGGGGTGCCGCGAAGGCGCTTCGCCTTCGCCAGGAGCCTGAACGCCGGTTGCCAGCGGGTGTTGATCGACAGCTTCGAGCTGCGACCGAGTGCCCGCAGGGTGGGGGGATGCAGTCGCCATGCGACCTTGTCGCCCGGTGCGGCGACTTCGTCGACCGCTCGGTGGCCGTCGGGATCGAGCATCAGGCGAGCCACCTCGTACTCGTCCTTGTAGGCCATCAGCTTGAAGAGGCCCTCGGCGGTC
Organism: Acidimicrobiales bacterium; assembly: GCA_040219515.1. Taxonomy (NCBI): domain Bacteria; kingdom Bacillati; phylum Actinomycetota; class Acidimicrobiia; order Acidimicrobiales; species Acidimicrobiales bacterium. The sequence goes on from JAVJSI010000016.1 coordinate 137,058, forward strand.
GCGTCCAGCAGCTCGGGCGAACCCGCCACGGCGTCGACCGCCTCGAGCGCGCCGAGGAATCGTCCGGCCAGGCGCTGGTTCTGGAAGGCGATGAGCTCGGCCGTGTTGCGAGTGATCATCTCAGCCCGCGACGCGTCACCCCTCGCGAGCTCCTGGATCCGCTTCTCGAGCCCGGCCGGCACCACGGGCGACGGCCTCGGGACGACACGGTGTCGGGCGGCGTCCACGACGGTGGGATCGGCGACCTGCCATCGACCCCAGCGAAAGGACGCCAGGTTGAGGTCGACAGCCACGCCGTTCAGCTCGATCGCGTGCTCGAGCGACTCGGGGGCGATCGGCAGGAGGCCGGCCTGTACGGCCATCCCGATGACGAAGATGTTCGCACCGACGGAGTCGCCCACCAGGTCGCCGCAGATCGTGGCGGCGTCGGCCCAGTGCCGGGCCCCGTCCCGGGTGCCCTCGTCGATGCGCCGGAGCAGGTGTTCGGTCGACGGCATCTCGGTCTCGGGGCGGGCGATCTTCGCGCCGGGCGGGGTGAGCGCGAGCGAGCCGACGACCGAGGTGCGGCTCGGATCGGTGGCGTCGAGCCCGCTCCACGAGGAGGCGACGAGGAGATCGAACGCCAGGAGCAGGTCGGCCTGACCGGCGCCGACGCGGCTGCTGCCCGGGAGCGTACCGTGGGCGATCCGGACGTCGGAGACGACGGGCCCGGCTTTCTGTGACAGCCCGATCTGGTCGAGGCCGAGCACCTCGGCGCCCTCGAACATCGCGGCGGTGCCGAGCAGCTGCGAGACGGTGACCACGCCGGTGCCTCCGATGCCGGTGATGTGGACGCTGACATCGTCGGCGGTCCGCGGCGAGGGTGCCGGTGGCTCAGGCGGTTGCGGCAGGGCCGCGGAGGGTGCGGCGGCGCGCCGGGGCCGCCACCAGCGCGACGGCCGGGTGGTGATCGAGATGAACGCAGGGCAGTCGCCTTCGAGACACGACAGGTCGAGATTGCAGCTGTCCTGGTCGATCGTGGTCTTGCGGCCGAACTCGGTGTCGAGGGGTTGGACCGAGAGGCAGTTGGATACCCGGGCGCAGTCGCCACAGCCCTCACACACCCGATGATTGATGACCACGCGGGTGGGTGGCATGGCCACCTTTCCCCGCTTGCGATCGCGACGGGCCTCCGCTGCGCAGCGTTGGTCGTGGATGAGCACGGTGACGCCCCGGACGCCGGCCAGGGCCCGCTGCGCGTCGTCCAGCCGCGTACGGTCCCACACGTCGACCTCCGGCGGCAGTCGCATCGCCCGGGCCCGATCGGGATCCTCACTGGTGACGATGACGCGCTTGACACCCTGGGCGAGCAGCTGCCGGCACACCCGGGGGAGCTCGATGCGGCCGGTCGGATCCTGCCCGCCGGTCATGGCCACGGCGCCGTTCCACAGGAGCTTGTAGGTCATGTTGGCGTCGGCCGCGATGGCAGCGGTGATGGCGAGCTGACCGGAGTGGAAGAACGTGCCGTCGCCGAGGTTTTGCACCATGTGCGGCGTGTCGACGAAGGGCGCCATCCCGATCCACTGGGTGCCCTCGTTGCCCATGCACGTGATGCCGGCGATGTCGCCGTAGCGCTCGTCGTCGCCGAGGAGCACCATCGTGTGGCACCCGATGCCCGCCCCGACGAGCGTGCCCGGCTCGACCACCGTGCTGCGATTGTGGGGGCAACCGGAACAGAAGTACGGGGTGCGAGAGACGGCCAGCGGGATGCGCTCCCGGGTCGGCGGCTCGGTGCGCAGACGGCCGCCGAGTCGCTCCTGGAGCTCGGTGCGCAGAACCGGGATGATCTCGTCTGCGTGCAGCGCCCCGGATGCCGGCACCAGCAACTTCTCGAACTCGTCGGCTCGCCCGACCACGGTGGGGTGATGGCTGGCGTTGTAGAGCGCGTCCTTCACGAGCGACTCGACGTTGGGGGTCTTCTCCTCGATCACGAGGATGCGCTCGAGTCCGCGGGCGAACGTCCGGATGGTGGACACGTTGAACGGAATCGGCATGCCCAGTTTGAGGAGTCGGATGCCGGCGCTCTCGATGTCGGCGTCGGTCTCGAGCCCGATGCGACGGAGCGCCTCGCGGAGCTCCCGGTAGGTGATGCCCGATGCGACGATGCCGATCCAGGCGTCGCTCGGATCGATCGTCACGTGATTGAGACGGTTGACCGCGGCGTACTCGAGAGCCAGCGGCGCGCGGACCTCGATGATCTCGCGTTCGATGTCGAGCGAGGTCGGGGTGAGCAGCACGCCGTTGGGCCGGTGGGCATAGGTTCGGCCGTCGATGGTCGGGATCACCGGCGTGACGCGATCGGGATCGAGATCGACGGTGCTCGAGCCGTCGGCGACATCGGCCACGATCTTCAGGCTGACCCACAGCCCGGTGGCTCGGCTGAGCGCGATGGCGTGACGACCGAGGTCGAGCGCCTCTTCGGGGTCACCGGGATAGAGCACGGGGATGTGGAGCGACGCCAACACCCCTGCCGAGGTCGACGGCAGCGTCGAGGACTTGGCGGCCGGGTCGTCGCCGACGAGGGCGACGGCGCCGCCCAGGGGGTCGCTTCCCGCGAACGCGGCATGACGCAGCGCATCGGCGGCACGATCGACGCCGGGCGCCTTGCCGTACCAGAGTCCGAGCACCCCGTCGTAGCGGGTGTCGGGACGCGTCGATGCCAGCTGGCTTCCCATGACCGCAGTGGCGGCGTACTCCTCGTTGACGGAGGGTCGGAGCACGACCGGGAGGTCGGCTGCCTCCTTGGCAGCCGCCGCGAGCGCGCTGTCGAGTCCACCGAGCGGTGAGCCCGGGTAGCCGGCGGCGAACGCTGCGGTCCGAAGGCCGTTGCGTCGGTCGACGCGGAGTTGCTCCACCGGGAGCCGCGCGAGGGCCTGGATGCCGGTCATGAACACGGTGCCGGCGTCGTGCGTGTAGCGATCGCTCAGTCGGTAGGTGTCGGCGTCGGTCACTCTCGGCCTTCCTGGTCGACGGCAGGGTTTTCAGCCCTGTCCGAGTATGGCACTACCTTCGTGAGCGATGGCTGCGACCCCGAACGACACTGCCGCGAGGAACGCTGCCGACATCGAAGCGATCCGCCGGCTCAAGGCCCGCTACTTCCGCCTGCTCGACCAGAAACGGTGGGACGACTGGCGCGACGTGTTCGTCCGCGATGTCGAGATCCTCACACCCGACGACACGGGCGACCCGAATCCGATCGTCGGGCGTGACCGCTTCGTCGACGGCCTGGCCGAGATGCTGGCGACGGTCACGACGGTGCACCACGGTCACATGGTCGAGATCGAGGTCGACGGCGACGTTGCCACCGGCATCTGGTCGATGGAGGACCATCTCTTCTGGCCGCCCGAGATCGGGCTCGGCCACATGTGGGGCACCGGTTGGTACGAAGAGGACTATCGCCGAGACGACGACGGCGAGTGGCGCATCGCCAGGATGTATCTCCGTCGGATCCGAGTGGAATCCGACGGCAAGCAGATGTTCCCCAGGGAGGGCGAATGAGCGAGAGTTCCACACGTCAGCGCGGCGTCAACCGGGTGGTGATGGCCGTTCGTGACATCGATGCCGGTCGGGCGTTCTACGAGAAGCTGCTCGGCTGCACCTTCCACCATGGCAACGACGAGGAGGCGGCCGCATTCGGCGTGCGGATGCTGTTCAGCTGGGACGGTGGCATCGAGCTCGTCGCGCCGATCGAGGGTCGTGACAGCTACATCGGAAAGATCGTCGACGAGCGGGGTGAAGGCATCATCGGCGTCGTCTGGGCGGTGGCCGACGCCGACGCCTCGAAGGCGGCCGGCGAGGAGCTCGGCGTCACCACGTTCCACACACTCGACTACTCACAGGCGCAGATCGACGCCGACCTCCAGGGCCGGTTCCGGCGCTACTACGAGCACTTCATGGGGGGCCCCGACACGCCGCTGGGCGATGCCTCGGTGCTCGTCGGCGAGTTCGACATTGCCGACGAGCCGTCGTGAGCAGGCCTGCCGCCGTCCGAATCCACGACCTCGTCGCCCCCGAGTTCACGCCGGAGATCGCCGCCGCCTTCGACATGGTGGCGCCGCTGGCCGAGGCGCTCGACTGGTCACCCGACGCGATCCTCGGTCAGGCCACGGCCGAGACCGGCCTCGACGACTTCGGCGACGATCTGCACGTCGCGCCGCTGGCCGTGCTCTCGACCGCCCTGCGCGACGAGGCCGAGCTGTCCACGCTGGGTCAGCTCTCGAATCACGCAACGCTGGTCGGCCACGCCCGCCAGAAGCTTCTGGTCGAGGACCTGTTGCGTCGCCATCCCGAGATCCACGAGATCGAGATCGAACGCCCGGTCGTCATCGCCGGTCAGGGGCGCACCGGCACGACCCATCTCCACAACCTGATGTCGAGCGACCGTTCGTTTCGCACGATGCCGTACTGGGAGAGCCTCGAACCGGTGCCGCCGCGCGAGGAGCAGGACCTCGATCTCGGTACCGACTATCGGTCGGACCCGCGCTACCAGCGCTGCGCCGAAACGCTCGCCGGCCTCAACGAGGCCCTGCCGTACTTCAAGCGCATGCACGACATGTATCCCGAGCACGTGCACGAGGAGATCGCGCTGCTGGCGATCGTCCACGGCGGCATGGCCCCCGAGACGATGGCGGTCATGCCGACGTGGCGCGACTGGTACCTGGCCAGCGATCAGACGCCGCAGTACGAGTTCATGAAGACCGTGCTCAAGGCGATGACGTTCCTGGCCCGCGGCACCGAACGCAACGGGGGCCGGTGGCTGCTGAAGTCGCCGCAACACGTCGAACGACTGCGGGAACTGATCACCGTGTTCCCCGATGCGACCGTCGTGTGCACGCACCGCGATCCGGTGGCGGTGGCGAAGTCGATGTCGACCATGCTCGCCTACACGTCACGGATGAGCCGCGACCCGACGAAGCTGGTCGACGTCGGCCGCTACTGGATCGACCGTATGGGCACCATGTTCCAGGGCATGGCCGATCAGCGCGAGCTCGTGCCGGCCGATCAGTCCATCGACGTGAAGTTCCACGAGTTCATGGCCGACGACATCGCGACCGTGCGGCGCATCTACGAGCTGGCCGACCATCGCTGGGACGACACCACCGAGGCGGGCATGCACGACTACATGGCGGACCACCCGCGGGGTGTCCACGGCAGCGTGACCTATCACATCGAGGAGGACTTCGGCGTCGACACCGCCGAGCTGGCCCGGGACCTCGCGTTCTACGTCGAACGCTTCGATGTCCGAGTCGAAGGGGACCGATGACGACAGCCGACGAGTCCAAGGCCGCGCTGGCGCGTTGGTACGACGAGATGTGGTTCCAGAAGAACTTCGCGCTGGTGCCCGAGTGTGTCGGCCCGATCTACACGCGTCACGAGGCCGGCGGCACGCGCACGATCGCGGCCGAGCAGTACCGGGACTTCCTCCAGTCCGCGATGACCGACGTGCAGATCACCGACGGCCGCTATCGGCTCATCGCCGAGGACGACCATGTCGTGGCGATCGGGTCGTGGTCCTTCAACGGTCAGCAGTGGGACTGGGTCCAGGCGTTCCGCGTCGAACACGGAAAGCTGGTCGAGACCTGGCTCTCCGGTATCGGCACCGACACCATGTGGTCCCCCGACGCCATCCGCCCCACCCCCTCCTGAGGTCCCCCCCCACCCCCGCAAATTGAGGCGAGTTGACCACCGCGAAGGTGGTCAACTCGCACCAAGTTCGTCGAGGGGCGGCGGCGTGATCAGACGGCGATGGTGAATTCGGGCGGCACGGCCTGGTTCACGATGGGGTCGACCTCGCCGTTGAACATCGGGAACTTCGGCGTGGCCGCTTCGCGCATGCGAGTGGTCGAGTGGACCGGGTCCTTGTCGAACTCGGGGATCACGTACTTGCCGAAGGTCTCGATCATCTCGATGGTCTGCTCGTGCGTGTAGCCCTCGTCGGGGGTGCCGAACGCGACCTGGTCGCAACCGACCTTCTCGTAGGCCTGCACCTGCTCGCACACCTCTTCGGGATTGCCACACAGCATGTAGCCCTCGCGGATGGCGTAGTCGAGCGTGTCGTCGTCGAGCTCGAAGCGGTTCGTGGGGCTCGGCCACACAATGGCGTCGGGGCTTTGCGGCATCGAGTCGTGGTACAGGTTGACCATGGTCACCCGGTAGCCACGCAGGTTGCGCTTGGCCATCGCTCGGGCCTCTTCGCGGTCCTCGAGACAGATGACGGCGTTGGTCATCATCACGTTGTTGTTCTGGTACTGGCCGATCGGGTCGGTGACGTTCTCGGCCGCTTCCTTGTAGGCCTCGACGCGACCCTTGAGGTTGTGGATCGGCTCGAAGTTGAACGCGATCGCACCGATGCCGTGTCCGCCGGCCTTGGCGAAGGTCGCGGGGTTGCCACAGGCGACCCACATGGGCGGGTGACCCTTGCCATAGGGCTTGGGGAGGATGTTGTGGGGCTTGGGCACCGAGAAGTGCTCGCCTTCGAAGGAGTAGTCCTTTTGCTCCCACATACGGGGAATCTCGTGGGCGACCTCGTCCCACATCGACTTGGTGACCGAGAGTTCGGTGCCGCCGAAGGTGGCGACCTCGTGGCTGCCGGCGCCACGCCCGGTGCCGAACTCGAACCGACCCTCGGAAAGGTGGTCCATCATCGCGGCGCGCTCGGCGATGCGAACGGGGTGCTCCTTGGTGGTGGGGAAGGAGGTGATCGCGGAGCCGACGTGGATGCGCTCGGTCTTGGCCGCCACGTAGCCCATGAACGGGTAGGGAGCCGACATGTGGCTGTACTCGGTCAGCGCATGGTGCTCGCCGAACCAGGTGTACTTCCAGTTGAACCTGTCCGCATGGATCGCGTACTCGGCCTCGCGCATGAGCATGAGATGCTCAGAGTCGGGGTCGTGGGCGGCGGGACCCGGCAGATAGCCGTTGAAGAAGAGACCGAACTCCATGGGTTGCTCCTAGGAAACTAGAACGTGTTCTGGTTTTGAGATTAGCAGGGAATTCGCCATGACTGCAGATCAGGTGCCGGTGAAGTTCGGGGTGCGCTTCTCGGCGAAGGCCTTGGGGCCCTCCTTGGCGTCATTGCTGGCGAAGACGGCCTGGCCGTACTCCCACTCGTGGCGAAGTGCGTCGTCGAGCTCCATGCCGTCGCACTCGTGGAGGGTGCGGGTGATGGCGGCCGTGGAGAGCGGCCCGTTCGCCGCCACCACCTGGGCGATCTCGAGCGCCTTCTCGAGGGCAGACCCGTCGGGGACGACATGGCCGATCAGGCCGATGTCCTTCGCCTCCTGGGCGGGGAGGTGCTTGCCGGTCAGCAGGATCTCGGCGGCCTGGGTGTAGGGGATCTGGCGGGGGAGTCGCACCGCCGAACCGCCCATCGGATAGAGCGACCAGCGCGCCTCGCTCACCCCGAAGCGGGCGCTCTCACCGGCCACACGGATCTCCATGGCCTGGAGCAGTTCGGTCCCGCCCGCGATCGCCACGCCCTCGACCGCCGCCACGATGGGCTTGGTCGGGCGGTAGTGGCGGAACAACGCCTTGTAGACGATGTCGGGGTCCTCGGCCATGCGGGCCGCCGTGTCCAGGGGATCGCCGTCCTTCGCGTCGCCGGCCATGGCCCGCAGGTCGGCACCGGCGCAGAAGTTGCCACCCGCGCCGGTCACGACGATGCAGCGGATGTCGGGATCGTTCGACGCTTCCTCGTAGGCGTCGTACATCCGGATCAACATCGCGCCCGAGAGCGCGTTGAATCGCTCGGGCCGGTTCATCGTCAGGATCAGGACGTGACCGTCCCGCTCCACCAACAGGTCGTGGTTCTCGTCACCCATGACCCCGAAACCTAGGCCCCCCTCCCCCCAACCCCGAAATTGATGGAGTTGACCACCGCGGAGGTGGCCAGCGGGCATCAATTTCGGGGGTGGGGGCGGGGGACAGGTCAGGCCAGGGCGAGGTCCTCGAGCGGGGGGCAGCTGCAGATGAGGTGGCGGTCGCCGTGGACGCCGTCGATGCGGCTGACCGGCGGCCAGTACTTGCTCTCGCGGTCCCAGGCTTCGGGGAACACGGCTTCCTCGCGGGTGTAGGGGTGGGTCCACTCGTCGGCGGTCGCCTGGTCGGCCGGGTGTGGCGCGTTGACGAGCGGGTTGTCGTCGGCCGGCCAGTCGCCGGACTGCACGCGCTTCGCCTCGGCGTGGATGGCGAGCATGGCGTTGCAGAAGCGATCGAGCTCTTCGAGCCCCTCGGATTCCGTCGGTTCGACCATCAAGGTGCCGGCGACGGGGAACGACATCGTCGGCGCGTGGAACCCGAAGTCGATCAGCCGCTTGGCGATGTCGTCGACCTCGATGCCGGCCTCCTGCTTGAGGACGCGGGTGTCGAGGATGCACTCGTGGGCCACCCGGCCGGTGGCGCCCGTGTAGAGGACCGGATAGTGGTCCTCGAGGCGCTTCGCGATGTAGTTGGCGTTGAGAATGGCGGTCTCGGTGGCACTGCGCAGGCCCTCGGCGCCCATCATGCGGATGTACATCCACGGGATCGCGAGGATGCCGGCGGACCCCCAGGGCGCAGCCGCGATGGGTCCGGCACCGGTGGGCGGTCCCGCCACCGGGTTCAGGGGATGGTTCGGCAGGAACGGCACGAGATGGGCGCCCACCCCGATCGGCCCGACGCCGGGACCGCCGCCGCCGTGCGGGATGCAGAAGGTCTTGTGCAGGTTCAGGTGGCTCACGTCGGCGCCGAACTTGCCGGGCTGGGCGAGCCCGACCATGGCGTTGAGGTTCGCGCCGTCGAGATAGACCTGACCGCCGGCGTCGTGGACCATCTCGCAGATCCGGCGGACCTCGACCTCGAACACGCCGTGGGTCGACGGGTAGGTGATCATCAGCGCCGAGACCCGCTCGCGGTACTCGCTGACGACCTTGTCGAGGTGGGCGAGGTCGACGTTGCCGAGCTCGTCGCACTGCACTACGACCACCTTCATTCCCGCCATCACCGCGCTGGCCGCGTTGGTGCCGTGGGCCGACGACGGGATGAGGCATATGTCGCGCTCGTGGTCGCCCCGGGACCGGTGGTAGGCCCTGATGGCCAGCAGACCGGCCAGCTCGCCCTGGGCACCGGAGTTCGGCTGGAGCGACACCGCGGCGTAGCCGGTGATCTCGACGAGCCAGCGTTCGAGCTGATCGATCATGCGCTGGTAGCCGACCGTCTGGTCGACCGGAGCGAACGGGTGGATTCCGGCGAACTCGGGCCAGCTGATCGGTTCCATCTCCGTGGCCGCGTTGAGCTTCATCGTGCACGAGCCGAGCGGGATCATCGAACGATCGAGCGCGATGTCCTTGTTGACGAGCTTGCGCATGTAGCGCACGAGCTCGGTCTCGCTGCGATACGCGGAGAAGACCGGGTGAGCGAGGGCCGGAGTGGCTCGGCGCAGCGACGCGGGCCGGGGATCGTCGACGGTGGCGTCGAGCCGGGCCAGGTCGGCGTCGACCCCGAACGCACGCCACACGATCTCGATCTCGGCGCGGCCCGTCGTCTCGTCGAGGCAGGCGACGACGGTGTCGGCATCGATGCGGCGCAGGTTGATGCCCTCGGCCAGCGCCATCGCCATGACCTTGTCGGCCCGGCCCGGCACCCGGGCACACACGGTGTCGAAGAAGTGGTCGTGGACGATCTCGACACCGCCCTCGCGCAGCCCCTGGGCGAGCACCGCGGCCAGCCGGTTGACCCGCCGGCCGATGCGGCGCAGCCCCGACGGGCCGTGGTGCAGGGCGTACATCGACGCCATCACGGCCAGCAGCACCTGGGAGGTGCAGATGTTGGAGGTGGCCTTCTCGCGTCGGATGTGCTGCTCGCGGGTCTGGAGGGCCAACCGCAGGGCCCGCCGTCCGTGGGTGTCGATCGACACGCCGACGAGACGGCCGGGGAGCGAACGCTGGTGCGCCTCGCGCACGGCGAAGTAGGCCGCGTGGGGCCCGCCGAAGGCCATGGGCACACCGAAGCGCTGGGTGGAGCCGAGAACGACGTCGGCGCCGAGTTCGCCGGGCGGCGTCAGCACCGTGAGGGCGAGCGGGTCCGCGGCCACGGCGACGAGGGTGTCGTTGGCCTTGCATCGCTCGATGATCGCGGCGAGATCGGGGATGGCCCCGGTGCTGCCCGGATACTGCACGAGCACGGCGTAGACACCGTCGAGATCGGCGGTGAGCGGATCGGCCACGAGGGTCTCGAGTCCGATCGGTTCGGCCCGCGTCTCGACGACGGCGATGGTCTGGGGGTGACACTCGGGGTCGATCACGAAGCGATCGCCCTGCTTGCCGCCGCTGATGCGGTGCAGCATGGTCATCGCCTCGCCCGCGGCGGTGCCTTCGTCGAGCAGCGACGCGTTGGCGAGATCCATGCCGCTCAGCTCGGACGCCATCGTCTGGAAGTTCAGCAGGGCCTCGAGGCGTCCTTGGGAGATCTCGGGTTGGTACGGCGTGTAGGCCGTGTACCAGCCCGGATTCTCCATGATGTTGCGACGGATGACCGGTGGCGTGAGGGTGTCGTGGTAGCCGAGCCCGATCAGTGACGTGGTGGGCCGGTTGGCCGATGCGATGGCGCGGAGTTCGTCCTGGGCCGCCTGCTGGCCGATCGGATCGGGCAGCGCCAGGGGACCGGGCATGCGGATGTCGGCGGGCACCGTCTGATCGATGAGCGCCGCCATGCTGTCGACGCCGAGGGCCTCGAGCATGGTGGCCCGCTCGCGGTCGGTCGGCCCGATGTGGCGGGCGACGAAGGCGTCGTGACCCTCGAGTTCGGTGAGCGTGGGGCGGTCGTCCTGGCCCGAGGCTCGGGTCTGCGGCTGGGTTGTCACGGGAAACTCCGGGGTCGAGAGCGAGGTTTCCCCGCTCGGTCCGGAGGCCTGAGAGCTTCACGTCGTCCGGCGGACCGGTCGGCGCTTTCCCCTTCGGCGGGTGCCCGACCTGGCGGCCGACACCACTCTCCCGAGACGCCCACGCAGTGGCGGTCGGGGATGCCTGAGAGGTTCCCGGGGAGGTTGCTCCTTCGGCGGATGCCCGGCCCCGAAGGTTCGGTCATCGCTCTCCCGCCGCTGCAGACGACGTGAAGAGAAAGATATCAGGCCACTTCGGAGATGATCGCCACCATGCTGACCGCGTTCACGAGTGCATGGGCCAGGATCGAGGCTGCGATCCGGCCGGTGACCAACCGGCCCACCCCGAAAGCGAGCCCGATCGCGAACAGGATCGGGAATCGCGAGGGCTCGAAATGGAAGGCCGCGAAGCCCGCACTGGTGATCAGCAGCGTCACGATGTTGTTGATGCCCCGCTTCTCCAGCGCGCTCCAGAACAGGCCGCGAAAAAGGAGTTCCTCCACCAGCGGAACGAGGGTCGAGCCGAGTACCGCGAAGGCGAGGATCCACACCGTGATCCCGGTGCCCTCACCGGAATCGATGGCGAGATCGGCGGCGGCCGCGGACGGTGCCTCGCCGCCGAGGGCGATCATGATCAGCAGGGTCGCGATCGCCATGATCCAGGCGCCGACCAGCAGGCCGAAACCGACGAGCAGGTCCTGGCGGCGGGCTTGCAGCCGGAAGTCGGCGGTCAGGCCGGCGCCTCGCCGTCGGGCGAGCCACGTGAGGTAGGCGAGCGCGGCCATCGGCGGCACTGTGAGAACGCCCGGGAGCCATGGGCCCTCGAGCGTGCTGTCGACGTCACCGCCGAGCGCGAGGAGGCCGATGCCGGTGCCCACGACGATGTAGAGCACCAGGGTGAGAACGACCTCGCCGAGTCCCCATCGCGACACCGAGTGGTCGTAGGTGTTGGTGACGACGCGCGGGCCCGAGGAGGCCGGCGCGGGGCGCGGGGGTGGCGGTGGGAGGCGCGGAGGGCGGGGCGGCGGAGGTGGCAGGGGGGCCATGCCCCCGCCAGCGTAGGACCACCCCGGCGGGTATCAGTGGCGCGCGCCAGCGCCGAAACGCGCGACGGGGGACCGCGCTACGGGTGGAGCGCGCCGCCGTCGGGCAGGCCCATCTTCTCGAACGGGCCGAAGAAGCCGTGTTCGTAGAGGCCGTAGCCGGTGCGTCCGTTGTAGGTGAACTCGCCGACCGAGTCGACGACGCCGTACTGGGCCATCGGTCGGATCTCGTCGACGTCGAGTTCGAGGGCCTGGACGACCTCGTTCTCGCCCTGCCACATGCCGTGTCGCCAGTCCTCGTCCATGCCGTAGCCGGTCCCGATCGAGATGAAGTTCGTGAGCAGCGGCTTGCACTCGACGGTGATCGGACCTTCCGGTGCGTCCGGGAAGGTGATGCGGCTGCCGCTGAGCAGGCGGGTGCCGGAGATCATGTCGTGGTCCCATTGCGGGTGGCCCAGCCATTCCGGCTCGCGAGCCGGGTCCTTCCAGACCCGCATCGCTTCCTCGAGCGGCCGGTCTTCCGACGGCTCCTCGTGGCACATGTAGATGATCGAGTGATCGCCGAAGTCCATCGGCATGTAGTTCCACATGCCGGCCATGGTATTGAGCGACTGGCGGATGCCGTCGGGCTGCTTCTCGCCGACGGGGCGGACACCCCAGCTGCGGTCCCGCGAGCCACCACAGTGCGACGGGTCGACGGCGATCTCCTCGCCGGCGATGGTGATCTGGCCCTCCCAACGTCCGCACTGGGCGAACCGCTGGGTGTCGAACATGACGGTGCCACGGCTGCGGATGTACTGGCGCGGCTCCTCGAACGCCGGATGCGAGCCGGTCCAGGTGATGTCCATGGAGATGTTCGCGTCATTGGGCTCGACGACCACCCGGAGCTTGTGCAGCGGCTCGATGATCTCGATGCGGAACGGGCCGACGGAGATGTCCATCCGATCCTCGAGCGGCTTCGATGCCCGCATGATGCGCTGCGTGCCACCACGGGTCACCGCCAGGAACGCGTCGGTCGTGCCCAGGTTCGGATACACCCCCAGTCCGAAGATGGCGAAGTAGTCGTCGGAGCTCGGATGGAGGTTGAAGTAGTAGCGGTCGTAGAAGTTGCGATCGCTGGTGGCGACGTGGCGGATGTACTCCGATGTCTGGTGTACCGGGAAGTCGTCCCAGCTCGAGATGCTCTGGTTGTACTGGCTGGCGTTCATGGTGGGCGACCGTAACCGTTACTCTGACGGTGCGTCAGATCCCAGAGGAGCCCCGTGACGAAGCAGCGAGTACCCGTGGTCGAAGGCATGTTCACGATGGACGATGAGCCGTGCCTCATCGGCGGCAAGGTACCGGGCCGCGAGACGTACTTCTTTCCGAAGCACGTCGCCGGTGGTGATCCTGCGGCGCTGGGTGCCGAACTCGAGGAGGTGCTGCTCTCGCGTACCGGGCGGGTGTGGTCCTACACCTCCTCCGACTATCAGCCACCGCCCCCCTTCGTGGCCAACACCGACCCCTACGTGCCGATCACCGTTGCGGCGGTCGAGCTCGAGAAGGAACAGATGGTGGTGCTCGGCCAGTGCGTCGCCGGCGTCACGCCCGGCGATCTCTCGGTCGGCACCGAGGTCGAGCTGGTGGTCGACACGCTCTACGAGGACGACGACACCGAATACATGGTCTGGAAGTGGAAGCCCGTGCACACAGAGGAGAACGGCTGATGGAAGAGATCGCGATTCTCGGCGTGGGCATGCACCCCTGGGGCAAGTGGGGACGCAACTTCACGGAGTACGGCACGGCGGCGGCCCGCGAGGCGCTCGCCGACGCCGGCGTCGACTGGAACGACGTGGGCTTCGTGTCCGGGGCCATCACGGTGCGATGTGGCTATCCCGGCTACGTCGCCGGCTCCACGTTCGCCCAGCAGCTCGGCTTCAACGGCGCGCAGGTCGCGTCGTCCTACGCGGCGTGCGCCTCCGGGGCCACCGCGCTGCAGGTCGCCCGCGGCCAGATCCTGTCGGGGGCCACCGACGTGGCACTCATCGTGGGTGCCGACACCACGCCCAAGGGCTTCCTCGCGCCGAGCGAGGGTGACCGCCCCGACGACATGGACTGGCTGCGATTCAAGCTCGTGGGCGCCACCAACCCCGTGTACTTCGGACTCCAGGCCCGCCGACGCATGGACGTCCACGGCGCCACGCAGGAGGACTTCGCCCGGGTGAAGGTGAAGAACTCCCGCCACTCGGTCCACAACCCGCGGGCCCGGTTCACCAAGGAATACGACATCGACGACGTGATGAACTCGCCCGTCGTGTCCGACCCGCTGCGGCTCCTGGACATCTGCGCAACGTCCGACGGGGGCGCCGCCATCGTCGTGTCGTCGATGGAGTACGCGAAAGCCCACGGCCATGTCGACCCGGTACGGGTGGCCGGCATCTCCACCGTCACGCCGACGTTTCCCGACACCATCATCGACCTGCCCTACATCGCCACCGACTCCGCGGGCGCCACCAGTCGTCCCGAGCGTGGATTCAAGCAGTCGATCGGCGACCGGGTGTATGCCGAGGCCGGTGTGGGCCCCGACGACGTCGACGTCGCCGAGGTCTACGACCTGTCGTCGGCCCTCGAGCTCGATTGGTACGAGCAACTCGGCTTCTGCGCCGAGGGCGACGCCGAGAAGTTGCTCAACGACGGTGTCACCACCATCGGTGGGCGGCTTCCGGTCAATCCGTCCGGCGGACTCGGCGCGTTCGGCGAAGCAGTGCCCGCCCAGGCCATCGCCCAGGTGTGCGAACTCACGTGGCAGCTGCGGGGCCAGGCCGACGGCCGCCAGGTCGAGGGCGCCAGGGTGGGGATCACCGCCAACCAGGGCCTGTTCGGTCACGGCTCGTCGGTGCTGGTGCGCAGGTGACCATCCACGAGACCGTCAACGACGACGGCGTGCTCGAGCTGGTCATGGACAACCCCAAGGTCAACGCGTTGCCGATCGCCGACACCCGGCGCATCGCCGAGGTGCTCGAGGGCGTCCGTCATCGGCCCGAGATCACGGCCGTCATCCTCACCGCCACCGGCCGGGGGTTCTCGGCCGGCGTCGACATCAAGGAGATGCAGGCCATGGAGGGCAACGAGGGCATCCTCGGGGTCAACCAGGCGTGCTTTGATGCCTTCCGGGCCGTCTACGAGTGCGCGGTGCCCGTGATCTGCGCGGTCAACGACTTCTGCCTGGGCACCGGAATCGGTCTGGCCGGCAGCGCCGACATCGTCGTCGCGGCCGAGGGAGTTCGCTTCGGGCTGCCCGAGATCGACAACGGCGCGCTCGGGGCGGCCACCCACCTGGGGCGACTCGTGCCCGAGAAGCACCTTCGGTGGATGCTCTACAGCTGCGAGCCGGTCGAGGCGGAGAAGCTCGAGGAGTGGGGAACCGTTCTTCGGGTGGTGCCGCTCGAAGACCTGATGGACACCGCTCGCGGGGTCGCCCGGGTGATCGCATCGAAGCATCCGGTGGTGATGCGCGCGGCGAAACGTTCGCTCATCGGTATCGACGACGACCCGAGCCGCAGCTACCGCTACGAGCAGGGGTTCACCTTCGAACTCAACCTCCACGGACTCGGCGAAGAGGCACGGGCGGCGTTCGTCAAGGGCGAACGAGAGCGCAACGCCGCCGCCGGCGATTAGTCGCCACGACCGTTGATCTCCGCGCCGAACGCGTGCAGTCGCTCGATGGTCGCCGCGTCGACGGCGGGCATCTTCGCGGCGAGCGAGGTCTTGATCGCCCGGTAGGTGGTGAGCTCGAGGCCGCAAGCCCGGCACGCGTCGAGGTGGGCCGCGATCTTCTCGGCGAAGTCGGCGTCGACATCGTCGTCGAGATAGCTCTGCAGGACGCGGCCGACCTCGCGGCAGTCGACCTCGGGCAGATGGCGGCGGGTCCACCGTCGTCGGATCACGTCGGTCGTCCGTTCGCGTAGGCGCCACTGTCCTCGAGATGCCTGCGGATGCGGGAGCGGGCACGGTGGAGCCGGCTCATGATGGTGCCGGTCGGGACACCGAGGATCTCGGCGGCCTCGGCGTAGGAGAGGCCCTGGATGTCGACCAGTTCGACCACGCTGCGGAACTTCGCGGGTAGCGCGTCGACCGCCTTCTCCACCGCGGCGTCGTACTGCGACTCGACCACGATGCCCTCGGGTCCGGTCTCGTCGGCGTGCTCGTCGGCCAGGCGGGCCATCGCAGCGTCGGGATCGCGCAGCAACTCGGGTCGCTTCCTCCGCACCCGATTGATCTGGGCATTGCGCATGATGGTGAGGAGCCAGGCCCGAGGATGACGACCGTCGAAGCGCAGGATCGCCCGATAGGCCCGCAGCATGGTGTCCTGCACCAGGTCCTCGGCATCGGTCGGGTTGCGGGTGATGGAGCGGGCGACGCGGTAGAGCACCTCGACCTCGGGCACGACGTAGCGGTCGAACGCCGCCTTCTGTGCCTTCTCGTCGACCGCCGGTTCGGACATGTGTGGGGAAACTACCAATCGCCGCCGGGGGAGGGGCGGCGCCAGGAATGCCTGGTCGCAACGGCGGGTTCATGCGCGTATGAAGCGGTTCCATCGTGTCCGTTGGGCCTCGGCTCTCGAAGCCCTGCTGGACGACGAGCTCGACCCCCGTCGACTGGGGCGGGTGCTCGCGCATCTCCAGGACTGTCCCGAGTGCCTGGCCGAGCTCGAGGCGCTGGTCCGCCTCCGGCAGTCGCTTCGACGTCTGGCCCACACCCGTCGCCCGCTAGCGTCGGTCGAGTGACCGAGCCCGGCGAACCCACGCGTGTGCACGACCTCGTCGGCAGTGACTTCTTCGCCGATCTGGTCGAGGCCTTCTACGAGGGTGTGGAAACCGACGAGGTGTTGCGGCCGATGTATCCCGCCGACCTCGCCGGTGCCAAGGCTCGCCTCGCGATGTTCCTGGTGCAGTACTGGGGAGGTCCTTCCACCTACAGCGAGCACCGTGGGCATCCGCGGCTGCGGATGCGTCACATGCCGTTCACGGTCGACACGGCGGCGCGCGATGCGTGGCTGCGGCACATGCGCGCCGCGCTGGCGAGAACCGCGGAACGACGCGAGACGCCGGCCGCGGTGGTCGAATTGGTCGACGACTATTTCGTCCGGTCGGCGGAATTTCTCCGCAACGCCGAGGACTGACCCTCACGGAGAGTGTGTCATTTGCCGCTCTTTGTCGACTTCTGACCACACTCGGGCGAGATTTCAGGCCAAACTGGGTACACCAGACCCCCGAAATGCTTGACTCGCGGTCCGATTTCGAGTCGCGTGTCATTCACAAGCCCGCGAAAGCCGTGGATTTCAACAACGCAGTACAGGAGTGCAACATGAACAAGGGTGAACTCATCGCCGCAATGGCCGAGGCCGCAGACGTCAGCCAGAAGGACGCCGGCGCCTGCCTCGACGCCATGTTCGAGACCATCGCCGCGCAGGTGAGCAGTGGCAACGAGGTCGCGATCACCGGCTGGCTGAAGGCGGAGAAGGCGAAGACCTCGGCCCGAACCGGCCGCAACCCCCAGACCGGTCAGCCCATCCAGGTGCCCGCCGGTACTCGAACCAAGCTGACCGTCGGCTCCAAGCTGAAGGCAGCGGGCAAGAGCTGATCCTCGCCTCGGCGAAGACTCTCTGACCGGGAGCGGCCACGGCCGCTCCCGGTTCGTCGTTTTGGCGCTGGTCCGTCGTTGGTCTCGGCGATGAGGGCGGGGCGCTATCTTCGGCGCCATGAGCCTCCCCGATCCGATCGACGTCCTTCCGCATCGCGACCCGTTCCTGTTCGTCGACGAGATCACGGCGATCACGCCGGGAGCGTCGGCGTCGGGGCTGTGGCGGCTCTCCGGTGACGAGGCGTTCTTCGCCGGCCACTTCCCCGGACGGCCGACCCTGCCGGGCGTGCTGATGTGCGAGGCGATCGCCCAGGTCGGCGCGTTCGCCGTGCTCACCGACGAACGCTATGCCGGCAAGCTCCCGCTCTTCGGCGGGCTCGACAAGGCCCGCTTCCGTCGCCAGGTCGTGCCGGGCGACACCCTGGAGATCGACGTGACGATGACCCGCATGTCGGCGAGGGCCGGCAAGGGCGAGGGCCGGGCCACGGTGAATGGTGAGCTGGCGACCAGTTGCGAGCTGATGTTCGTCATCGTCGACGCCCAATAGGGCTTCGTCGGCGCCTCAGGAGGGCGGGGCGAGGACGATGGTGCCGTTGTGGCCGCCGAAGCCGAAGCTGTTGGACAGCGACGGGCCGGGGGTCCATGGGCGGGGCTCGCCGACGACCAGGTCGATGGGCGGCATGTCGGGGTCCATGCGCTCGTGGCCCGCGGTGGGGGGAATGAGGCCCTTCTGCATCGCCACGAGGACCGCGACCGCCTCGAGCGCCCCGGCACCGCCTAGGGCGTGCCCGGTCACGCCCTTCGTGGACGTGACGGCGGGACCGGGGAGGCCGAAGACTTTGGCGACGGCGGCCGCCTCGGCCGCGTCGTTCTTGTCGGTGGAGGTGCCGTGGGCGTTGATGTGGACGACGTCGCCGGCCGTGATGCCCGCGTCGGCCATGGCGATCTGCATGCAGTTGATGGCGCCGGAGCCGCCGGGGGCGGGCGCGGTGATGTGGTGGGCATCGGCGGTCGACGCCGAGCCGAGCACCTCGCCGAGGATGGTGGCGCCACGAGCGACAGCTCGGTCCCACTCCTCGAGCACGAGGATGCCGGCGCCCTCGGCCATGACGAAACCGTCGCGGTCGGCATCGAAGGGCCGACTCACGCCGGAGTTCGACAGCGCCGTCATGTTGCTGAAACCGGCGGTGGCGGTGAGCGTGAACGGGGCCTCGCTGCCACCGGCGAGCACCGCGTCGCAGCGACCGTCGGCGATCATTCGGGCGCCGTTGCCGATGGCATGGGTGCCGGCCGCGCAGGCGGTGACGGTGTTCTCACAGGGCCCCTGCCATCCGTAGCGCATCGACAACGTGGCGGCCGCAGCGTTGGCCATCATCATCGGCACGAGGAACGGCGACACCCGCCGCTCGCCCTTCTCGATGCGGACCTCGATCTGCCCCTCGAGGGTCTGGATGCCGCCCACGCCGGTGCCGACGAAGGTACCGCGACGGACCGGGTCGGCATCGATCTCGCCGGCTTGGGCCATCGCCTGCTCGGCCGCAGCCAGGGCGAACTGGGAGAAGCGGTCGCTGCGCCGCGCCTCCTTGGGATTGTCGAAGTAGGGCGTCGGGTCGAAGTCGTCGAGTATGCGCGGGCCCACGGGCGCAGGCGAACACAGACCCTCGAAGAACGCATCGACGCCGATGCCGCACGGGGCGACGACGCCGATGCCGGTGACGGCGACTCGACGTCCCTGCATCAGAGCTTGGACTCGACCAGCGAGAAGGCGCCCTGGATGGTGGTCACACCCTCGAGCTCTTCTTCTTCGACGTTGACGTCGAACTCTTCCTCGAGCGCCATGACGAGCTCGACGAGATCGAGGCTGTCGGCGTCGAGGCTCTCGAACGTGGCCTCGGGGACGATCTTGTCCTCGTCGACGGAAAGCACGTCGACGGCGCATTTCTTGAAGCGATCGAAGTTGTCACTCACTGGGGTTCTCCCTGTTGTTCGGAATGGGGTTGTGCGGAATGGGTCGAGGCTAGTCAGGTCGGCCTGATCAGCCCATGGAAAGGCCGCCGTCGACGGGGAGCACGGTACCCGTGATGTATCCCGCGTCCTCGGATGCGAGGAAGGCGATGGCGGCCGCGATCTCGTCGGTGGCACCCAGCCGTCCGGCGGGAACCATGGCGAGCATCGCGGCCCGCTGGTCGTCGGTCAGCGCCGCGAGCATGTCGGTTTCGATCGGGCCCGGCGCGACCACGTTGACCGTCACGTTGCGGCTGGCGAACTCCTTGGCCAGGGAGCGGGCGAGGCCGACCAGGCCGGCCTTGGACGCGGCGTAGTTGGCTTGACCGGCCTGGCCGCCGAGGCCCACGACCGAGGAGACGAAGACCATGCGGCCCCAGCGGGCCCGCATCATGCCCTTCACCGCCCGCTTGGCAACCCGGAAGCCGCCGGTGAGGTTCGCGTCGAGGACGTCGGTGAAGTCGTCGTCGCCCATGCGGAGCACGAGTCCGTCCTTCGTGATGCCGGCGTTGCTCACGAGGATCTCGACCGCGCCGAGTGTGGACTCGATCTCGGCGAAAGCGGCATCGACCGACGCGCTGTCGGTGACATCGCACTTCACGACGGTGAGCCCGTCGGCGTCGGCGGCCTCACCGCTGCGGGCGGTGATGGCCACCGCGTGGCCGGCCGCCTGGAAACGCTTGGCCGTGGCCAGGCCGATTCCTCGGTTGCCGCCGGTCACCAGGACGACACGGGATGGGGTTTCGGTCATGGCGTCAGTCTCGTTCGCGTTCGTTTCGGACCGGCACGTCTACCACCGCACCACGATCGAGCCCCAGGCCATGCCGGCGCCGAAGCCCGACATGAGCACGATGGCGCCGGGTTCGAGTACGCCGTCGTCGCGGGCCTTGGCCATGGCGAGCGGAATCGATGCGCCCGACGTGTTGCCGGTGGATTCGAGCACGTTGTGGGTCTTCGACATCGGGATGCCGATGCGCTGACACACGGCCTCGATGATGCGGATGTTGGCCTGGTGGGGGAGCACGACGTCGACCTCGTCGGGCGACACGCCGGCCTTGGCCAGCACGTTCTCGACCGACTGGGCGACGGCCCGCACGGCCTTCTTGAAGACCTCTCGGCCCTCCATCTGGATGTAGCCGTCGTGGTCGCAGTAGAGGATGGACTGGAGGTTGCCGTCGGCACCGAGATCGAAGGCCAGCATCTCGCCCTGGTCGTGCTTCTCCATCACGACGGCGGCCGCGCCGTCGCCGAAGAGGATCGCCGTGCCCCGGTCGGTCCAGTCCGTGATGGTGGACATGGCGTCGCTGCCGATGAGCAGCACGCGGTCGGGGCCGCTGGGCGCCTGCATCATGCCGTAGGCGCTGACGTAGCCATAGGTGAACCCGGCGCAGACGGCATTGACGTCGAACGCGCCACAGGTGAGGCCGAGGCCGGACTGCACGACGGCCGAGGTGGCCGGGAAGCGCTGGTCGGGGGTGGTGGTGCAGAGGATGAGGAGATCGATGGCATCGGGCGGGAGATCGGCGGCCTTCAGGGCGTTCGCGCCGGCCTCGATGGCCATCTCCGACGTCACCCCGCCGACATGGCGCGCACCGATGCCCGCACGGGCGCGGATCCACGCGTCGGAGGTGTCCATGGTCGCCGAGAGGTCGTCGTTGGTGACGATCTTCTCCGGCAGCGCAGTCCCGATACCGTTGACACGGATGGTCATTGGCGCGTGCGCAGCCAGGCGATGGGCTGACGAGATCCGACCCGTTCGCCTTCGAGTGCGAGCACTCCCACGATCTCGCCGGCGAACGAGCTGACGACGTCGTTGGTGCCGACCGTGCCGATCACGTCGCCGACGTCGATCGTCATCCCGGGCTCGACACCCGTGCGCAGCGCGAAGACGCCGGTGGCGGGGGAGACGACGAGGCGCTCGGTGGCGAAGAGGTGCTCGCCCTCGAGAACCTTCGCTTCGATCTGGGGCAGGCGGGCCAGCTTCTCGAGCGTGCTGTCGAGATCGGCCGGCGTGGCGATGTTGATGCGATGCCCGGTCTTCACGGTGCGCTTGACGAGACCGGTGAGCACGGTGCCGGGCCCGAGTTCGACATAGGTGTTGAAGCCGTCGGCCTCGAGATTGCGCAACGTCTGTCGCCAGCGCACAGGCGAGCAGAGCTGGGCGCCGAGGAGATCGGGCCAGTCGGCGGCCTCGGCATGGGCCGCGCCGTCGACGTTGGCGTAGACGGGCTGTTCGGGGGCGCGGAACTCGACCTGATCGATGGCCTTGCGGAGGCGATCGCGCGCCGGCGCCATGAGCGGGGTGTGGAACGCGCCACCCACCGGCAGACGCATGGCCCGTTTCGCGCCGAGCTCCTTGGCGATCTCGCACGCCCGATCGAGATCGTCGGGCACGCCGGCGATCACGACTTGACCGGGTGCGTTGTAGTTGGCGATCCAGACGTCGCCCGCGGCGCGCTGGCAGGCGATGTCGACCTGGTCGTCGTCGAGGGCCAGGAGCGCCGCCATGGTGCCGTGCTGCTCATCGGCGGCCGACTGCATCGCGTCGCCGCGCTCGTTGACGAGTCGGACGGCGTCGCTGAAGTCGAGCGCACCGGCGGCGGTCAGCGCGGAGTACTCCCCGAGGCTGTGCCCGGCATGGGCCGCGGCCTCGCCACCGACGCGACTGACGGCATCGAGCACCACCATCGAGGTGACGAACGTGGCCAACTGGGCATTGCGGGTCATCGTGAGTTCGTCGGCGTCGGTGTCGAGGAGCAGCGCGGCGACGTCCCGGTTGGCCGCGTCGGACGCCTCCTCGACGAGCTCCCACGAGGGATGGTCGGCCCACGCCGAACCCATCCCCGGTGCTTGGGAGCCCTGGCCCGGATAGGTGAAGACGATCATGAGGGGGTGCTTCCAACGGCGGTCATCGGCATTCTGACCCACATGTTCGCAGTTGGTTTCGTTACCCGCCGGTAATGCCTCGTGACCTCGGTCACGCGCCGTTCTGGCTGGGGTCGCCCGGGCGCGGCCAGTCGTCGAGGTCGGCCTCGTGGCGACGAATCGAGATTTCCCGTACCGCGCCGAACAACGCGAGGAGAATCAGCAGTCGAACGATTCGCGAACGGGTGCCGGGGCTCATGTCGACAAGGCTACGCTGCGCGGACGACACCCCGCCCGGGTGGTGGAATTGGCAGACACGACGGACTCAAAATCCGTTGCTCTCACGAGCGTGCGGGTTCAAGTCCCGCCCCGGGCACCGTTTGACCGGGCGTGTGGAGCCGGGCTCGCTGCGGTCAGAACGAGTAGTGGTTCAACGCGATCTCGGCGGAGAGTTCCTCTGCGACGATGCCGGCCTGTTCGGCGGTGTAGAAGTCGCGATAGTGACGCCGGTCGGTCCGGTACTCGCCCTTGGCCCGAGCGCCCAGATCGCCGTCGAAGGAGATGCCGACCGCGGCGAACACCTCGCCGAGACCGTTGTGCAGGTCCTCGTAGCGGACGACGCGGTCGACGAGCACCCGTCGGCGATCATCGGGGTCGGTGTAGGACAAGTGGTTCCGGTAGAAGTCGCGACGGTCCAGGAACTCCTCCCACCGCAGTGACGGTTCATTTCGACTCTTCCGCATGAAGTAAGTCGACACGACCTGGTCCCAAGGGTTGCGATCGACGCAGAACGACGTGTACTCCCGCCAGATGTCGGCCCCCAGCGAGGTGCGCAGCGTGCTGGCGGGCAGATGATTGCGGAAGCCGGGCCCGTTGCCGGGTGTGG
Source organism: Acidimicrobiales bacterium (assembly GCA_040219515.1). NCBI lineage: Bacteria > Bacillati > Actinomycetota > Acidimicrobiia > Acidimicrobiales > Acidimicrobiales bacterium. The sequence goes on from JAVJSI010000016.1 coordinate 160,372, forward strand.
ACTCGAAGTTGCGCGCCTCGTGCCCGTCGACCGGCGGATTGATGGGCGTCACGATGGCGTCGGGGCCGACTCGCCCAGCCAGGAACAGCTCGATGCTGGTGCCTGCCGTCTTGTAGGTCTTCACGAAGATCAGACGGTGCTGATGCGAAACGATCATCGCGCGAGTTAAGCATCTGCCGACAGCCGTGGGATGCTGCGCCGATGTCCACGCGCGCCGTCTCCCGCTCCCGAACCATCCAGGCCTCACCCGAGGCGATCTTCGCGATCCTCTCGAGCCCGGCAGGACACACCCGCATCGACGGGTCCGACACGGTGCGAGGCGCGATGGAGGGGCCCGATCCGCTCGCACTCGGCGACCGCTTCCGCATGGACATGAAGATGGGCGTGCCCTACAAGATCTGGTCGAAGGTCGTGGAGTTCGAGCAGGACCGCCTGATCGCGTGGGCCCACAAGGGCAAGCACCGGTGGCGTTTCGAGCTCGAGCCGGTCGGCGAGGCGACGCTGGTCACCCAGACCTTCGATTGGTCGACCGCCGTCATCCCGAAGGCGATCGAGCTCATGGGTTACCCCGAGAAGCACCCGGCCGCGATGGAAGCCACCCTGGCTCGGCTGGCCGTCGAAGTCGAGAGCTGAACGCCGTCAGTCCAGGCCCGGCGCGTCGTTGACCCGGGCCGCGGCGAAGTCGAGGATGCGGTCGACCTCGGGTCCATCGCACGTCAGCTTCCATGTCCATGCCGTGGCGACGACCGGCGCCGGCAGCGCCTCGGCCGGGGCCAACACGGCGGCGAGGTCGGTCTGGTCGACGATGGCGCGCAACGGGTCGACGTCGACGCCATCGGTGTACTGCACGACGACACCGCCGGCCTCGAGCACTCGGACCTGCGCCGCAGGGGTGACGGGTGCCGCGAACTCACCCGACACCGACGGCCCTGACAGGTGCGGCCCCGACGTGGGTGGGTCGGTGAGGAACACGGCTGCCTCGGCGTCCAGGACGTGCTGGATGCTCAGCGGATCGAGCGGCTCGCGCACCTCGACGCAACCCGAGCCGTCGCTGCCCCGGCCGCAGGCGGTCATCACCACCGTCGAGAGGAGCAAAGCGGCCAACAAACGCATCGGCACAGCCTAAGGTGGCTGCATGTCCAGTTCCGGCGCGAATGCCCAGGTCGAGCGCAAGCTCCGCAAGGTCGGCGACCAGCTCCGTTCGTTGCGTGACGACCTCCGGGTCACCGAGGAGCACCTGCAGCAGCTCGCGGGCGAGGAGGACGACGCCCGGATCCGGGCTCTCGTGTCGGAAACGCCGGTGGCCGAGAAGGAACACCGCAAGGCGAGCCGCCATGCCGACCGATTGCGCGTCTCTCGCGACAAGGCCGTTGCGAAGATCGCCGAGCTCGAGCAGCTACAGGACGACCTGCTCGACCGGCTCACCGCCAACACGTGACGCCACCGATCCGGGTGGTCGTCGCCGAGGACGAGGCGATCATCCGTCTCGACCTGGTCGAGACCCTGACGGCCGAGGGATACGACGTGGTGGCCGACACCGGCCGCGGCGACGACGCAGTGGAGCTGGTTGCCACCTTCGCGCCCGACGTTGCCCTATTCGACGTGAAGATGCCCGGCATCGACGGCATCGAGGCGACCCGGGCCATCAGCGACGGCAATCGAACGGCGGTGGTGTTGCTCACTGCCTTCAGCGATCGCGAGCTCGTCGAGCAGGCGGCCGATGCCGGGGCGATGGCGTATCTCGTCAAGCCCTACCAGCGGGCGGAGCTCGTGCCGGCGATCGAGACGGCCCTGGCCCGATTCCGGGAGCGCCGAGCCCTCGAGGCGAAGGTCGGGGATCTCACCGGCCAGCTCGAGGTTCGCAAGCTGATCGACCGGGCCAAGGGGCGGCTGATCGACTCCCACGGCCTCTCCGAGGGGGACGCATTCCGCTTTCTGCAGCAGCAGGCGATGTCGGGTCGACGGACCATGGCCGACGTCGCCGAAGAGGTGCTCGCCGGCACGCTCACGCCCTGAGATCCAGCGCTAGGGTCGCCGGCAATGGCAAAAGTGATGCTCATCGACGGGAACTCGCTCACCTATCGCGCGTTCTTCGCCCTCCCGACCGACATGGCCACCGCTTCGGGGCAGGTCACGAATGCGGTCTTCGGCTTCACGTCGATGCTGATCAACCTGATCAAGGACCATCACCCCGATCACATCGGTGTGGCATTCGACCGGCCGGAGCCGACGTTTCGCCACGAGATGACGCCGACCTACAAGGCCCAGCGCGAGTCGGCGCCCGACATCCTCCGCCAACAGATGGGGCTCGTGCGGGAAGTGCTCGAGGCGCTGAAGATCCCCTCGGTCGAAGTCGTGGGTTTCGAGGCCGACGACATCATCGCCACGCTCGCCACCCAGGGCCGCGACCGGGGTGACGACGTCATCGTCGTCACCGGCGACCGCGACAGCTACCAACTGGTGGAGGACCCCCACGTGAAGGTGCTCTACAACAAGCGGGGCGTCTCCGACTACGCGTTCTACGACGAGGCCGGCATTCTCGAACGCACCGGGGTCACGCCGTCGAACTATGTCGAATACGCCGCGATGCGCGGTGACAACTCCGACAATCTGCCCGGCGTGCCCGGGGTGGGTGAGAAGACCGCGGCCAAGCTGATCAACGAACGGGGCGGGATCGACGGCATCTACGCCGCGCTCGACGAGCTGACGCCGAAGCTGCGCGAGAACCTGGCCGCCAACGAGGCCAACGTGCGCAACAACGTCGAGATGATGGTGCTGGTCCGCGACGTCGAACTCGACGTGACGATCGACGACCTGAACAAGGGCGACCACGACTCCGACGAGGTGCGCAAGCTCTTCGACTTCCTCGAATTCCGCACCCTTCACGACCGACTCGCCGAAGCGCTCGGGGCCGAGGCCGGGCCTGCGGCCGAGGTGCTCGAAGCCGAGATCACGACCTTCGCCACCGCCGACGACGCGATCGCGGCCATGCGCCAGACGGCCAAGGGATCCAGCGTCCTTGCGCTGGCCGTTCCCGAGACCGGTATCGACGACGGTCTCGCCTTCGTGATCGATGGCGAGGCCGCCGAGGTCGGGTTCGTGCCACCGGGCGTCATCACCGATGAGGCCGTGCTCGCTGCGTTACGCGAAATGCTCGGCCCCGACGGTCGCCCGGTGGCGATGCACGGCGCCAAGGCCACGGCCCGTCGGCTGCTCGACCTCGGCGTCGACATGCGCGACCTGCGCGTCGACACACAGCTGGCCGCGTACCTGCTGAATCCGGCCGACAATCGCTACGACCTGGGCGAACTCCTCTATCAGTACGCCGGTCTGGAGCTGCCGCAGTCGGGACCGCCCGACGGCCAGCTCGACCTCGACGGCGGTCAGGAGGACCCCGCGGCCGGACCGTGCCGTGCCGCGCTGGCGGTCGACCGGCTCGTCGGCCCGATCGTCGAGGCGATGACGGCCCAGGGGTCGGTGGCGCTGCACGACGACCTCGAGATCCCCCTCGTGCGCGTGCTGGCGCGGATGGAACAGCGCGGCATCGGCGTCGATCCGGCAGTCCTGATCAAGATTCGCGACGAACTCACCGCCGAGACCGAGGGTCTCCGGGCCGCGGTGATCGCCGAGGCCGGCCACGACTTCAACGTGAACTCCACCAAGCAGCTCCGAGAGGTGCTCTTCGACGAGCTGGGGCTCACGCCGGGAAAGAAGACCAAGACCGGCTTCAGCACCGATGCCCAGTCGCTGGAGAAGATGCGCGGCGAGCACCCGATCGTCGACCACCTGCTCGCCTATCGCGAAATAGAGAAGCTGCGTTCGACCTACGGGCAGGGTCTGGTGGCCGAGGTGGGGGAGGGCGACCGCATTCGGGCCACGTTCAACCAGACCGTGGCGCGCACCGGTCGCCTGAGCTCGGATCAGCCCAACCTCCACAACATCCCGGTGCGCTCCGAGCGGGGTCGGGTGTTCCGCACGGCCTTCGTGGCCCCGCCCGGCCACAAGTTGTTGATCGCCGACTACGACCAGATCGAGCTACGGTGCATCGCCCACCTGGCCGAGGACCCCGGCCTGATCGAGGCGTTCGACGCCGGCGACGACATCCACACGGCGACGGCGGCGAAGATCTTCGGCATCGACCCCGCCGATGTCCACGTCGAGGAACGGTCGAAGGCGAAGATGGTGTCCTACGGACTCGCCTACGGCATGGAGGCCTACGGGCTCGCCCAGCGGCTCAACATCGCAGTATCGGAGGCGTCGGAGATCCTCGAGTCGTACTTCGAGGCGTTCCCGTCGGTGAAGCAGTACATGGACGACACCGTCGAACAGGCCCGGGAACGGGGCTATACCGAGACGTTGTTCGGTCGACGCCGGCAGATCCCCGAGCTGTCGTCGGGCAACCGGCAGATCCGCCAGGCCGGCGAGCGTCAGGCCATGAACGCCGGGATCCAGGGGCTCGCCGCCGACATCTTCAAGGTCGCCCTCGTGCGGCTCGACCAGGCCATCGACGACGAGGGCCTCGACAGCCGCATCGTCCTCCAGGTCCACGACGAGATCATCCTCGAGACCCCCGACGCCGAAGTCGAGCGGGCCTCGGTGCTCACCCGTGAGGTCATGCGGGACGCGTTCGACCTCCGCGTCCCCCTCGAGATCGACCTCCAGGTCGCCGACACCTGGGCCGACGCCAAGGGTTGACCCCATACCTCGTCGCTCTGGGAAACCGCGTCGTTCTGGTGGACTATTCGTGCGAAATCCGCACAAATAGTCCACCAGAACCACGGGGTCACACGAGCGCTGTCACACCGGGTTGGTAGCCCGGTCGCCATGGCGACGGAACGTGACGAGATGGTGTGGGAGCTGGCTGGACGACAGCACGGAACGGTCGCGCGAAGGCAGCTGCGCGAGATCGGGTTCGATGCGGGAGCGATCGGCAGGCGGAGACGGGACGGTCAGCTGCTCGAGGTGGGCGACGGGGTGTTCCGTGTGGCGGGCGCGCCCGAGACCGAACGGGCTGCGCTCAGTGCCGCCATGTTGGAGGCGGGTCCCACCGCAGTGGTCTCCCACCCTTCGGCCGCTGCCCTCTGGGGCGTGCCGGGCTTCACCGCACTGCCCGCGGGGGTGACCGCTCCCGGCCGACCCGGCAAGGGAGGGCGTCCGAGACTCGCGACGGTGCATCAGCCGCGCTGCCTGCTCGACTGGCACTGGGTCGACGTCGACGGACTCCGGGTCACCACGCCGACGCGAACGCTCTTCGATCTGGCCGGCCTCCGGTGGGTCCATCCCAAGCGGGTGGGACGGGCGCTCGACCGCCTGTGGGCGCAGGGCAGAGTCGACCATCGGTCCCTGCGGCGGATGCTCGACTGCCTGGCGAAGCGGGGACGACCGGGAATCACCCTCATGCGCGAACACATCAACGCCAGAGGGGAGGACTATCGCCCGCCGGAGTCGGGCGCCGAGGGGCGTTTCCGCGAGTTGGCAGTGTCGTGGGGCCATCGATCGTTCGAGCAGCAGCGTGACCTGGGAGATGAGAACCGGTGGATCGGCCGCGTCGATTTCGTCGACATGGAGGCCGGCATCGTCGTCGAGATCGACCCGGCACCGTTCCACTCCTCACTGCTCGACGTCGCCCACGACACCGCACGACGCGAACGGCTGCGAGCAGCGGGGCTGCAGGTCATCTCGGTCACGGAACGAGAGCTGTTCCACGCTCCCGCCGAGCTGCGTCAGCTCCTCGCCGCCGCCTACCGGCAGTCCCGCGCCGCCTGAAACCCGCCGTTCTGGTGGACCAATTGCGCGTCAGGCGCACGAATGGTCCACCAGAACGACGGGGGTGAACGGGAGAATCGGGGAGTGAGCGACAGGGGGCACTGGTTCGAGGAGTTGGCCGACCACATGGGTCCCGCGTACCTGCGCTACTCGTTCACGAAGGGAACCCGACGGGAGATCGACGCGCTGGTCGAACGGCTCGGCCTGGCGCCCGGCATTCGGGTGCTCGACGTGGGGTGCGGGCCCGGTCGCCATGCCAACGAGCTCGGACGGCGTGGCTACGACGTGCACGGCGTGGACATCAGTGAGACGTTTCTCGAGGTCGCCCGCAACGAGGCCCCCGCCGGCGTCACGTACTCGCGAGAGGATGCCCGCGACCTGCCCTTTCGCGTGGAATTCGACCTGGTCATCTCGATCTGCCAGGGGGCCTTCGGCCTTGCCGGCGGCCCGGCGGCGGGGGAGCGGCTCGACCCGGACCTGGAGATCCTCGCCGGCATGGCCCGCGCCCTGAAGCCCGGCGGCACGCTCGTCTTCACGGCGTTCAGTGCCTATCTCCAGGTGGCAAACCTCGTCGAGGGCAACGACTTCGACGCTCTCCGCGGCGTGCATCGCGAATCCACGGAGATCCGCGACGCCGAGGGCAACGTCGCCGGGACCGACCTGTGGACCACCTGCTTCACGCCTCGGGAACTGCGCCTGATGTGCGCCGCCGTCGGGCTCGAGGTGCGTTCGCTCGACGCGGTCGAACCGGGGAAGTGGACGGCACGTCCTCCCGATGTCGAGTCGCCGGAGTTTCTCGTGATCGCCACGGCTAGCCTTTGAAGGCTGTCTTCCTGACAGGGCACTGTGGTCCGATACCGCCGCGTCAACCCGATTCCCGAGAAAAAGTACATGACTGACACCTCCCTCGAAGAGACCCAATTCGGGACCTTCGATGCCGAAGGCAACTACACCCCTCGCCAGATCATCGACACCGACCTCGGTGGCGTCGACATCGAAGAGGCCTACACCAGCACCATGGTGCTGGTGGAAGACGGGCAGCTCGTCACGGGCACCGTCGTCAGGGTCGACCAGGACGAGGTCCTGCTCGACATCGGCTACAAGTCCGAAGGCGTGATCCCGAGCCGTGAACTCTCGATTCGCAACGACGTCGACCCCAACGAGGTCGTGTCGATGGGCGAGTCGATCGAAGCGCTCGTCATCACCAAGGAAGACAAGGAAGGGCGTCTCGTCCTCTCCAAGAAGCGTGCGCAGTACGAGCGCGCGTGGGGCAAGATCGAAGAGATCAAGGAAGCCGAGGGCATGGTCAAGGGCCCGGTGATCGAAGTCGTCAAGGGCGGCCTCATCATCGACATCGGTCTCCGCGGCTTCCTCCCGGCGTCGCTCGTGGAGCTCCGTCGTGTCCGCGACCTCCAGCCCTACGTCGGCAAGGAGCTCGAGGCCAAGATCATCGAGCTCGACAAGAACCGCAACAATGTCGTGCTCTCGCGTCGTGCGTGGCTCGAGGAGACCCAGAAGGAACAGCGCGAAGCGTTCCTCGACGATCTCAAGCCGGGCGAGAAGCGCACCGGTGTCGTCTCGTCGGTCGTCAACTTCGGCGCCTTCGTCGACCTGGGCGGCATGGACGGTCTCGTCCACGTCTCCGAGCTGTCGTGGAAGCACGTCGACCACCCGAGCTCGGTCGTCACCGTCGGTGACGAGATCGAGGTCGAGGTGCTCGAGGTCGATCTCGACCGTGAGCGCATCAGCCTCTCGCTGAAGGCGACGCAGCAGGATCCGTGGCAGGAGTTCGCCGGATCGCACCGCGTGGGCGAACTCGTCTACGGCCGGGTCACCAAGCTCGTGCCGTTCGGTTCGTTCGTCCAGGTGGGCGACGGCATCGAGGGCCTCGTGCACATCTCCGAGATGTCGGCACACCACGTCGACCTCCCTGAGCAGGTCGTCACCCCGGGCGAGGAGCTGTGGGTCAAAATCATCGATCTCGACCTCCAGCGCCGTCGCATCAGCCTGTCGATCAAGCAGGCCGCCGAGGGTGGCCAGGTTGCCGCCGAGTACCAGGAGCACTTCGGTGATCATGCGTACGACGCCGAGGGCAACTACATGGGCGACGACACCAGCTCCGAGGGCCAGCAGGCCTGGGAGGAGTACTACGCGGAGGCCGGCGAAGATGCGCCGGTGCCCGGTACGACCGAGACCGGAACCGACGAGCACGGCAACGAGATCGAGTACGAGTACGTCGAAGAAGAGGTCGAAGTGGTCGAGGAAGTCCCGGTGGCCGAGGCGGCTGCCGAGGGCACCGAGGCCGAGGAATCGACCGAGGAAACCTGAGCACTCGGCCTCCGGGCCGACACACTCCACCGAACGGGCGCCCCAACGGGGCGCCCGTTTCGCGTTCTCATCAAGAACCCACAGCGGAACGCCGTTGAGAGGGAGGCCCCTGACGTCGGTCGCGCACCGGGACCGAAGTACCGGGCCAAACGCCTCAACTACGAGACGGCGCATCCGACAGGGGGACCGCAGAAGGTCACTCTCTCACCAACGAGGTTCCCGTGAGTTCCCGGAAGACACTCATCCTTATCGCTGCGATCGGCGTCGGCATCTTTGCCGGCATCGCGTTGCTCAACTACGTACGAGGCATCGAACGCGATGTCTACGACGACGCTCAGCCGGTCGAAGTGCTGATCGCAACGGCGGACATCCCCAAGGGAACCCCCGTTGCGCAGGCCCTCGAATCGGTGGAGCGCAGCGAGGTCCCGCTGAAGATCCGCCCGTCGACGTTCATCTCGCCGGACAACACCGATCCCATCACCGGGCTCGTTGCCGGCGGCGACATCCCTCGCAACCAGATCATCGTCGCCGGACTCTTCATCGACCCGACGGTCCTGACGCAGTCGCTGCGTGACCAGATCCCCTCGGGCAACGTCGCCTTCTCGATGGAGGTCGACACGATCCGAGCGGTCGGCGGCTACCTCCAGCCCGGCGACGAGGTGAACCTGATGGTGAACCACGACGGCAGCTGCACCACCGAGGACGCTGCGCCGACACCCGCCGAGGGCGAGGCGCCGATCGAAGACGGCGCCACCGACCCGGACAACAACTCGTTCGGGGCCACGGTCAGCGACGAGGAGTACTGCACGTTCTCCCAGCCGGCTCGCTACGTCTACCAGCGGATCGAGATCCTGGCCATCGGCGCCCGTCAGCAGTTGCAGACCGGGGCCGACGGTACCCAGACGGCGCTGACGCCGCAGGGCGGCACCATCACCTTCATGGTGCCCAACGAGGCCGCTCAGCTCCTCGCTTCGGTCGAACCGTCCGACGTCTACCTGACGTTGCTGCCCGACGACTACGAACTCGAGCCGCTGCCCGCACTGACCGCCGAGCTGATCGGCAACCGCACACCGGCTGAGATCGCCGGATGTGGCACCCCCTACGGCCCGGACGGCTTCATCGAAGGCGACAGCGACACCGTCGCCGACGAGTCCGAGAGCGCCGATGCCTTCACCGACTTCATCAATGGCCATTGCGCCCTGATCTGGGCCGAAAGCGGAGAGTGACCCCGATGTCGAGCTTCTTCACCGACGACACCAGCGCCGACGCGGCCCCCGCGCTCGGAGCTGAGGGCGAATCGTTGGTCCCGGAAACGGCCGCCTCGGCGGACGGCTTCCGGGGCTCGACCGCCACTCCCTCGGTCAACCTCGTGGTCATCGAACCGGATGATGTTGCCCGAAACCGCATCGTTGCTGCGTTGGGCAGCGATGTCAGCCACTTCCCGCTGGTCGAGGATCTGATCCCCTACCTCAACGGCGAGCCGATCGTGATGGTCCTCGGCCCGAGCTGTGCCGTCGACGGCACGCTCAACACGGTCGAACGCGTCATCCAGGCTCATCGTGAGATCGGGGCGATCCTGGTCGCCGAGGAACTCACGACCAATCTCCTCCAGCAGGCGCTGCGATCCGGCGTCAAGGACGTCCTCGCGTCGCCCGCCGACGGCCAGCAGCTCACCGAGGCCATCGGCCGAGTCACGTCCAACCTGGCATCGGTGCCCTCGGCACCGGTGGCGGGCGACGAGCTCTTCGAGGACGACGGCGAGCTCGGCCAGGTCATCACGGTCTTCTCGACCAAGGGTGGCGCCGGCAAGTCCATGATCGCCACGAACCTCGGGGTCACGCTGGCCCAGCGATCGGACAAGCCGGTCTGCCTGGTCGACGCCGATCTGCAGTTCGGCGACATCGCGGTGATGCTCAAGCTCTCGCCGCAGCACACCATCGTCGACGCGGTCAGCTCACTCGACCGCCTCGACGCGAGCCTCCTGCAGAACCTCCTGGTGACGCACGAGTCCTCGGGCCTGCTGATCCTTCCCGCACCGCTCGAGCCGGCATTCGCCGACCAGATCGGTGCCACGGAAATGATGCAGATCGTGGAAGTGCTCCGTCGCTTCTGCTCGCACGTCATCGTCGACACCCCCGCCTACTTCAACGACGTGGTGCTCGGAATGATCGAGATCAGTGACGAGGTCCTCCTCGTCGCCGGTATGGACATCCCGAACATCAAGAACGTGAAGATCGGCCTGCAGACCCTGCGCCTGCTGAACACGCCGATGGAGAAGCTCCATCTCGTGCTGAACCGGGCCAACTCGAAGGTGAAGCTCGATGTCACCGAGGTCGAGCGCACGCTCCAGGTGAGCGCCGACATCCTGATCCCGAGCGACATCGTCGTACCCCAATCGGTCAACCGGGGGGTGCCGGTGGTCCAGAGCGCACCGCGCTCGGGCGTCGCCAAGTCGCTCGAGGATCTCGCCTCGATGTTCCTACCCGTCGCTGGCGGCAAGGGCCGCAAGAAGTAGCCCCCACGAAATCGCACTACCCGGCCCGGCGTCATGCGCCGGCCACCTGATACCGCACTGAATCCGAACCCCACATCCGGCACTGCTCGGGAGGAATGCAGCAATCATGAGTCTCTACAAGCGTCTCCACGAGGTCCAGCAGGGTTCCGACGACGGCGGTGGCGCCGCGCCTGCCGCCGGCGGCTCGGCCGGTGGACCCCCCGGCGGTCTGGCCGCTGCGACCGCAGCGAAGGCCGGCGGTGCGGCGGCGCGCCGTGACCCGGTGCTCGACGAGCTCCGGCAGCGGATCCACCACAGCCTGATCGAGGAACTCGGTCCGATCCTCTACGACAGCCGGCTCTCCGAAGAGGACCTCCGCAAGAAGGTCCACGAGCAGCTGCACCAGGCCCTCGCCCTCGAGCGGGCACCGCTGTCGGCGTCGGACAAGGCCCAGCTGATCCAGGACGTCTCCGATGACATCCTCGGCTACGGACCCATCGACCCACTGCTGCGAGACGACGATGTCTCGGAAATCATGGTCAACGGTCCCGACTCGGTCTACGTCGAACGCAACGGCAAGCTGACCAAGGACCCGGTGACCTTCGTCGACGAGGCGCACCTGCGCCGCATCATCGACAAGATCGTCGGCCAGGTCGGTCGTCGCATCGACGAGTCGACGCCGATGTGCGACGCCCGTCTTCCCGACGGCTCCCGTGTGAACGCCATCATCCACCCCCTCACCATCGGTGGACCGTTCCTCACCATTCGTAAGTTCAAGGCCGATCCGCTGCAGGTCGACGACCTCATCCGGTTCGGCACGATGGACGCCAACGCCGCCCGCTTCCTGCAGGCCTGCGTGGTCGGTCGTCTCAACATCATCGTCTCCGGTGGTACCGGTACCGGTAAGACCACGACGCTCAACGTCATGTCGTCCTTCATCCCCGAGACCGAGCGCATCGTCACGGTCGAGGATGCGAAGGAACTCCAGCTCCACCAGGACCACGTCCTCTGCATGGAGACCCGTCCGCCGAACATCGAGGGTCGCGGAGCGGTCACCATCCGTGACCTCGTCAAGAACTCGCTGCGTATGCGCCCCGACCGCATCGTCGTCGGTGAGTGTCGTGCCGGCGAGGCGCTCGACATGCTCCAGGCGATGAACACGGGCCACGACGGCTCGCTCACCACGGTCCACGCCAACACGCCGCGAGACACGCTCAGCCGTCTCGAGACGCTGACCCTCATGGCCGGCTTCGACCTCCCGGTGCGAGCCATCCGTGAGCAGATGGCGTCGGCCATCGACGTGATCGTCCAGATCGCTCGGCTGCGTGACGGTTCCCGTCGCATCACCCACATCACCGAGGTACAGGGCATGGAAGGCGACGTGATCACCCTTCAGGACATCTTCCTGTTCGACTTCAGCGCCGGTGTCGACGACAACGGCCGCTATCGGGGGATTCTCAAGCCCACCGGGATCCGTCCGAAGTTCGCTGAGAAGCTCACCGCCGAAGGCATCCGCCTCGGCCCGGAGACCTTCCAGCCCAACGGCGGGGGCATGGTCGCACAGTGAGCAACTTCCTCCACCCCTCACCGGGCCGGAAGCGGTCCCGCGGTGTGGCGGCGCTGCTGACCGTGGTGCTGCTCCTCGCGGGCTTGCTCCAGGTCTCGATCGCCGCCGCCCAGGACGACACCGAAGCCGCACCGGTCACGCCGCCGGAGCTGTTGCTCGTCGACACCGTCGACCTCGACGGGTCGTACGTGCTCGTGCGCTCCGGCGAGGCGCCGACCGAGGTCGGCGTGAAGATCGGCGGCCAGGATGCCGAAACGAGCGCGCCCCGGGCGATCGCCCAGACGACGCTGCCCATCCAGACCGCCATCGTGATCGACAACAGCGGCGCCAGCGACGAGTACCTGCCGTCCTTCCTCGAGGCGGCCTCGGCCTACATCGCCAACGCCGGCGAAAACGAGGAGATCCAGGTCTGGACCAGCGGTGGCGCCCCGCGCCTCCGTGTCGGTCTGAACAACGACCACGAACGCACCGGCGGAATCGTCGATTCGATCGTGACCGCGGCGGGCGGCAGCCTGCTCTACGACTCCATTCGTGGGGCTGCGCTCGAGCTCGAGGGCACCGGACCCGGCACGACCAACGTCATCGTCTTCGCCGGTGCCATCGACGGCGGTTCGGTCGCAACGGCGAGCGGTGCCCGCGGTGCCGTCCAGGCGGCCGATGCATCCGCCTTCGCCGTGGCGTCGACCGAGACCGTGGTCGGAGCCATGCAGGCGCTGGTCCAGTCCACCTACGGCGGGGCGTTCGCGGCCACCGACGTGCCGGAGGAGATCGCCGGCTACGGCGCCTCTGTCTCGCAGGTCGTCAACAGCACGTGGATGATCCCCTTCACGTCCGAAACGCTGGCGGAGAACAACCAGATCGCGTTGACACTCGACGACACGACGATCCGGGCCACCTACGCCCCGGGCTCGACGAGTGCCGGCACGGCGCTGGCGCCTTTCGTCGAACTCGGCGCCACGGGCGTGCCGGGCTTCGGCTTCTTCGACGGCGATGCCGGACGACTGGTCGGCTTGTTGTTCGGGGCGCTCGCCGCCGGCCTCGGCGCCTTCGCAGTGGTCCAGCTGGTGCAGAAGGACGAGTCCACGCTGACCAGCGTGCTGCAGGCCTACAACGATCCCCACAGCAACGCGGCGGCCGCGGAAGCGGACGAGGCCGCGTCGGGGAACACGCTTCTCAAGCGGGCGTACGAGCTCACCGAGGGCCTGGCCGAACGCCAGGGTTTCCTGACCCGGCTCGAGTCGACGCTCGAGCGCGCGGACCTGCCGCTGCGCGGCGGCGAGGCGCTCACCGCCGCCGCCGGAATCTTCGCGGCCTTCATCGTCTTCGGCTTCTTCTTCACCGGCTCGCTGCCCGGCATGCTCGTCTTCGCCGTCATGGGCGGACTCTTCCCGGGCTTCTTCGTGCGCTTCAAGGCGTCGCGCCGGCAGAAGGCGTTCATGTCGCAGCTGCCCGACACGTTGAATCTCCTGTCGTCGACCCTGAAGGCCGGCTACTCGTTCCTCCAGGGTGTCGAGGCGGTCTCGAAGGAGATCGAGGATCCCATGGGCAGCGAGCTCCGGCGCATCGTCACCGAAGCCCAGCTCGGTCGGCCTCTCGAGGACGCCATGGATGCCTCGGCCGAACGCATGGACTCGCCGGACTTCGCCTGGGCCGTCATGGCCGTGAAGATCCAGCGCGAGGTCGGCGGCAACCTGTCCGAGCTCCTGCTGACGGTCGCCGACACCATGACCGAACGTGAGCGCCTCCGCCGTGACGTCGCCACGCTGACTGCCGAAGGAAAGATGAGCGCCATCGTGCTCGGACTCCTCCCGATGGGCCTCGGCGCCGCCATGTGGGCCATCAACCCCGAATACATCGAAACGCTCTTCACCGACGGACTCGGAAAGGTGCTGCTGGGTGGTTCCATCATCGCGGCACTCGTCGGGTTCGCATGGATGAAGAAGATCATCGCCATCGAGATCTGAGGACATCGTGATCGAGCTTTCTCCCCTTGTTGCATCTGCCCTTCTCGGCGGCGGTGTCGCGCTCGCCATCTGGGCGGTCGCATCGCAAGCCCACGAGAAGTCAGTGGTGCGCGACTCCCTGCGGGCCCTCGACGACTACGAGGTCGAGTCGGTCCGCGACCAGGAACTCCTGAATCCGCTGGCTCAGCGCGCGTTCCTCCCGATTCTCGGAGCGCTCACAAATGTCGGTCGGCGGTTGACGCCGGTCGGCTACGTCGACGGCGTGCGCCACAAGTTCGTGCTGTCGGGACGCCCCTCGGCTCAACAGATCGACCGCTTCCTCGCGATCCGCGTCGTCACCGTGGTCCTCGTGCCAGCCGCGTTCTGGTTCTGGTACATCTGGAACCCGCTCGGCCGGTCCGGCATCACCCAGCTCGGCGGCTGCGGACTGTTCGTCCTGGCGCTTCTGCTGGGGCCCGACGCCAAGCTGAACCGGGCGGTCGAGGACCGTCAGAAGAGTGTGCTCAAGGGGCTGCCCGACGTCATCGACCTGCTTGTGATCTCGGTGGAGGCCGGCCTCGGCTTCGAGCAGGCGCTCCAGCGAACGATCGCTGCGGTGCCGGGTGCCCTCAGCGAGGAGTTCAACCGGATGCTCGGCGAGGTTCGGGCCGGTTCGACCCGGTCGGAGTCGATGCGAGCCATGGACGCCCGTATCGAGGTGCCCGAGATCCGCAGCTTCGTACTCGCCATCCTCCAGGCCGACACGTTCGGTGTCTCCATCGGTCGCGTGCTCCGCTCGCAGGCCGAGGAGATGCGCATCAAGCGCCGCCAGATCGCGCAGGAGAAGGCCGGCAAGGCCCCGGTGAAGATGCTCATCCCGATGGTGTTCTGCATCTTTCCGGCCCTGTTCACCGTGGTGCTCGGTCCGGCCGCCATCCGGATCATGAACAACTTCTGAGCCGGTCGGCTCCCACATCTCGAGGGCGAGCATGACCATCACCGAGTCGACCGACACGCCGCCCACCGGAGTGGTCGACGATGACCCGTCGACGTCGCGACGCGCTTCCCGCGCCCGTCTCGATCTGGGTGTCTTCGTCGGCCTCGCCTCGGCGCTGATCGGCCTCGGGTTCGGCGCGAGCCGGATCTCGGACAACAGCTTCCTCACGCATCTCGCGACCGGCCGGGAGATGCTCGACACCGGCATCGTCCGTCAGGACGTCTTCACATGGACGTCGGCCGGCGAGTCGGTCGTGGTCCAGTCGTGGCTGGCATCGCTCGTCTACGGACTCGTCGACGAGGTCGCCGGCTTCCATGGCCTCCGCCTGCTCACTGCGCTCCTCGGTGCAGTGCTCGCCGCGCTGGCGTGGCACCTCACCCGCTCGTCGTCGTCGCTGCTCACCCGCGTCGCGATCATGTTGCCCTTCCTCGCGATCGGTCATGTGAGCTGGACCGAGCGTCCGCTCCTGTTCGCGTTCGTGTTCTTCGCGGCGATGATGCTGGCCGTCGAGGGCGACGCCCGGGCCCGGTGGATGTTCGTGATCGGGGCCCTGTGGATCAACGTTCACGGCAGTTGGCCGTTGGCGCTCGTCTATCTGGCCGCGCGAGCGGCCGGCGGGGCGATCGATCGAGACGACGTGCGGGCCGAACTTCGGATCTTCGTCACCATGGGCCTCGGAATGCTGGTCGGTGGTGTGGTCAATCCCTACGGTCCGGCGATGCTGCTCTTCCCGCTCGACCTGTTGGGCCGCCAAGAGGTGCTCTCGAACATCGTCGAGTGGCAATCACCGTCGTTCGACTCACTGTGGACCCGGGCGTTCCTGTTGCTGAGTCTCGCTGCGATCGCGGCGCTGGTGCGCAGTGGTCGGTGGCGCGACGCGTTCCCGACGATGATCTTCCTGGCCGCTGCGCTCGCCGGCCAGCGCAACATCGCGTTGGCGAGCCTGGTGATGCTGCCCGTCGCGGCGCGCGGGTTGCCCGCGCTCGGCCCGCTCAGGGCCGACCGCACCAGCGACGCGATCCGCCTCGGGTGCGTCGCCGCCGCCGTCATGCTGATCGTGCTCCCGGCCCTGGCCCTCGGGCGCTCGCAGGTCGATGTCGATCGCTACCCGGAGGATGCGTTCACTGCCATGGAGGACGACCTCGGTCTCGTGCCGGGGGAGACCCGGATCATCCACCAGGACTTCGTGGGCAACTATCTCGATCTGCGCTACGGCGACGCCGGCGCCACCTGGATCGACGATCGGTTCGAGCTCCACGACGCCTCGCTGGTCGAGGACTACCTCGATCTGCTCGACGGCGCCCCGCGGTGGCAGGAGGTACTCGATCGCTACGACGCGGAGGCCATCGTCTGGCCCCGCGACGGTGTGCTCGTCGAGCTCGCGACCGAGGTCGCCGACTGGAAGGAGGTGTGGAGTGACGATGATTGGATCGTGCTCTGCGCCCCGGACCATGCGGCCTGCTGACCGGCGATGGCCGGCCGAATGCCTTGCCAACTCTCGACAACTGCCGATGGGTGACCCGTGGATCTCATGAGTGACCTCACGACGCCGTCGAAGGCGTCATCGGCCGACGCAGCACGTCTGCGCCGGCCGTCGAGTCATCGGGCGTCCTCCTGGTTGCGCCCGCTGGCCCGCATCGGTCGGGCCAGCGATGGCTACGAGACCTCGACCCCGGGGCCGACGATCCCCGACCGCGTCGACCGCGTCGCCGCGTTCGCGCCCGCCATCCTGGCCATCCGGTGGGGCATGACCGCCGTGTCGCTGGCGCTCTCGGCTTCGGCGTTCGTGAACTCCGACTGGGAGATCGTGCTCTGGTGCACGACCCTGGTCAGCTACACGGTCATCCGCACCATCAGCCCCCTTCGCTACACCGGCGACCTCCGCTCGCTCGCCCAGGTCATTCTCGAGATCGGGCTCCACGTCGGCGCGGTCGCCGCCACCGACTACTGGGAATCGCCCTTCGTCTTCTCGCTGATGACGGCGATCATCGTCGCCGGCTTCGCCCGCGGCTTCGGCTTCGGTCTGCGCATCGCCATCGGCGCAGCGCTCGCGATCAGCTTGGGCGACGCCGCGCAGCCCGGGTACGAACTCCAGGATCTCCGCATCACCCTGCAGTGGTCGGCGGTGCTGCTCCTCGTCGGTGTGGTCGCCGGCTACGCCCGCCGCATCAGCGGTGAGGCCGACCACCAACACTCGCTCGCGCTCGACCGACTGGATCGGCTGTCGGACGCCAACGCACTGCTGTTCTCCCTGCACCGGGTGGCGCAGACACTGCCGGCGTCGCTCGACCTCGCCGATGTGCTCGACACCACCGTCGCCCGCCTCCGGGGACTCGTCGACTTCGACGCCGTCGCCATCCTGGTGTTCGACGACACCGACGCCAGTTGGCAGGTGATCCGCCGTGAGGGCGCAGTGTTGCCGTCACGACTCGGGCCGACCGAACTGCCGCGGCCGCTGATGGACGCGATGTCGAGCAATCGCATGATCGAGGAGCCCGACCTGTCGCAGCCGCGTGGGCCCGGCATCTCGCCGACCTCGTCGTCGGGCATCTACACGGTCCTGCCGGCACGCGGTTCGATCATCGGCCTTCTTGCGGTGGAGTCACGTCAGCCCAATGCCTTCGGCCGTCGCGACGTCGAACTGCTGAACGGATTCGTCGAACCCGTCGCCCTCGCCATCGACAATGCGCGCTGGTTCAGCCGGCTTCGCACGGTCGGCGCCGACGAGGAACGCACCCGCATCGCCCGCGACCTCCACGACAACATCGGCCAGTCCCTCGCGTACCTCGCCTTCGAACTCGACCGTTTGGTGAGCAAGGAGAACAAGGGCGAGGAACTCGGCGCGTCGCTCGAACAGCTGCGGGGCGATCTTCGTGGCGTCATCGGCGAGGTGCGCGACACGCTCTACGACCTACGTACCGATGTGTCGGATCAGCTCGAGATCGGCGAGGTCCTCGAACAGTTCAGTGCCCGACTGATGGAGCGCACCGACCTCGACATCCGTGTCTACGCCGACCGCAGCGGCAACCGCCTGCCGCTGCTCCAGGAACGAGAGATGTGGCGCATCGCGCAGGAGGCACTCGTCAATGTCGAGCGCCACGCCGAGGCCCGGGGCGTGGCCGTGCGGTGGCGCTGCGACGGCGAAGCCGGCGCGCTCGAGATCGCCGACGACGGCAAGGGCTTCCCGGCCGGCAAGGCCGGGCGCCTCGACTCCTACGGGATCATGGGCATGCGCGAGCGGGCGTCATCAATCGGCGCCACGCTCGAAGTGCACTCCGAAGAGGGCCGCGGAACGGTCGTGCGCTGCTTCCTGCCCGCCGATCGCAACGCCGGTCGTCGACCATGACCGGCGCCGAATCGACCGCCGCTCGTCACGCTGCGTGGGCGCGTCGGGCCGGGATACCTAATGAACCGGGTCATTCGACCGATGGAAAGTCGGGCCGGAGAGGGCCCTTGGACACACGACGATCATTCCGGTCGTCGCGATATCGAGGAAATCAGGCACGATGACCATTCGATTGATGCTCGCCGATGACCACCGGATGCTCCGGGAGGGACTCAGCCGCTCCATGTCGGAGCACGGATTCGACGTCGTGGGCGAAGCCCGCGACGGTCTCGAGGCGGTGAACATGGCGTACGCCCTCACCCCCGACGTGGTCCTCATGGACGTGTCGATGCCCGAGATGGACGGTGTCGAAGCATGTCGGCAGGTGCGGGCCTCGGTGCCCGGCACCAAGGTCGTCATGTTGACGATGCACGCCGATCAGGACGTGCTCGCCAACGCCATCCGGGCCGGCGCCTGCGGCTACCTCGTCAAGGACTGCTCGACCGAGGAGATCGCCGATGCCGTGCGCATGGCCTCCAACGGTGACACTGCGCTCTCTCCGCAGCTCGCCGCCTCGATGCTCGACGAAGTCCGCAAGCTCGACATGGCGCCGTCTCGTGAGGACCGCATCGTCACGAAGCGCGAAGAGGAAGTGCTGCAGCTCATCGCCGACGGCTGCTCGACCTCCGAGGTCGCCGAACAGATGTACATCAGCCAGAAGACGGTGAAGAACCACCTGGCCTCGATCTACCAGAAGCTCGACGCCCGGGATCGCACGCAAGCCGTGCTCCAGGCGGTCCGTATGGGGATCGTCTCGCTCGAGTAGTCCCGCCGGTCCGATGCACGAACCTGACTCGAGAATTGGGCCGAATGGTCTATGCAGGGTCCGACTCGGCCTGACGAAAACGCATATGACGAGTGACACTTCGACCGGAGTCCACCCATGAACCGTCGGCATTCTGACGAAACTCAACGGACCGGCACCGGTGACCGGGGTGCAACGCTCGTCGAGTACATCCTCGTTGCTTCGCTCGTCCTCCTCGTCGCCCTGGCCGGTGTCTCGGCCGCTGGTGACGGTGAGGGCGACCGTGTCGACGAGTCCGCGGACCGCGTGGTGATCGCGGGCGGAGGGACGTTCGACGGTTGATCTTCCCGTCGACGCACGTTCACGAGGCGGGGTGCCCTGTGACGTGAGGAAAGCAGGGCTGCTCACGGGTGGTCCTGCTTTCTGCGTTCTGGGGTTCTTTCCTCGACCGGTCGCGGGCTACCGTCCGGCCCGTGATCGAGATCGGACTGACAGGGGGGATCGGCAGCGGCAAGTCGACCGTGGCCGACGGGTTGGTGGCCCGAGGGGCGGTGCTGATCGACGCCGACCGCATCGTGCGCGAGCTCCAGGAACCGGGCGAGCCCGTGTTCGAGGCGATGGTCGAGCGCTGGGGGGAGAAGATCGTCGCCGAGGACGGTTCGCTCGATCGCGCCGCGGTGGCAAGGATCGCGTTCAGCGACGAGGCCGAGCTGAAGGCCCTGAACGCGATCGTGCACCCGGCGGTGGGCACGGAGATGGTGCGCCGACGCGAGGAGGTCGAGGGCACCGATGCCGTCGTGCTGCTCGACATTCCGCTGCTCGTGCGCGCCGACGGGCAGTCCATCGCTGATCAGTACGCGAACCTCGCCGGCATCATCGTGGTCGACATCGACCCTGCGCTGGCCGTGCAGCGCCTCGTGAAGTTCCGCGGGTTCTCGAAGAAGGACGCCGAGGCCCGGATCAAGAATCAGGCGACCCGGGCGGCCCGGAGGGCGGTCGCCGATCGCGTGATCGACAACTCGGGCACCCTCGAGGAGCTCGAACCCCAGATCTCGTTCGTCTGGTCCTGGATCACGACCCTGCCCCACCCCAAAACCCCCCGAAACTGAGGCGAGTTGACCACCTGTGCGGTGGTCAACTCCATCAAGTTCGGGGTTGGGTGGTGGGGGAGACGTGGGCTTGGGCGGCGAGGGGAGACGCCGGGTGTCACAGGCCCTCGGTAGGTTGGCGCGATGGCGCCCGTGACCGTTCCCTCCGACCGCACGCCCCTGAAGGTCGTCTCCGGCTTCGTGCCGGCGGGCGACCAGCCGGCCGCGATCAAGCTGTTGTCCGAGGGGATCGAGCGGGGCGATCGTTTCCAGACGCTGCTCGGCATCACCGGGTCGGGCAAGAGCGCCACCATCGCGTGGACCATCGAGCAGGTGCAGCGGCCCACCCTGGTCCTCGCCCCCAACAAGTCCCTGGCCGCCCAGCTGGCCAACGAACTCAAGGAGTTCTTCCCCGAGAACCGGGTCGAGTACTTCGTCAGCTACTACGACTACTACCAGCCCGAGGCCTACATGCCCTCGAGCGACACCTACATCGAAAAGGACTCCTCGGTCAACGACGAGATCGACCGGTTGCGGCACTCTGCCACCTCGTCGCTGCTGACCCGCCGCGACACCATCGTGGTCGCGTCGGTGTCGTGCATCTACGGCCTCGGTTCACCCGAGGAGTACGAGACCCAGCTGCTGGTGGTCCGCAAGGGCGAGGAGCACGACCAGCGATCCATCCTGCGCCGCCTGGTCGACCTCCAGTACGAACGCAACGACATGAACCTCGTGCGGGGCAAGTTCCGCGTGCGGGGCGACACGATCGAGATCCACCCGGCCTACGACGAGACCGCGGTGCGCGTCGAGCTCTTCGGTGACGAAGTCGAGCAGATCACCGTGGTCGACCCGCTCACCGGTGAGCGGCTCGACACCCTCGACGAGCTGGTGGTGTTCCCGGCCACGCACTACGCCACGAGCGAGCAGCGCATGCAGGCGGCGATCACCCGTATCGAGAAGGAGCTCGGGGAGCAGCTCGCCCAGTTCGAGAATGAGGGCAAGTTGCTCGAGGCGCAGCGCCTGCGCATGCGCACCGAGTACGACCTCGAGATGATGCAGGAGGTCGGCTACTGCAACGGCATCGAGAACTACTCGGGGCCGATCGACGGCCGCGGTCCCGGCGACCCGCCCTACACCCTGATCGACTACTTCCCCGACGACTTCCTGATGGTCATCGACGAGTCCCATGTCGCCGTGCCCCAGCTCCACGGCCAGTACGAGGGCGACCGCAGCCGCAAGCTCACCCTGATCGAACACGGCTTCCGCCTGCCGTCGGCCGCCGACAACCGGCCCCTGCGCTTCGAAGAGGTCATGGACCGGCTCAACCAGGTGGTGTTCCTCTCGGCCACCCCCGGGGCCTACGAGCTCGAGCGGTCGACCCAGGTCGTCGAGCAGATCGTGCGCCCGACCGGCCTGATCGATCCCGAGGTCATCGTCAAGCCCACCAAGGGCCAGATCGACGACATCCAGGAGCTCATCCAAGGGCGGGTCGAACGCCAGGAGCGGGTGCTCATCACGACACTCACCAAGAAGATGGCCGAGGACCTCACCGACTATCTGCTCGAACTCGGCGTGAAGGTGCGCTACCTCCACAGCGAGGTCGACACCATCCAGCGCATCGAGATCCTCCGCGATCTGCGGCTCGGCGAGTTCGACGTGCTCGTGGGCATCAACCTTCTCCGGGAGGGACTCGACCTGCCCGAGGTCTCCCTGGTCGCCATTCTCGATGCCGACAAGGAGGGCTTCCTGCGCAGCGAGACCTCGCTCATCCAGATGATCGGACGTGCGGCGCGTAACGTCGCCGGCCAGGTGGTGATGTACGCCGACCAGATGACCGACTCGATGCAGCGGGCGATCTCGGAGACCATGCGTCGCCGTGGCGTGCAGGAGGCCTACAACGCCGAGCACGGCATCGACCCCACGTCGATCCGCAAGGAGATCACCGACATCCTCTCGATGATCCGCCCGGCCGCCGACCGGGCGCCGGTGCCCGAAGCGCTGTCCGAGCTCGGGGCCAAGCGGCGGGCCACCGAGGACCTCAGCGACCTGCCCGAGGACGAGCTGGAGCGCCTCATCCGCACGCTCGAGGGAGAGATGCACGACGCCGCCGTCGACCTCCGCTTCGAGTACGCGGCCCGCTTGCGCGACGAGATCAAGGACCTCAAGCGCGAGTTGCGCGAGATGCGCTAGTGGTCCTCCAGATCCCGGCCGCCGTGCCGATGGGGGAGCGTGCTGACCGACACGCGCCCGACCGCACCATCCGAGGCACCGGAAGCGCCGTCTGGTGCCGTCCGCTGGCTCGAGGTCGTTGCGGTGCTGGTCCTGGTGCTCGCCGTTGCCCTTCTCGGCGATCCGTCGGCGAACTCCGGGTCCGATGCCGGCGGGAAGCTCGCCACCGTCGAGAACATCTCTGACCAGGGCCTGTCCGGCGTCGACCTCGGATACTGGGCGTCGGACGCCGACCCGCTCGGTGACCATCACCCGTTCTACAACACCACGCGCACAAGCCAGGGCTGGATCCAGGCGACCAGCGCGGTCATGCCGTCGATCTCCTCCGCCGGATCCCGGGTCGGCGGCGACCTCGGTGCGCTGGCGCTGTCGCTGCTCGCCGTCCCCGTCGGCGCGCTGGCTGCTGCGGCGCTGGCCCGCCAGCTCGGTGCGCCGACCGGTCGCCTCGCATTCTGGGTGATCGGTGCGGCGTCGCCCCTCACCTTCTACGGCACCGACCAGTGGGAACACGCGCCGGCGCTCGCCGTTGCGCTCTGGACGGTCGTGCTGATCCGGCGTCACCCCACCGGCCGACAGGCCCTGATCACCGGGGCACTCTTCGGGCTGGCGTTCATCCTGCGCCGCGAGACCGGGGCCCTCCTCGCCCTCGTGTGGCTGTCGGAACTCGCTCGGCCGGAACTCCGTCGGGACCGGCGCGAACTCGTTCGCCACCTCGTTGCGGCGTCGATCGCCGGGGTTGCGTGCCTGGGCATCGCGTTCGCGACCTACCAGTTCGACAAGCAGGTGCTCGGCCAGTCACTCGGCGGGCGGAGCCTCAGTCAGGCGGGCTCGGCCGGCAGCGACCTCGGTGAACGTCTCCACGACGGCGTGCTGACGACCATCAGCCTCTACACGGCGCTCGGTCCGGCCGAGATCGTGATGAGCCTCGGGGTATTCGTCGGTCTGGCCCTCGCCGCCCTCGGCTGGCGTCGTGACGACGAGTCCCTGACCCGCATCGGCATCGTCCTCGCGGCCGCCTGTGTCGCCATCCGCGTCGTGCTGGTCGGCACCGGCTTCGTCCCCGGCGCCTTCGCCGCGCTCCCGCTCGCCGCCGCCGCGCCGGTTCTTGCTCGACGCGACGGCCGACGCCTGGTGATCCTCGCCGCACTGGCCGTCGTCGCGGTCGTCGCCACCCAGTGGACCGGGTCGCTGGCGGCCCAATGGGGTGGACGCTACCTGTTGCTCCCCGCTGCCGTGATGGCCGTGGTCGCGTCGGCCGAGTTCGAACGGCGTGACCTACGCCACCCCGCCGCGGTGGCTGCGCTGGCCTGCACCGTGGCGATCGCGGCGCTGGGGCTCGTGTGGCACGTCGAGCGAACCAACGGCATCGCCGACATCCGTGACGGCGTGCTCGAGATCGCCGGTGACGACATCGTGATCAGCGCCAACGCCCACTTCCCGCGCGAGGTCGCGGCCGATGTGCTCGACCGACGCTGGCTGCGGGCCGATCGGGCCGACGACGTGGTCGATGCGCTCGCCGTCGCCCGGCAGAGTGCGCCGGGGGAGACCGTCTGGCTCCTGCATCGGGGCACGTGCGACGACGAGCCGTGCGGCCGACGGTGGAACGACGCCGCCGGCCATGCCGACCTCGCCGATTGGACCTCCGGTTCGGTCCACGCCGTGCCCTGGTTGGGGGCGGGAACCTACGTCCTCGAGGAGCTGGTCCCGGCCTGATCGCAGACGGGTGACAACGAACACGTGTTCGGCGTCACCGTCCCGATAGAGTGCCGCGGTGGCCGATCGACTCGTCATCCAGGGCGCCCGCGAACACAACCTCCGCAACGTCGACCTCGAGTTGCCGCGCGACAAGCTCATCGTCTTCACCGGTCTGTCCGGCAGCGGAAAATCGTCACTCGCCTTCGACACGATCTACGCCGAAGGACAGCGTCGCTACGTCGAGTCGCTGAGCGCCTACGCCCGCCAGTTCCTGGGCCAGATGGACAAGCCCGACGTCGACTTCATCGAGGGTCTGTCGCCGGCCATCTCGATCGACCAGAAGAGTGCTTCGCGCAACCCGCGGTCCACCGTCGGCACCGTCACCGAGGTCTACGACTACCTGCGGTTGCTGTTCGCGCGCATCGGTGTGCCCCATGATCCGGAGACGGGCGAGGAACTCGTCCGCCAGACCCCGCAGCAGATCGTCGACAAGATCCTCGCCATGGAGGAGGGCACACGTTTCCAGGTGCTCGCACCGGTCGTGAGGGGCCGCAAGGGCACCTACGACACGATGCTCCAGGATCTCGCCACCCAGGGCTATGCCCGCGCCATCGTCGACGGCGAACTGATCGAGCTGGGCGAAGAGGTCGAACTCGAGCTCGAACGCTACGAAACCCACGACGTGTCGGTCGTGGTCGACCGGCTGGTGCTGCGCGACGGAATCGAGCGTCGCCTGACCGACTCGATCGAGACGGCGCTCACGCTCACGGGCGGCCTCGCCGAGATGCAGATCGTGAAGAAGGAGGGCAAGGGCCCCGACGAGACGATCGTCTTCAGCCAGCATCTCTCCCGGCCCTCCGACGGGAAGTCGTTCGAGGAGCTCGCCCCCCGCAACTTCTCGTTCAACTCGCCCTACGGCGCGTGCACCCACTGCGACGGTCTCGGCACGGTGTTCGAGGTCGATCCGCAGCTCGTCGTGCCCGATCCCGAGGCGACGGTCGCCGGCGGCGCGATCAGCCCGTGGGCCGGTGGCCGGAGTCGCTACTTCTCGCGACTGGTCGAGGCGATCTGCGACGAATACGACATCCCCGCCGACAAGCCGTGGGACGAGCTCACCACGAAGCAGCGCGACCTGCTGCTCTACGGCAAGGGAGTGAAGGACCGCATCGAGGTCCGCTACAAGAACCGCTACGGACGCACTCGCACCTACCAGGCCAAGTACGAGGGTGTCCTGCCGTATCTGATGCGACGCCACGACGAGGCAGAGTCCGACAGCGCCCGCGACGCCATCGAGGGCTACATGCGCCAGGTGCACTGCCACGAGTGCGGCGGCTCCCGGCTCAACCCGCTCTCGATGGCCGTCACGATCGACGGCCACACGATCCACGACCTCTGCGCAATGTCGATCGCCGACGCGGCGAAGACGCTCGGCGAGATGGTGCTGAACGATCGCGATTCCATCATCGCCGAGCAGGTGCTCAAGGAGATCAACGCCCGTCTCGGCTTCCTCCTCGACGTCGGCCTCGACTATCTGAGCATGTCGCGCTCGGCGGCCACGCTCGCCGGCGGCGAAGCCCAACGCATCCGCCTCGCGTCGCAGGTCGGCTCGGGGCTGGTCGGTGTGCTGTACGTGCTCGACGAACCGTCGATCGGGCTCCACCAACGCGACAATCAGCGTTTGATCGAGACGCTGCTTCGCATGCGTGATCTCGGCAACACCGTGCTCGTGGTCGAGCACGACGAAGACACGATGAAGGTGGCCGACCATGTGGTCGACATCGGTCCCGGCGCCGGCGAGCACGGTGGCGACATCGTGCACTCGGGCACCTACAAGCAGCTCCTCAAGAACAAGAAGTCGATCACCGGCCAGTACCTCTCAGGCAAGCGCAAGATCGAGGTGCCGGGCGTTCGGCGGATCGGCGACGGCAACAAGCTGATCGTGAAGGGTGCCCGGGAGAACAACCTGAAGAACATCGACGCCGAGTTCCCCCTCGGCATGTTCGTGTGTGTCAGTGGCGTGTCGGGATCGGGCAAGTCCACCCTGGTCAACGACATCCTCCACCGCTCCCTGATGCAGAGCATCTACTCCTCCAAGGTGCCGCCCGGGCTCCACACCCGGGTCGAGGGCATCGAACACCTCGACAAGGTGATCGCCATCGACCAGTCGCCGATCGGTCGCACACCGCGCTCGAACCCGGCCACCTACACCGGCGTGTTCGACCACGTCCGCAAGCTCTTCGCCCAGACGCAGGAAGCAAAGGTCCGCGGCTACCTGCCCGGTCGCTTCTCGTTCAACGTGAAAGGCGGCCGCTGCGAGGCGTGTCAGGGCGACGGCACCATCAAGATCGAGATGCACTTCCTCCCCGATGTCTACGTCCCGTGTGAGGTCTGCAAGGGCAAGCGTTACAACCGCGACACCCTCGAGATCGACTTCAAGGGCAAGAACATCGCCGAGGTTCTCCAGTTGCCTTGCGCCGATGCCCTCGAGTTCTTCGCCAACCAGCCGGTGATCTCACGCCACATGCAGACCCTCGTCGACGTCGGACTCGGCTACGTCCGCCTCGGTCAGCCCGCCCCCACGCTCTCGGGCGGCGAAGCGCAGCGAGTGAAGCTGGCGAGCGAGCTGGCCAAACGGTCCACCGGCCACACGATCTACATCCTCGACGAGCCGACCACCGGGCTTCATTTCGAGGACATCCGCAAGCTGCTGGGCGTGCTCGGTCGCCTCGTCGACCAGGGCAACACGGTGCTGGTCATCGAGCACAATCTCGACGTGATCAAGACCGCCGACTGGCTGCTCGATCTGGGGCCCGAAGGTGGCTCCGGTGGCGGACAGATCCTCGTCGCCGGCACGCCGGAAACGGTCGCAGAGACGCCGGAGAGCTACACCGGCAAGTTCCTCGCTCCGCTGCTCGATTCGTAGCTGATTGGCCCTCTATGGGCCTTGAGAACCATCCGCGGGTGCCGATGGGACCCTATGGAACGGTTTCGAACGGCCTGTGGGTCGTCCGCCGCAGCAGGGCGCCCCCTGTGCTGACGCGCCGTTTCGCCTTTCTCGTCACCTACGGCGGTATCGCCGCAGTGGTTCTCGGCCTGTCGAAGGCCCACGCCACGTGGGTCGCCGACCCGTCCTACGACTTCAGCCGTAGCTTTCGGCTTCCGTGGGCCGTGGTGTTCGTCGGCTTCCTGTCCGCCGCGGCCTACTCGGTCGGCCTGCCCGACGTGCCCCGCAAGCTCCGCCAGATCGTCGCCGCATCGATGACGGCGGTCGGATTCGCCATCGCCGCGGTTTCCGCGTCCCAGCTCGTCGTGGGCAGTGCGCTGATGCCGCGCTTCGTGATCGTCGCCTCGGCGGCCGCCCTGGTGCCCTGGTTCACGATGAGTGCGCTGCTCGCGTCGCGCGGCCATAAGCGGGCCCGTCAGCTGGACCGTGCCGTCGTGATCGGCGCCCAAGAGGACAGCACCTCACTCGTGCACGAACTGGACGAATACTCCGAGCGCCCCGGCCGGGTGGTCGCGGTGCTGCATCCCGACGAGGCGATGCCGTCGGCCGCCGACCGGTTCCCGGTGCGCACCGCCGTCGAGTCACTGGAAGCCACGGTGGTGGTGCTCGATCGTGACGCCCAATCCAGCCAGGCGATCGTGGACCAGGTCGCCCTCCTGCACGAGCGGGGGATTCGGGTCCGCACGCTTTCGCTGTTCTACGAGCAGTGGCTCGGCAAGCTGCCGATCGGTGAGCTCGAACGGGTGTCGCTCATGTTCGACATCGGCGAGATCCACCGCCTCCGCTACGGCCGGCTGAAGCGACTGCTCGACCTGTCCGTGGCGGTCATGCTGCTGCCGGCCCTTGCCGTCGCCGTGCCGTTCGTGATGGCCGGGAACCTCATCGCCAACCGGGGCCCGCTCTTCTACCACCAGGACCGAGTCGGCAAGAGCGGTGCGGTCTTTCGGATCCACAAGTTCCGGACGATGAGCGGGTCCGACGCGCCGGCGGTGCCCTCGGAGTGGACCGACGTCGACGACGACCGTGTCACCGGTTTCGGCGCGCTGCTGCGGGCCAGTCACCTCGACGAACTGCCGCAGATCGTCAACATCCTGCGCGGCGACCTCTCGCTGGTCGGCCCCCGCCCCGAGCAGCCGCACTATGTCGAACAGCTCGCCGCGAAGCTGCCCTACTACGAGCTTCGTCACCTCGTGCAGCCCGGTCTCACCGGCTGGGCCCAGGTGAAGTTCCGCTACGCCCGCTCCGAGGCCGACGCCCTCGAGAAGCTCCAGTACGAGTTCTACTACCTGAGGCGACAGGCGCTGGCCGTCGACCTCCGGATCCTCGTTCGCACACTGCGGACGATCGTCCCGATGGGAGGCCACTGATGGCTGTCACCGACCATGTCCGACGCGCCGAGGTCACGCCGCCCCGCGAGTCCCGTCCGGCGGAGCCGATCGTCACGATCGCGCTCCCGATGCTGAACGAGAGCCGCTACATCATGGCGTGTCTCGACAGCTTCGCCGCGCAGGACTATCCCCTCGAACTGCTCGACGTGATGGTCATCGACGGGGGCTCCGACGACGGCTGCCGACTCGTCGTGCAGGCCTACGCCGACGTCAACCCCTGGGTCCGGATCGTCGACAATCCCGAGGGCACGGCCTCGGCCGCCTTCAATCTCGGCATGAACGAGGCCCGCGGTGAGGTCGTGTGCCTCTTTTCCTCGCACGGCGTCGCCGACCCGAGCTACGTCTCGCGCAGTGTCGCCGCCCTGCACCGCTCGGGCGCGGCCGGTGTGGGCGGCTCGTACCGCCACGAAGGCCTCGATGCGGCGTCGAACGCCATCGGCCAGGCGATGGTGTCACGTGTCGGCATGGCGTCGCCGCACCGTTTCGCCGACGAAGCGCGCGATGTCGACACGATCTCACACCCCATGTACTGGCGCGACGCCATGCTCGCCGTCGGTGGGTTCGACACCGCGCTGTTGCGCAACTCGGACTACGAATTCAACTATCGGATGCGGGCCGCCGGGCACCGTCTGCACTTCGACCCGGAGATCGGCTCGGTCTACCGACCCCGGCCGAACCTGAACAGCCTGTTCCGCCAGTTCTGGTACTACGGCAAGTGGAAGGCGATGGTGGCCGAGCAGCACCCGGCGTCACTGCGACCACGTCACCTGGTCGCGCCGGCGGCTGCGGCGGGCGCCGCGGTCACGCCGTTGTTGCTGCTGAATCGACGCACGCGACTGCTCGCCGCCGCCGGCTGGGGCACATATGGCGCAGTGATTGCCTTTGGAGTCGCCGCCGTCGACCGAAAGGAACGGGACGTGTCGCTACCGACACTGGCCGCTGCCTTTCCCGTCATGCACATGGCGTGGGGCGCCGGCTTCATCAAGAGCGTGATTTCACGGGTCCTGGGAGGGAGCACGAGATGAGCATCGGCATCGCTGTCGTCGGCTACGGCTACTGGGGGGTCAACCTCGCTCGCAACGTCGCGAGTGCTCCCACCACGGAACTGGTGGGTGTCGTCGACCCGGGCAGCGATCGTCGTGATCTCGCGCATGTCAACCATTCGGGCATCACCTCCTGGGACTCGATCCACGACGCCCTCGACGACGAACGGGTGCAGGCCATCGTGCTCGCGACACCGGCGAGCACCCACGTCGACCTTGCCCTCGCCGCCCTCGAACGGGGCCGCGACATCCTGGTCGAGAAGCCGCTGGCCGAAACCAGCGCCGATGCCGAGAAGCTCTGCAACGTCGCCGCCGACAACGGGCTGATCCTCATGGTCGGCCACACGTTCCTCTACTCGCCCACGGTCCTGCGGCTCAAGGAGCTGGTCGATCAGGGCGACCTCGGCGCCATCCAGTACCTGTACTCGCAGCGGCTGAGCCTCGGCCGCATCCGCCGTGACTGCAACGCGCTGTGGAACTTCGCGCCGCACGACGTCTCGATCATGTTGCACCTGCTCGATGAGCCGGTGGTCGAGGTGACCGCCAAGGGCTTCTCGTTCATCGAGCCCGGCATCGACGACGTCTGCTTCGCAAGCCTCACTTTCGAGAGCGGGATCGGTGCCAACCTGCACGTCAGCTGGATCGACCCTCGCAAGACGCGTCTCACCACAGTGGTCGGCGACGAGAAGATGGCGATCTACAACGACGTGTCCGTCGACCAGCCCTTGTGGCTCGTCGACTCCGGCGTGGCCAAGGACCGTGACCTCGGCGAATACGAGAGCATGAGCGACTTCCAGTGGCGAACCCGCTCGGGCGACATCCTGATTCCGCGGATCGAGATGTCCGAGCCGCTCAAGAACGAGCTCACCGCGTTCGGCGAGGCCTGCGCCACCCGTACGCCGCCCCGCACCGATGGCCGGCACGGCCTCGACGTCGTGCGGGTGCTGGAGACGATCGATCGCTCGGCCCAGGCCAACGGTCGCCCGATGGAGGTCCCGCAGTGAGCACCGCCGCCCTCACCGGTGTCGTCCCCTTCCAGGACCTCGGCCGACTCCACGAATCGATCGTCGACGAACTCAACGAGGCCATACAAGGGGTGATGGCCACGTCGTCCTTCGTGGGCGCCGCCTCGGCCCAGAGCTTCGAGTCGGCCTTCGCCGCGGCCCACGGGGTCGACCACGCGGTCGGCGTCGGCTCGGGCACGGACGCGCTCGCACTGGCGCTGCGCGGCCTGGGCATCGGCCCGGGCGACGAAGTGATCGTGCCGTCCATGACGTTCGTGGCGACCGCCGAGGCGGTGGTCCACGTCGGGGCGACCCCGGTCATCGTCGACGTCGATCCTGCAACCCTGCTGATCGACGGTGCCGCAGTGGCTGCGGCCCGCACCGCTCGGACCGCGGCGGTCATGCCGGTCCATCTCTACGGCCACGCGGTGCCCTTCGACCTCATCCGCGAATGGCAGGCCGACGGCCTGAGAGTGATCGAGGACGCCGCCCAGGCCCACCTCGCCACCTGGCGTGGCGAAGGCGTCGGCACCGTGGGCGATGTCGCCTGCTTCAGCTTCTATCCGGGCAAGAACCTCGGCGCCATGGGCGACGGGGGAGCGGTCGCCACCAACGACGAGTCGACTGCGCAGCGCATCGCCAAGCTGCGCGACCACGGCCGCGAGTCCAAGTACCTGCACGACGAGATCGGCTGGTGTTCACGCCTCGACGGGATGCAGGCCGCGATCCTCGAGGTCAAGCTCCGCCATCTGCCGGAGTGGACCGAGACCCGACGCGTGCTCGCGGAGCGCTACCGGGAACGCCTCGGCGATCGCCTGGTGCCATGGGAACCCGGCGCCGTCCACCACCTGCTCGTGACCCGACCCGGCGCGTCCATCCGCGACGGGCTCCAGGCCGAGCTGAGCGCGCGGGGGATCGGCGTCGGAGTCCACTATCCGGTGGCCCTCAGCCAGCAGCCCTCGGTGGCGCAGTACGCCGCATCGCCGACGCCGAACGCCGAGGCCGCGGCGGCCGACATCCTGTCGTTGCCGATGGACCCCCTGATGAAGCTCACCGAAGTGGAGCTCGTTTGTGACCAGGTCGTCGACTTGTGGTGACCGCCCTCGGGCTCCAGCGCGGACTCGCGCCGCTCGGGGGTGACGCCCGTGCGTTCGTGCACGAGTCGTCCTACGTCGACGACGGTGCCGTTGTCGGCGACGGCACGCGGATCTGGCACTTCTCCCACGTCCTCCGGGATGCCCGCATCGGCCACGACTGCAACATCGGCCAGAACGTGATGATCGGCGCTGAAGTGGTGGTCGGCGACCGCTGCAAGATCCAGAACAACGTCAGCGTCTACGAGAACGTCACGCTCGAGGACGGCGTGTTCTGCGGCCCCAGCTGTGTGTTCACCAACGTGATCAACCCGCGAGCCGAGATCGAACGCAAGAACGAACTCCGCCCCACCCGCGTCGGGCGGGGTGCCTCCATCGGAGCCAACGCCACCATCGTGTGCGGCAACGACATCGGCGAGTACGCGTTCGTCGCTGCCGGCGCGGTGGTCACGGCCGATGTGCCCGCTCACGCGCTCGTCGTCGGCCTCCCCGGGCGCCGCGTCGGCTGGGTAAGCCGGGCCGGCCACGTGCTCGGCGACGATCTGATCTGCCCCGAAACCGGTGACCTTCACGTCCTCGCCGCGCACGGCGGCCTCGAGGTCGTCGCGTGAGTCAACCGGAGAACGGCTGGTCGCAGGGCGTCGCGAGAAAGATCTCCCAGCTTCTCTCGGCCCGGCTCCTCGCGCAGGTGATCGGCATCGGGTGGTTCCTGGTCCTCGCCCGCGTGCTCGACGCCGGCGAGCTTGGTGTGCTGTCGGCCGGTCTGGTCGCGTTCGCCGCCGTCTCCGTGGTCGCCGACCTCGGCACGACCTGGTCGATCGCCCGCATCGTGACCGCCGACCCCGAACAGGCGTGGCCCGTCTACGTGCAGGCCGTCGCCGTGCGTATGACCGCGATCGCGGTCATCGGTTCCGCCATCACCGCAGTTGCCGCGCCACTCGTGGAGAGCCGGGTTCTCCTCGCCATCGCCATCGGTGTGGGCATCGCGTTCGTCTCGGGACTGGCCGAGCTCGGCATGTCGACGCTGCGCTCCATCGGCGCGATCCGCCTCGAGTCGCTGGCCCTTCCGGCCGAACGACTGGGCTTCGTCGCTCTGGCGGCGGTCGTCGTGAGCTCGGGCCGCGGCGCCAACGCGGTGCTGCTCGTCTATCTCTTCACCAACGGTGTCACCGCCGCGCTGACCTTCCGTCGGCTCCACCGCGACCTTCGACCGGTCCGCCCGGAGAACGTGGCACGCCTCTGGTCGGCGGAGACCCGTCGCGTCGGTGTGGCGTTCGCCGTACTGGCGCTCGGACCCCGGGCCAACGCCCTGGTTCTCGTCCTGCTCGCCTCGCGTCTCGAGGTTGCCGACTACTCGGTGGCCGCCCGTCCGGTGGAGCAGCTCGCCCTCACCGTGATCGGGTTCGGCACCACCATGCTTCCGCTCCTGCGCAACGACGCCGAGAGCGGCGCCGATCCGGGCGCCCGCATCGGCGGTGTGGCCGCCGCCGTCGTGTTGGCCGCCCTCCCGGGCGTCCTGTGGGTCACGCTCGACCCCACGGCCGCCATCGAGCTGCTCTACGGCGCCGGACGCTACCCGGGAGCCCCGATCGTCCTGAGCCTCGTCGCCCTGGTGACCATCACCTGGCCGCTGCGCGGTCTGGCCGGCATCGTGATGGTGGCCCGCGAGAAGGCATCCGACCTGGCCCGGGTCTCGCTGGCCGGCCTGGTGCTCAACCTCGCAGCCGCGGTTCCGCTGGTGGCCTACCACGGCGCGGCCGGCGCCGCCGCCGCCCTCGTGGTCACCGATCTCGTCACCGCAGTGGTGCTCCTCGTGCGGGCCGACGTCGGTGTGCCCGCCGGGTTGGAACGTCCCCTGACGCTCGCCGTCGGCATCTCGTTCGTCAGCGGTCTCGTGGCCGCTGCCTCCCCGACGCTGGTCGCCCCACTGGTGGTCGCCATCGGAACGGTGGCGGCCCTCGGCATCGGCTTGCGCGCCAACCGCAACATCGCCCGGGCGGGAGAAGTCCAATGGGCGTGACCAGGACCGCAGTGCTCGGCTGGTCCCGAACCAGGGTCCAGCTCGACGCCGACGCGATCGTGCTCGACGTGGGCGCCGGAGCCTGGCCCAACGACGCGGCCACCATCGCGTGTGACCGATCACTCGACGAGGACATCCATCGCACCGGTCGGGCGACGAAGGTCGACCGGCCCTTCGTGATCTGTGATGCCACGGCGCTGCCGTTTCGCGACGGCGCGATCGACTTCGTGATCGCCAGCCACATCGCCGAGCACATCGACGACCCCGAGGCGTTCTGCGCCGAGCTCGCACGATCGGCGAAGGCCGGCTACATCGAGACGCCGAGTCCGCTGGCCGACTATCTCCTCGACGAGGAGTACCACCAGTGGCGTGTCGGTGGCGCTGACTCCGACATTCGCTTCGTCCGCAAGCCCGCCAAGCGAGCGACGACCAAGTGGCTCACGGACCGGTTCTACCGGGTCTTCTACGCCGGACGGGACACCGGGACGCCGACCTACTCGCTGCCCGGAGGACCGCTCGGGCGGGCGCTCGGGTTCGTGTTGTATCTGATCCGAGGCGTGCTCAACCGCACCGGGCTGATGCACACGTCGATCCTCTTCTCGGCCGATGCTCCGCTGGCCTGCGAGGTCGACCGCACGGCGGCGGCATCGCGCCGCGTCGCCATCATCGAACGCGGCCCCCGGAGCGGATTCGTCGAGGGGGACCGTGCCGTGATCGAGACGGGCGCGGCCACGAGGGTGGTGCGCTACCCCGGATGGCCCTCGCCGCGATTCCTCCTGCAGACCTGGCGGGCGGTGGGCTGGTCGCAGGTCGTCTACACCTTCTTCGCCTCCGAGCAAGCCGTCGTTGCCGCAGTGGTCGCCCGGCTGCGCCGTCGTCGCTTCGTGGTCTCGGTCGGCGGCTACGACGTCGCCAACGTGCCCGAACACGGCTACGGACTCCCGTCACGCTTTCCCCATCGACTCGTGCCCCGCGCCGTCATGGCGCTCAGCGATCAGGTCGTGGCGTTTTCGAATGCAGCCCGCGACGAGGCGCTCGCGGCCGGGGCCGACCCCGAACGCACGACGGTGAGCTACATCGGCCTCGAACCGCGTTTCATCGACGCCCCCGCCGGCGTGGAGCGAGATCCCGAGACCGTCATCACCGTCGCCTACGTCGACGAGGTGTCGTGGTCCCGCAAGGGAATCGACCGCTTCGTCGACGCCGCCCGTAGCGACCCCTCACGGCGATATGTGCTGGTCGGAAGGGTTGCTGAGCCCGTACTCGCTGCCGGCCTGGCCGACCCGCCGCCGAACCTCATCATGACGGGGTTCGTCACCGACGAGCAGCTGCGCGACCTGCTCTGGTCGAGCGGCGTCTACGCCCAGCTCAGTTGGCACGAAGGATTCGGCGTGTCGATGGTGGAGGCGATGCAGGCCGGTTGTCGACCGGTCGTCACCACCGTCCCGGCACTCACCGAGATTGCCGGGCCCGGTGCGGTACTCAGCACGGCGCCGAGCGACGATGTGCGGGCCATCGGCCACGCCGCGGCCGAGCCCGGCGACCGGGCCGAGTGGGCCCGCTGGGCGACCGCCGTTGCGTCCATGGAGGACCGCGCCCGCGGCCTCGAGTCCGCGCTGTTCGCCACCGACTGAGGCGATTCGCCATCGGTTCGAGGCCCTAGTCTCGAACCAATGGTCCAACGTCCGCCGGCGGGTTCGATTCCCGACACGCCCGGCTCCTACCAGTTCAAGGACGCCGACGGTCGGGTGATCTATGTCGGCAAGGCGAAGAACCTGCGCGCCCGCCTGTCGAACTACTTCCAGAACCCGGCGAACCTCCACACCCGCACCCGCCAGATGGTCGAAACGGCCGACTCGGTCGAGTGGATCCAGGTGGCCAACGAGGTCGAGGCGCTGATGCTCGAGTTCTCGTTGATACAGCGTCACAAGCCGCGCTTCAACGTGCGCTACATCGACGACAAGTCGTATCCCTTCCTGTGTCTCACGACGGTCGACGAGTGGCCCCGGGCGATGGTGATGCGGGGCAAGCGCAAGAAGGGCAACCGCTATTTCGGTCCCTACGGGCAGGCCTACGCCATCCGCGACACGCTCGACCTGCTGTTGCGCACCTTTCCGATCCGGACGTGCACCGACAACAAGTTCCGCCATCACGAGAAGCTCGGCAAACCCTGTCTGCTCTTCCACATCGAGAAGTGCGCCGGCCCCTGCGTCGGCGAGGTGTCCAAGGACGACTACGACGGCATGGTCGCCGACCTCGCCTCGTTCCTCGAGGGCGACACCGACGAGATCATCGCCAAGCTCGAAGCCCAGATGCAGACCGCGTCGGCCGAGCTCGAGTTCGAGTTCGCCGCCCACCTCCGCGACCGGCTCTCCGCCGTGCGCAAGGCGGTCGAGAAGCAGCAGATGGTCTTCAACCGCAACGAGGACGTCGATGTGATCGGGCTGCACGACGACGATCTCGAGGCCGCCGTGCAGGTCTTCTACGTCCGCAAGGGCCGCGTGATGGGTCGCCGCGGGTTCGTGGTCGACAAGACGGAGGAACTCGACCGGCCCGAGCTGGTGAGCCGGGTGCTCGAGCGTCTCTACTTCGAGGACAACCCGGTCGGTTCGCCGAAGGAAGTGCTGGTGCCGGATCTGCCCAGCGACCCAGCGCTCTACGAGGAATGGCTCACGGCCGCTCGTGAGTCGCGCGTGCAGATCCGGGTGCCGCAGAGGGGCGACAAGCGGGCGCTCCAGGCCACCGTCACCCAGAACGCGCAGGAGTCGTTCAACCGCCATCGGCTCAAGCGCACCAACGACCACAACAGCCGGGCCCGAGCGTTGCGCGAGCTGCAGGACCACCTGGACCTGCCGGTCGCGCCGCTGCGCATCGAGTGCTACGACATGAGCCACATCCAGGGCACCGACTATGTGGGCTCGATGGTGGTCATGGAGGATGGGCTCCCGAAGAAGTCCGACTATCGCCGGTTCAAGATCCAGACCGTGGACGGCAACGACGACTTCGCGGCCATGGAGGAAGTACTCACCCGCCGGTTCACGGCGTATCTGAAGGATCGTGAGATCCCGGTGGAGGAGCGCGAGGGCCGCTTCTCGTACCCGCCGCAGTTGTTGGTGGTCGACGGCGGCAAGGGCCAGCTCAGCGTGGCCACCCGGGTGCTGGACACCCTCGGGCTCCGCGACGAGATCCCGGTGGTGTCGTTGGCGAAACAGTTCGAGGAGGTGTTCGTCCCGGGTCGGAGCGACTCGATCCGGCTGCCCCGCCAGTCCGAGGCGCTCTACCTCCTCCAGCGCATTCGGGACGAGAGCCACCGCTTCGCCATCACGTTTCATCGTCAACTGCGTGACAAGCGCATGACGAAATCGGCCCTCGACGGCATCGAGGGTCTCGGTCCGGCCCGCAAGAAGCGGCTCACCAAGGAACTCGGTGGGGTCAATGCGGTCAAGAACGCTGCGCTGGATGACCTCAAGAACCTGTCCTGGTTGCCCGACGAGGTAGCGGAGAACGTTTTTCGCAGTCTCCACCGTGAGACGACGAGAAATCGACGTCCACCACCCGCAGCGGGCGCCGACTAGCTCTCGAAAGTTGTTGCGGGACGAGGAGTCCTCCATGAACGACGAAGCTCACGGGAACCCGTCGGACGCCACCCCCGACAGCGTGCTGCGTCCGTTCGAGCCGCCCGCTCAGGCGCCGCTTCCCCCGGTCGAACCGTCCCGCGTCGTACCGCCCCCGCCCGTGATCCCCGCGCCGCCCGTGGATGCCGACGACGAGCCCGAGGTCGCCGCCGACGCATTCCTGGCCGCCGACCAGTCGCCCGCGGCCGACGCCTTCTTCGCCGACCACGACAGCGACACGTCATCGCCCGGCCCCGACCCCGAACCGCCCGCCGCTGACTCGAAAGCAGATGAGCTCCTGACCGAGCCCGCCGAGGTCGCCGTCCCCGTTGCCGAGGCCGAAGCGGCCTCGCCGACCGTCACGCTGCCGAAGACGGTGTTCCTCGTCGGGTTGGGCGCCCTGCTCGCGGTCATCGCGGTGTTGGCCGTGCTGTGGCAATCGAGCGCCGACGACGATCCTGCGACCGTCTCGGCCGACGATGTCACGAGTGATGGCGACTCTGCCGACACAGTGGACGAGTCGCCCGACACCACGGTCGACCTTGCGCCCGTCGATGACCCCGACACCGTGCCGTTGGCCGATCTCGACGCCGCCGAGGCCGATCTCGACGCGGTGTCCGCCGACCTGGCCACCGCCACTGCCGAGGTCGCCAGTCTCCAGTCGACGGTGGAGACGCTCGAGGCCCGACCGCCGGCGCCGCTGCCCGGCTCGTCCCTCCGGCGCATCGTCATCGGCTCGGACGCCAAGTACATCAGCACGCTGCCCACGTCCGTGGCCGTCGTCGGTGCGTTCGGCGGCGTCTCGCTCATCGATCCCGAGACGAACCGCGTCGTCGCGAATGCCAACATCGCCAACACCGCCACGCGGGTCCTGCGAACCTCCACGTCGGTCTGGCTCACCGACTACGCCGACAGTCTGCTGATCCGCGTCGATCCGGTCACGAACGCGGTGGCCGCGTTCTACCCGTTCCCCGGCCCCGACGGCATCGAGAAGGACGGCGACTCGCTCGTGGTCGCGTCGTTCGACCAGAGCTTCGTTGCCCGAGTCGACCCCAACGATGGCACGATCGTCCAGCGGGTCGACGTGGGCGGGAAGCCCACCGACATTCTGTCGCACCCCGATCACGGCCTGTGGGTCGCCCTGTTCGACACCGGCGAGATCGTGCAGATCGATCCGACGTCGTTCGAGGTCGTCGCCCGGGTCACCGTCGGTCAGGGGCCGGTCGGGCTGGCCGCCGGGCCCGCGGCGATCTGGGTCACCAACAACGAAGAGGGCACAGTGGCCAAGGTCGATCCGGCGACGGGTGAGGTCCTCCTCACCACACCGGTCGGCAACGGGCCGACCGATGCCGTGGTGGCCAACGGCTCCGTGTGGATCACGGTCACCGACGACGGCGCGCTCGCCCAGGTCGCCGCCGTCGACGGCACGGTCGAGAGCATCACGCCGCTCGGCGGCGCCAGTGCCGGCGGCGGGCCCACCGGTATCGCCGCAACCGAAGGATCGCTCTGGATCGCGATGCAGGGCGAACAGTCGGTCGTGCGGGTCGGCCTTCCCTGACGTCGCCCCGACGTCGCTCCCCGGCATCCTTGACGCATGACCGAACCGAAGTGGGACGAGCACGCCGACTGGTGGCAGCGGGAGTTCACTGACGGGGTCGACCCCGAGTACGTGGAACAGATCATCCCGCTCGCAAGGGAGCACCTCGCCGGCTTCGGCCGGGTGCTCGACGTGGGCACCGGTGAAGGCCAGATCGCCCGCGCCCTCGCGGCGGACGGCGCCGAGGTCGTCGGCCTCGACCCGACCACATCGCAGATCCGGATGGCGATCGACCGCAGTGGGGGACCGGCGTACTCCCTGGCCGGTGCCGATGGCTTGCCGATCCGCGACGCGAGCGTCGACGCGGTCGTGGTGTGTCTCGTCTTCGAACACGTCGACGGTCTCGACGAGGCGCTCGCCGAGGTCGCCCGTGTGCTGCGTCCCGGAGGTCGCTTCGTGCTGTTCCTCAACCACCCGCTTCTCCAGACTCCCGACAGCGGGATGATCGTCGATCACATGATCGAGCCGCCGGAGACCTACTGGCGTATCGGCGCCTACCTTCGCGAGGCGGTCACCGTCGAAGAGGTCCAGAAGGGCGTGTTCGTGCGCTTCGTCCATCGGCCGCTCAGCCGCTATGTCAACGGCATGCTGCGGGCCGGCATCGATCTCGTCGAGATGGTCGAGCCCGCGCCGCCACCGGGCTTCCTGGCCAAGGCGCCCGAGTACGAGGAGGACGTGGTGGTGACCACGCCGCGCCTTCTGTGCCTGGTGGGCGATCGGCGCGCCGACGCGACACTACGATCGGTGACGACGTGAGCGAACTGGTGGTGATCGCCGGGATGTCGGGCGCGGGACGCACCGTGGCCGCCGACAATCTCGAGGACCTCGGCTGGTTCGTCATGGACAACCTGCCGCCGGCGCTGATTCCGAAGGTGGCGGAGCTGGCCGACGGTTCGTCGAGTGCCGGCGACCGACTCGCCCTCGTGGTCGGCTCCGGTCGCTACCACGAGGAGATGGCGCCACTCGTGTCGCTCCTTCGGTCGAAGTTCAACCGGGTGCAGCTGATCTTTCTCGACGCATCCACCGAGGTGTTGATCCGCCGCTACGAGTCGAGTCGACGGGTCCATCCTTTCGGCAGCCCGGGAGCGGGCACACTGGTCGAGGTGATCGAGGCCGAGCGTGTGGCCCTCGAACCCCTGCGGGCCGGCGCCGACCTGGTGCTCGACACCTCTGATCTGAACGTGCACCAGCTTCGCGAGCGGATGGTCGATGCGTTCAGTGACGGTGGCGCCGGCCACACGATGCACACGACGGTCACGTCGTTCGGCTACAAGCACGGACTGCCGCTCGACGTCGACATGGTCATCGACTGCCGCTTCCTGCCCAACCCGCACTGGGTCGACGAGCTGCGTCCGCTCACCGGGCTCGACCAGGCGGTGTCCGAATACGTGCTCGAACAGTCGGTGACCGGCGCGTTCCTGTCGCGTCTCGAGCGCCTGCTCGCGCTGATCCTGCCCTTCTACGTGCAGGAGGGAAAGTCCTACCTGACGATCGCCTTCGGTTGCACCGGCGGACGGCACCGCTCCGTGGCCATCGCCGAACAGATGGCGACCGTGCTCGAACAGCTCGGACACGCGCCGGCCGTCGTCCACCGGGACGTGGGCAAGTGAGCGGTCCGAAGGTCGTCGCAATCGGTGGCGGGCACGGTCTGGCGATGTCGCTCGAGGCCATGCGTGACGTAGCCGAGGACCTCACGGCGGTGGTGTCGGTGGCCGACGACGGGGGCTCCAGCGGCCGGCTCCGTCGAGAACTCGGCATCATGGCCCCCGGCGACATGCGCCGTTGTCTCGCCGCGCTCACCCCACCGGGGCTGGTGCGCGACGCCATCGACCATCGTTTCGCTTCGGGGGCGCTCACCGGCCACTCCGCCGGCAACCTGCTCCTTGCCGCGCTGATCGAGAACGCGGAAGACCCGGTCGCGGCAATGGACGCCGCGGTCGCGATGGTGGGCGCTCGCGGGCGGATCCTGCCGGCCTGCCACTCACGGATCGACCTGCTGGCCGAGACCGGTCGCGGCGTCGTGCGCGGCCAGGTGGCCGTGTCCCGCTCCGGCGACATCCGTCGTCTCTACACCTCGCCGGCCGATCCACCGGTGCCGCTCGAGGTCGAGGCGGCCATCGCCGGCGCCGACGTGATCCTCGTCGGGCCGGGTTCGCTCTACACCTCGGTGCTGGCCGCCGCGGTGCCCGGTGTGCGGCGGGCAATCGACGCCGCCGATGGGTTGGTGGTCTACATCGCCAACCTGGGGCCCGAGTCGGGCGAGACCGACAGCTACACGCTGGCCGATCATGTCGAGGTGGTGCGGTCCCACGGGATCGAACCCGATGTCGTCCTCGCCGACACGGGCTGTGCGGTCGACACCCACATCCGTGACGTGGTCGTCACCCGTCCGCTGTGCGTGGCCGGAAGCCTCACCCACGCACCCGAACTCGTGGCGTCGGCGGTGTCGGACTTGCTCAGTGGCGTTCGCGCCTAGTCTTGTTCGCAGTTCCCAGGGGCAGAGCATCGCATGACGGCGCCAATTGTGGTTCCATCTGGCGTGGCTGAAACGCCCAGTACTCAACCAATGGAGTCCCCAACATGACCGTACGCGTCGGCATCAACGGCTTTGGCCGCATCGGCCGCAACTTCTTCCGAGCTGCCAAGGCAGCAGGCGCCGACATCGACTTCGTCGCCGTGAACGACCTCGGATCACGCGAAACGATGGCGCACCTGCTCGCCAACGACTCGGTCCACGGCAAGTTCGGCGGCAAGATCCGGGCCACCCGCGACGGCATCAACGTCGACGGCGACGTGTTGAAGGTACTGTCCGAGCGCAACCCCGAGGACCTGCCGTGGGGCGACCTCGGTGTCGACGTCGTCATCGAGTCGACCGGTTTCTTCACCTCGAAGGAAGGCGCGGGCGGACATCGCAAGGCCGGCGCACCGAAGGTGATCATCTCGGCACCGTCGGGCGACTGCGATGCCACGTTCGTCGTGGGCGTCAACGAGGACACCTACAACCCCGCTCGTCACCACGTCATCTCCAACGCCTCGTGCACGACCAACTGCTTCGTGCCGATGATCAAGGTGCTCGACGACGCGTTCGGCGTCCAGCAGGGTCTCATGACCACCACCCACGCCTACACCGGCGACCAAGCGCTGGTCGACGGTCCCCACAGCGATCTTCGTCGGGCCCGCGCCGCGGCCGTCAACATCGTGCCCACCTCCACCGGTGCCGCCCGGGCCACCGGCCTCGTGATGAAGAAGATGCAGGGCAAGCTCGACGGCACCTCGCTGCGGGTGCCGATCCCCGATGGCTCGATCACCGACTTCACCGGAATCCTGAAGAAGGACGTCAGCGTCGACCAGATCAACGCCGCCTTCAAGAAGGCCGCCACCACCGGCCCGCTCAAGAACGTGCTCGTCTACTCCGAGGACCCGC
Source organism: Acidimicrobiales bacterium (assembly GCA_040219515.1). Taxonomy (NCBI): domain Bacteria; kingdom Bacillati; phylum Actinomycetota; class Acidimicrobiia; order Acidimicrobiales; species Acidimicrobiales bacterium. The sequence goes on from JAVJSI010000016.1 coordinate 202,797, forward strand.
TCGTCTCCTCCGACATCGTCGGCTCGCCGGCCAGCTGCACGTTCGACTCGGGCCTCACCATGGCCCAGGGCTCCCTCGTCAAGGTCTTCGGTTGGTACGACAACGAGATGGGCTACTCGAACCGTCTCGTCGATCTGGCCGTGCTCGTCGGGAGCAAGAAGGCACCGGTCAAGAAGGCCCGCACCGTGAAGAGCAAGGGTCCCATCGCCAAGAAGCCGGCCAAGAAGGTCGCCAAGAAGTCGACCAAGAAGACCGCCAAGAGGCCGGCCAAGAAGTCCGCTGCGTAGCGGTGAGCAACGTTCCCCGGCTCGAAGACCTGGGTGATCTCAACGGGAAGTCGGTCCTCTTGCGGGCCGATTTCAACGTGCCGATCGCCGACGGCGACATCACCGACGACCTGCGCATCCGCGCCGCGCTGCCCACCATCCGGTGGCTGCTCGATCAGGGCGCGTCGGTCACCGCGTGCACCCATCTCGGGCGCCCCAAGGGCGCGCCCGATCCCGCGTATTCGGTGGAACCCGTGCGGGCCCGTCTCGCCGAGCTCGTGCCGGGGGTCGAGCTGCTCGACAACCTGCGCTTCGATCCGGGGGAGACGGCCAACGATCCGGCGTTCGTGGCCCGGCTGATCGAGGGCCACGACGCCTACGTCAACGACGCGTTCGGTGCATCGCATCGAGCCCACGCTTCCATCGTCGGTCCGCCGCAGTTCCTGCCGTCGGCGGCCGGGCGACTCCTGCACCGTGAGGTGGAGGTGCTCGGCGGCCTGCGGGACAACCCCCGCAAGCCGTTCGTGGCGATCATGGGTGGCTCGAAGGTGAGCGACAAGCTGGCGGTGATCGAGGCGTTGCTCGGTTCGGTCGATTCGCTCATCGTCGGCGGCGGGATGTGCTTCACGTTCCTCAAGGCGCAGGGTCACTCGATCGGTGCGTCGCTGTGCGAGGACGACATGGTCGACACCTGCGCCCGCTTGTTGGAGCAGCCCAAGCCCATCCACCTGCCCTACGACATCACCGCACTGGGCCCGGGCGGCAAGCTGTTCGAGCCCGAGGCCGGGGGAGAGGTGCGCCAGATGGGTGCCAACCTGCCCGACGGTTGGATGGGCGTCGACATCGGCCCCGGCTCGGCCGCCCAGTTCGGCGACGTCATCCACGAGGCCGGCACGGTGTTGTGGAACGGGCCGATGGGCGTGTTCGAAGACCCCCGCTTCGGCGGTGGCACGGGCGCCGTCGCCCAGGCCATGGCCGACACGAAGGCGTTCACCGTGGTCGGTGGCGGCGACAGCGCAGCGGCGGCCAAGCAATTCGGTGTAGAGAAGGACATGGATCACGTCTCCACCGGAGGGGGTGCCTCGCTCGAGCTGATCGAGAAGGGCGACCTCCCGGGTCTGGAGGCCCTACGAGGAGCTCCCAACAGTCATGGCTAACGCGCGCAAACCGCTCATCTCCGGCAACTGGAAGATGAACCACAACCACTTCGAGGCGATCCAGACCATCCAGAAGCTCGCGTATGCGCTGACCAGGGACGACTACGAAGAAGTCGACGTCTCGGTCCATCCGCCGTTCACCAATATCCGGTCGATCCAGACCGTGCTGCAGGCCGACGACGTGCCCATCGCGCTCGGCGCGCAGAACGTGCACCAGGAGGCCGATGGAGCCTTCACCGGCGAGGTGTCGGCCGGCATGCTCGCCAAGCTCGACGTCACCTACGTCATCGTCGGCCATTCCGAGCGCCGTGAGCTGTTCGGCGAGACCGACGAGGTCGTCAACGCCAAAGCGGTGGCGGTGCTCAAGGAGAACATGACGCCGATCGTGTGCTGCGGCGAGACGCTGGAAGAGCGCCAGGCCGGGCAGGCCGAGTCGAAGGTGGCCACGCAGATCGCCGGGTCGCTGGCCCGGCTCACCGCCGAGGTGGTGGGGGAGCTGGTCATCGCGTATGAGCCCATCTGGGCCATCGGCACCGGCGAGACGGCGTCCACCGAGGACGCGCAGCAGATGTGTGCCCACATCCGGTCACTCGTGAAGGACCAGTGGGGGGCCGACGCTGCCGCTGCCGTGCGCATCCAGTACGGCGGCTCGGTGAAGCCGGGCAACGCCCCTGATCTCATGGCTCAGCCCGACATCGACGGTGCCCTCGTGGGCGGCGCGTCGCTCGACGCCGATGACTTCGCCCGCATCGTCAACTATCGGCTCTACCAGGCCTGACGGTTCCGCCGTGGGCCGCTGCTAACCTTCGCGCCGTGATCTGGATCGTTGCTCCCCTGTGGCTCATCTCGGCCCTTCTGCTGATCTTCCTCGTGCTGCTGCACAGCGGGAAGGGCGGCGGCCTGTCCGACATGTTCGGTGGCGGCGCCGGCGCCGCGGCGGCCGGTTCCACGGTCGTCGAGAAGAACCTCGACCGCATCACCGTGATGGCCGCCGTCGTCTTCGGCTTCAGCTCCGTCGCCTACGCCCTCATCTTCTGACCGTTGCACTAGGGGAGTTCGGCGCAGCCGAACTCCAGCAACGCCCAGCGTTGCCGGGGTCAGACCCCCGTTGCATTTGGTGTTAGACCCCCGTTGCATTCGGCTGAACGGCGAACGCTGAAACCTCGGTGCGTGCTGCCGATGGGGACAGATGCGCCGCCTCTGCCTTGCAGTTCTTGCTGCCCTGTTGCTGTCGACCGGGTGCTCCGGCGAGGACACGGCGGTCAACGAGGGCGCCGCTCGCGAGGTCGAGTCGGCTGCCGCTGCCGACGTAGACGCCAGCGAACCGGAACCCGCGAAGGTCGACGTGCGCATGGCCGTGCCCGATGTCTGGTCGCTCGACCCGGCCGATGCCGGACCGGCCTCGATCACGAACCGGGTGATCGCCGACCTGCTCTACGACGGGCTGACCGTGCTGGACAACGGTGGTGTGCCCGCTCCCGGCCTGGCCGACCGTTGGTTCGTCAGCGACGACCGGCTCGTCTGGACCTTCGTGCTGCCCGACGACCTCGTCGACGGCGCCGGCGGCCCGATCACGGCGCGGGACGTGAAGGCCTCGCTCGAACGTGTCGCCGCACGTGGGATCGCTGACCAGGCCGCCACTTCGTTGACCGCCATCAACGGGTGGGGCGATCGCATGGCCGGCGAGACCGGGGGCGTGGCCGGCATCTCCGCTCCCGACGCCACCACGCTGGTCATCCGGCTCGACACCCCGTACGAGCTGCTGCTCGAGGTCCTGGCGTCGCCCGCCTTCGGCGTCACCGGTGAGAGCGACGACAGTGCACTACGGACTACCGGCGCCTTCCGGGCCACCGATGACGAGTTCCGCTTCGAGGCAATCGACGCCGACGCTCCGGTGGCCGCGATCGAGCTCGTGACGAACGACGCAGGTCCGGCTGCTGCAGTCGCGGCCGGAGACGCCGACTGGGGCGTGCTGGCCAGCGATGACGAGGCCGCCGGTCGCGATGCCGACGTGATCCGTCAGCCACTCGATCTCCAGCTGGCCATCGTGGCTCGCTCACCCGACCAAGCCGAACGCATCGGGGTGCTGAACGCGTTGGAGCCGCTCCTGTTGGCGACGTCGGTCGACGGACTGACCGCACGCCCCACACCCGCCTCGTCCGTCGAGGGCCTACAGCCCGATGAGGTGATGATCGATCTGCCCACCGGCCAGCTCCGAGCGTTCGGCGAGGCCGTCGTGGATCAGCTCGAGGAAGCGGGCGTAGGCGTCACCGCGGTGACGTCGAACGGCGCCGACTTCGCGGCCCGCATCGCAAGCGGCGAGGCGGTGCTGTTCCCGATCGTCATCGCTGGAGGTACCGGGCCGGCCAGTGCCTCGCTGCGACTCAGCGTGCCAGGCGCCAGCGACGACGTCTTCGGTCCGGAGAGCGAGGCACGCGCCGAACTCGCCCGGGCCGTCGTCACTGAACTGGATCTCGAACAGCGGGCGCTGTTCATCGAAGCGCTCGAACGTTCGCTGATCGACGACGGTCTGCTACTGCCGGTCGGGCAGTTCGAGGTGCGCATCGCCATCGGCACACGGCTCGACGGACTCCGCCATCGCACCGACGGCAGCCTGGACCTTTCGGACGTCGCGGTCGCTCCCGCCGCGTCCTGAAAGGTGGTGTGGCTCCGTGCCACGCCCGCTACGATTGCGCTTCGCTTCCGGCTCGTCCGGGGTGCCACGTCGGAGTGGCGGAATTGGCAGACGCGCCAGCTTGAGGGGCTGGTGCCCTTAGGGGCGTGGGGGTTCAAGTCCCCCCTCCGACACCGAACAAGTGTTCGATGAGACGCCGTGGCACCTCTGCTATGTGAGCGCAGCGTGCCAGTCCCAGGCGTCGGGGTCGTCGATGTCGTTCCAGCTGTCGGTTTGGGTGGTCGCCCATTGGGCCCAGTCGGCGATCATGTGGTTGTAGTCGAGCTGGAACCGGATGGCGATGGCGTTGATGTGGCGGCGTTCGGCGAACGGGTAGTCGGGGTCGTCGGCCGCGGCGATGAGCGCTCGGAGTTCGTCCAGATTCGTTTGGGCGGTAGTGGCGAGGTCGTCGATTGTGGCTTGGAGCTGGTCGAAGGTGCCGGCGTCGGCAAAGAAGACCCGTACGAGGGCTTCGGCTTCGAGCTTGGGCGGTGCTGAGTCCTGGTCGAGCCAGCCCTGGAGCGTGCGGCGGCCTTTGGCGGTGATCGTGTAGACGGTCCGAGGCCGGGACCCGGTCGTTTCGGCAGTGGCGGTTGCGTCGCCGCTTTCGACGAGTTTCTTGGCTTCGTCATAGATCTTGCGTTCGGTGCGGGGCCAGAACCATCCGAGGCTGCGGTCGACCTGTTTGGCGAGCTCGTAGGTGCTCCAAGGCTGGATGCTGAGCAGGCCGAGGAGGGCTTGGGCTGTGGTGGTGAGCGGTTTCGCCATGTGAGAAGCTTGACATACTGCCAATGGCAGTGTCTACTGATTCTCAACTTCGATACTGCCAATGGCAGTAATCGACGCATCAAGGGGGGAGTTGTCATGAGTGAGATGTCGGACCGATTGCTGGTGGTGGTTGCCCACCCCGATGACGAGACATTCGGTTGCGGGTCACTGCTGGCCCACGCACACGCGTCAGGGGTCCCAACGGTTGTTGCGTGCGCGACGAGGGGCGAGGCAGGTTCGCCAACTCCTGGTCGGGGTCTTGATGACGCCGACATGGCCGAGGTACGGGAGTCCGAGTTGCGTGAAGCGGCCGAACTGGTCGGCGTCGAGCGGGTCGAGTTGTTCGACTGGGTCGATTCGGGCATGGAGGGTGAACCGACTCCTGGAAGCCTTGTCGCGGCGCCAGTCGCCGATGTGGCATCAGCGATCGCCTCGCTGATCGATGAGGTGCGTCCAACAGTGGTGGTGACACTCGATGCCAGCGACGGTCACCGCGATCACGCACACATCCGCGACGCAACGCTCCGCGCCGTGGAGGTCAGCTCGTGGCGTCCATCAGGAGTCTACTTGCACTGCCTGCCTCAACAGCTCATGCGGAAGTGGGTGGAAGCCCTCGTTCGTGAACAACCCGACAGTGAGCACCTCGGTCTGGGAGACCTCGGCACCCCCGAAGACAAGATCACCACAGTTATTGACACCACCGATTTCCTCGAGCTGCGCGAGCAAGCAATCGCCGTGCACCGCTCTCAGACCTCGCCCTATGAAGTGATGCCTTCCGACCTGCGCCGCGAGTTTCTGACCGCCGAACGGCTCCAGCGGGTCCACCCCGACTGGGACGGAGGTCCGGTCGAGACAGACATCTTCGCCACAGCCGATGCGTCGTGTTGACACCCGCTGTGACACCTCGCCTGCCCAAACCCATCTTGCACAAGGAGAACCCAGCAGCCATGAAGCAAGCGCAGCCCGCCCTGCCCCGTCACGAACCCCTCCGCATCGCCGATGACACCTGGGTCATCCAGGCCACTCTCGGCGAAGGCGAAGCCCCCCCTCGTGGTCCATCTCAACTCGATGGTGATCACCGGCGCTGAACCCGTCGTGGTCGACACCGGCGCCCCCATCCACCGAGACCAGTACCTAGAAGACTTGTTCGGTATCGTCGATCCCGAAGATGTCCGCTGGGTGTTCATCTCCCATGACGACAGCGACCACCACGGCAACCTCCACGAGGTCATGGACGCCTGCCCGTAATTGGGGAACGTTCCGAACGCTTCGGTGGACCCGTTGGTCCACTCCATGAGGAGATTCGTTGTCTGCCCACCCAACGACGCCCGATCATCGGTTGTCACCCTCAGCCGTGCCGGACGGCGAGTGCTCGGCGCGGCGCAGGGATCGTTCGGCGACGAACTGACAGCCCGGCTCACCTCGTTTGCGGCACTCGTGCGCGACCTGCGGCAACAGATCAAGGTCGAAGCATTCGGCCTCAACCAGTCCGAGCGCCACACCTGGCTCGGCCTCGCTGACGGTGTCACCTTTCCCCGCTTGCTCGGCATCGAAGCACCAGGCGTTGTTGTCGACTGTCCCAGCGGCGACCTCGCATCCGGCGCACAGGTTGCCGCGTTGATGTGCGGCCTGGGCCGCACCTTCGACGGCGGGTATCGCCTATGGAGGAGACGCCAGCGATCTCCCGCCTGACGTGCTGCAGGAGTTCCTCGACGCAGTTGCGGCCGATGAGGTTCAGGTGCCGATCCACCAGACCTACCGCCTCCGCCAGATCGCGGAGGCCCACGCCGACATGGAAGCCGGTCAGGCCACGGGACAGCTCGTCGGAGTCAGGAGGTCATGCCGCCGAGGCCGACCAGACCGCGAGCGAGCTCGATCTCACCCATGTGCCGCATGCCGTGCTGGTACCACCAGCACTCGATGGCGTCGAGCACGGTGACGCCGTTCTCACCCGCAACGCGTGCGCTGAAGGTGTCGGCGACCACCGGCGGGAACGGTCGGGGTACGACGAGTCGGTCGAGCTCGGCGCGCTCGAGTCCGTCGAGCCACGCTTCGGTGCGCTGGTACACGGCGCGCATGTAGTCCTTGAACGCGTCGTAGTCGCCGACGCGCTGGTGGATCATCTCGTCGACGGTGCGTTCCTTGCCGTGGTCGTTGATGGCCATCTGGACTTTCGACTGCCGCTCGTTGTTCCAGATGGGCGGCTCGCTGGTGAGCACGGTGAAGGTGACGTCCTGCATGTTGGGGTAGTGGAAGAGCGAGAAGGCGATGGGCAGCACGCCTTCGCGTTCGAAGTGGTTCACGTGCTCGGGGCCCATGGTGTCGACGGCGTCGTACCAGAGAGTGTGCATGGCGGCCATTCGTCGCCTGAGGGAGTCGAGTAGAAGATCGTCGGTCATGGTTGTGTCGCTTTCTGTCATCGGAGTGCGGGGAGAACTTCATCGGCGAGGCGGTGCAGGTAGTCCGAGGGTTCGAGGTCGGGATCGTGCCAAGCGGCTCGCCCACCGAGCGGCTCTCGAACGATCGTTCCTGGTTCAGGCATCGGGGGCTCCGTTTGGAAGGGGTCGGACGAGGAGGTCCCAGTGGTCTCGGGGCACTAGTCCGCGATGACCGAGAGTGCGGACCGTCGGGTCGGGGTGATCGAGCAGGCGGCGCGCGACCCGCCCGATCAGGCGTGCGAGGGCGGTGTCCCGCCAGAACCAGGTGTTGCGGTCGTGGCTCGTGGCCCGGCCCGGTTGCTGGGCGGCGGCGTGGAGGTACCACGTGTGGGCATCGTCGGCGGCGAGTCGTAGGTCTTGAACGGCAACGTCGTGGCCCCTGGCGGCGGCGGCGAGCAGATCGACGATCTCGCCAAGTGACCGGCCGCTGTTCGGCGTCGGCGGCAGCGAGAGCTCAGCCCACGGCGCGAGCTGCCCCAGCTCTTGTCGCGTCGCCTCCACCGCGTCGGTCTGATCGTGGCCGCTCGCCACGAACGAGACCGGGCAGGACCAGGCGGTGGCGTCGTCGGCGGTCCTCGGTGCGTCGTCGGGGAAGTCCTCGAGAACAACAGGTCCATCGTTTCGCTCGAGCAGTGTGAGCGCCGCCTCGAGCACGCGCCGTTGGAAGTCGGCTTCGTGCGGGGCGCCGAAGGGTCGGCCGAGCTCGAAGGGGACCCACAGGAACCTCGGCAGGCGCATCGCCTCGGTCTGTTCGCGAACGAGCGATATGCCGGTCGTCGCGATGCCGGCGGATTCGAGGTGATGGGCGACCGCGCCGACCGCGCGGGTGCAGTTCGGTCAAACGGGAACGAGACAGACGGCGGTGACGCCGTCGGCCTTCAGCATGCGGGCCAGCTGCTCGCACGTCGAGCCGATCATCGCAGGGGGCCAGCCCGCTCCCATCAATGAATAGTGGCGGTCGGCCACGGAGGCGATGACACCGTCGGCGGCGAGCTCCCGGAGCCGTTCCAGCGGAAACACGGTGTTGACGTCCTCGCGAAAGGCGCTGCGGTCGAAGCGGACCGATGAGTGGGTCATCGTCAGCGACCCCAGGTCAGCGTCCCCGCGAATCACGCGATAGCTGAGGTCGACGAAGGAGAAGGCGTCGTCATCGGTGCGGTGGAGACCCGCCGTGGTCACGAGGGCCACGCGGCGCCCGGTGACTGGTGGGCCGAGTACGAATGGCGTCGAGTCGTACCTCGGGAGCTCCTTCGCCATGATGTGCTCGCGTTCTGCGTCGCTCAAGTCCCGGAGTCGCACCATTGGTCCAGCGTGACCCACACGTCAGCTCGTGTCCATGTGCGAGCGCATCATGTGGATACGACTCCGTCTCACCGCACCACCATCGCCGGGCACGCCGGCGGGCGTGATGGCCGGCGTGTTGTCGCCGCCGTCAGTCCACGAGCACGGGCACGATCTCGAAGGTGTCGACTGCGGGATCAGGTGCCTCGTCCAGGTGCGCCTGCAGGACGAAGAAGGTGCCTGCCCTGTCGGTCACACTCGTCGGGAACGAGTCACCCACGTCGAACCGGCCGACTTCGGAGACCGTCGACCAGTCGTCAGCCGACTCGAAGAGATGAACCGATCCCAGGTTCGACACCACCGCGAGGGTGCCGCCGTCGTCGCTCATGTGCAGACCGTCGATCCTCATGCCATCCACGCCGGTCGGTATCGCAGTCGCCTCACCAGGGTTGGACAGAGGGACCCGGAACAGCTGGCCAGATGGGGCGTGGCCAACGATGAGGGCATCGCCGACGTAGACCAGGCCGTTGAGCCCGGACGCGGTGATGCCCGATCGGTCGGGCTCGAAGGCGTCGTTCTCAGCGAACACGGATGGCGTGTAGGCGGAATCGACCGCGTAGATCACGCCGGCACCGGTGTCGGTCACGTAGATGTTCCCCTCGACGTCGACGGCGATGCCGTTCGCAAACCGCCGCTCCTCAGGCAGAACGGAGGCGAAGTCGACGAGTTGCAGCTGCTCACCGGAATCCAGGTCGTGGACCGAGAGCTGAGCGACACCCCAGGGAACGCGGGTCACGGCGACGAGCACCCGATTGCGCTCCACGTCCACCTCGACGCCGGTGAGGTTCGAGCCCGGACTCTCGGCCAAGGTGCTGATCGATCCGTCGTCGTCGACCGCAAGCAGTTCGCCACCGAGCAACGTCCCGATGATGAATCGATCGCCGACTGGGTCGAAGGTGAGGCCCTCGGGGTAGAGGGCGGGAGCGGTGAGCACGATCGGGCTCGGTGCGGGGATCGCCACCGATGTCGGAGTCGATTCCTCAGTCGTCGACGGCTCGTCGGCCGGCGCAGCCGTCGGTGTGGTTTCGGCCTCGGCTTCGGCCTCGCTCGGCGGAGGAGTCTCTGCACTTGTGTCATCGCTGCTTCCGGCGCAGGCACCGAGGGCGAGGGCGGCGACCGTTGTGACCGACACCATTGCGATCCTCGGCATGCCCACAGTTCTCTGCGCAGCGCCGGCTCTAAGTCCTCGATGGGTCGCAGTGGGGTGGCGGAGTCTGTTCATGGCGCCAGTGTGGGTGGCCGCGGCCGGGGAACTCCATGTGCGATCACCTCAGTTCCATACGCATTCGTCTCAACAGCTGGCGCGGGCGGGTGCGACGCTCCTACTGTGGGCCGATGGAATCCCAGCGCTCGTCGCGAGCGACTGTCACCATTCCCGATGGGTGTCGCGACGACGTGGTGCCCCTGTTCGACCATCGAGCGGAGACTCTGGTCAGTGTCGGCGTCACCCAGGTGGCCCTCAGCGCATTGGTCGCCGGGTTCGACTGGCCTGGCCCGGATCCGCACACGCACCTCGTTCTCGCAACTGTCGAGGGTAGGGGTCGGCTGTTGCTGGGCGACCGCGAGCACGACCTCGGGCCAGGCACCGTCGCCGTGTGCCCCGCTCACACGGCCCGCCACCAGTGGGCGGACGAGCCCTGGCGACTCGTCACCATCCGGCTGGCGGAGATCGAGCCATGGCGCCGACTTCAGGAGATGGGTCCGTTCGTACTGGACGCCGAGGACCCGTATCGGTTCGCTGCCCCTGTGCTGGGGATTCTCGGCGAACTGCCCCCAGCGATGACTGTCGTCTCCGAGGCGTCGCGAGGCCGCGATCCGATCGATGAGTTCCTCAACCGATTCGGGTCACGGATGAACCTGGCTTCGAGCGACGCGGGGCCGACTGCTCCCACCGAGCCGTTCTCGCTCTATGCCTTGGTCCTGCGGATCCAGCTCGAAGCACTGCGCACCGGTCCTCCCTCGATCAGCGATGCCGAGCGTCACCTGGCCAGCCTGTGGGAGGCCGTACGGCGCGAACCCGGGCGCAACTGGAATGTCGAGTCGTCGGCGGCGCACCTCAGCGTCTCTCGGGCGACGCTGCATCGCCTCGTGACACGCCATCACCGGAGCAGTCCGGGTGCGATCGTCGAGCGCATCCGAATGGATCACGCGGCCCATCTGCTCGTGCACGGCGAGTTGCCGGTCAAGGCGATCTCAGCACAGGTCGGCTACGCAACGCCGTACTCGTTCTCGGCCGCATTCCGGCGCGCCCGGGGTTGCCCGCCCTCGGAGTTCCGTGAACAGGTCGGCCGGTTCGCCGCCGACCAGCGCAGCAGGCTCACCAGCTGAAGTCGCGCGCACCACTCGACCCTTCGACCACAAGAGAGAGGCCCACAACTCGCCATGGACATCGTGCTCACCGGAACCGGCTCACCCCTGCCCGACGCCAACCGGGCCGGGCCATCCGCCCTCGTCAAGGCAGGCGATACCCACATCCTGATCGACGCCGGAAGGGGAGTGGTCATGCGCATGGCCGGTGCCGGCTCGTTGCCCGGCTTCCTTGCCGCGGTGCTCATCACGCATCTCCACAGCGATCATGTCTGCGCCCTCAACGACGTCATCACCACCCACTGGGTCATGACCCAGGGCAGCGCTCCGCTGCGGATTCGCGGCCCGGTCGGCACCGCCGAGTTCGTCGAACGTCAGCTCCACGCGCTCGAGGCCGACATCGGGTATCGCATCGCCCACCACGACGAGTTGACCGGTCCTCCGGAGGTCGAGCTCGACGACCTCGAACCCGGAGAGTCGTTCACCGTCGCCGATGTGTCGATCACAACTGCGGCGACTGAGCACGCACCCGTCAAGCCGACCATCGGCTTCCGCCTCGCGCACGGCGGCGCCAGTGCGGCACTGGTCGGTGACACGATCCCGTGCGCCGGCGTCGACGAGCTGGCTCGGGACGCAGACCTCTACGTACAGGCGGTCGTCCGTCGGGATCTCGTCGAGGCGATCCCCAACGAGATGATCCAGGACATCGTCGACTACCACTCGAGTGTCATCGATGCGGCGCAGACGGCCAGCCGGGCCGGAGCGAAGAGGCTTGCGCTCACCCACATGGTCCCTGCGCCCACGCCACAGCAGTATCCGGAGTGGATCGCCCGCGCCGCCGAACACTACGACGGCGACATCATCATCGGCGACGATCTCACCACCGTGACGATCTGAGAGCGGTGGTGAGATCAAAGAGTGCTGCTGCGAGCGCCGCGAGCAACGTCCGGTCTGCGTCGGGAGGGGCGGAGGTGATCGTGGCGCGTATCGGCCGTCCTGTCGCCAGGATCGTCGCGTGGAAGGCTGCCAGCTCCGCACGCGTTCCGGGGTCGTGGTCGGGCCGGGTTGCGTACGGCGAGGACCTCGTTGGCCCTGACCCGGACGTCGTGGCGATCTTCGACGAGTCCTCTGACGCTGACGTGTTGTGAGGATCCTTCTGGATAGTCACGTTGCGCTGCGGTGGCTCGATGACAGTGCCGCGATGGGTCCGCATCGTCGTGAACTGATTTCGCACGCTGACGAGGCCTTCATCTCGTCGGTGACGCCGTGGGAGCTGGGGATCAAACGTGCGCGTGGGAAGTTGACGATGCCCGGGGGGTTGGTCGACGAGCTCGAGTCTGCGGGTTTCGTTTCGCTGTCGATCATGGCTGCGCATGCTGAGTCGGCGTCTGCGTTGCCGCCTCACCATCGGGACCCATTCGAACGGATGTTGGTCGCTCAGGCGCAACTCGAAACAGCGGTCGTCGTGACCGCCGACCAGGCTCTGGCCGGCTATGACGTAGAGCGATTCGACGCTCGGAGCTGAACGGCAACGGCGCACGTCCGGGCCTGTTCGGCCCGCTCAGCCACGTCAACCGGCGCCTCGCGCCACCAGCGCCCCATGGTCGGGCGCGGTCGGCTCGACCACATCGGATTCCACCCCGGCGATCTCGAGCGGTTCGGAGAGATCCGCAGACGGCTGATGGCCAAGGGGGCTGAACTCGTCGACGAACTGGAGCGCGACGGCGACCTGCGACGCCAACGGGAACTCCGACCGAACGGCTACTTCGTCGACCATGACCGGCACCTGCGCCGCCCGCTCGAGGAACACAACCAGATCCCGAAGCTCCTCCATGAGCGGGAAACGGCATGACACAGATCGGTCATCCCGGTCGACTCGAACGGGTCTGTGGTCACATCGACGTGTTCGGCACCATGGAGTCATGGAATTCCTCGATGCCACGGCACGACCGACTGGACGGCTCCTCGCCGACGAGACCCTCGTCGTCGACGTCGACGCCGACGGACGGGTGCTCGGGGCGGTGCGAGCACAGCCGGGAGCCTCGTTCATCGCGTGGAACTTCGATGTGAGCGGTTCCCTGGGCGACTATCGCATCCTCTGCCACCGCCTGTTGGGCGCCGACCGCCCCACGGCGGAACGCATCGTTGCCGGGATCCGCGGCGTGCTGGTGGGCCGGATACCCGTGTACGAGACGAGTTTCACGACATCGGTCGGTGGCGCGAGCCGCTGCTTCCTCGTCCACGTGGCGCAGGGGTCCGGTGGCGCGGCGGTGGTGGCCCATTCCGACATCAGCACCATCCGGCGGTCGGAGGCGGTCCTCGGCGGCGGCTCGGCCTCAGCGCAAGCCGAGGTCCTTCTGCTGCTCGATGCCGAAGGGGAACTGCTCGAGGACCGCGGATCGCTTCCATCGGGTCCCATCGCCGACCTGGACCATCTGCGGAGCGTCCTGCACCCGTCGGATCTCCCGCGGTGCGGTGAGGCGTTCCTTCGGTGTGTGTCCGTCCCCGAAGGGGAGGAACGCATTCTGGTCCGACTCCGTCGGACGGACGGCGGGTGGGCCCACCTCTCGATCCTGATGACCAACCAACTCCACGCACCGGAGGCCGCGGTGGTCTTCTCCGGCCACGATGTCTCCGCCGTCGTGCACGCGCGGTTGGCCGAGCATCTGCGCGATGACGTGCTGGCCGACCTGCCCGCGGCGGTGATCGGCACGGATGACGCCGGCGTCGTCGTCGTCTGGAACCACGGCGCGAGCGCGCTGTTCGGTCGATCGTCGGCCGAGATGCAGGGACGGACCCTCGAGAGCCTCGCAGTCGTCAACGGCCCATGGTCCGATCCGGAGGTCGTCGGGGCTGTCAAGGGGTGCGGCAAGTGGTCGGGAACGTTCCCCATCCAGTTCGAGGGCAGCATCGGTGCGTTTCCGATGTGGATCAGCATCCGGCGGACCACCGACCCCGTGACGGGCCTGGCCTCCTGTGTGCTGATCGCGGTCGACGAGTCGGAGAAGGAGCGCCTGCGCTCGACGTTGGCGCACCGCGACGACCACGATCCGCTCACCAACCTGTTGAACAGAGAAGGCCTCCTGTCGGAGCTCGGCCGGGCCATGGCAAACGCCGAGCCGGAGAGCCTGGTCGCGGTGGTCAGCCTCGACCGGTTCTACGAAGTCAACGCGACGGTCGGGGCGGCGGCGGGCGACCGGGTGCTGCGGCGAGTCGGACGGACGCTCGAGGGTGCCACGAGCCCGGACGCCGCGGTCGGCCGGCTCTACAGCGACGTGTTCGCGATCGTGACGAGCGACGCATCCGACCCACTCGGTTTCGGCCGCGATGTCCTCGCCTCCCTGGAGGCCGTCGAGATCGCGCCAGGAACGACGCTGGCGGCCAGCATCGGTGTGCGGGTGATCGAGAACGCGGACACCGACCCCACCGTCGTGCTCGACGAGGCGCGGGAGGTGGCCACCGCCGTCCGGGCGGCCGGCGGCAACAACGTGTCGATCTTCGAGACGAGTCTGCGCTCATCGATGCTCAGCCGGATCGAGCTGCAGCACGACCTGCAGAGGGCGCTCGATCGGCGAGAGTTGCGGGTGAAGTACCAACCGGTGATCCGACTCGGCGACGGCGCGGTCGTGGGCGTCGAAGCCCTGATCCGGTGGCCACACCCGACCCGGGGAATGGTCGGACCCGACGAGTTCATCCCGATTGCGGAAGAGACCGGAGCCATCCACCAACTCGGCGCGTACGTGCTCGACGAGGCGTGCGCCGAGGCCGCTCGTTGGAGTCGCCTCCGCTCCGGGACCGAGCCTCCGTTTCGGGTGGCGGTCAACCTCTCCGCCGCCCAACTGGCGGACGAGCGATTCGCCGCCCGGGTCGACATGACGATCGAACGCCATGATCTCGACCCGTCGTCGCTCACGTTCGAGCTCACCGAATCCGTGCTGATGTCCCGGAGCGACGCGGTTCAACGACTGACCGAACTCAAGGCGGTCGGGGTCCGGATCGCGATCGACGACTTCGGGACCGGCTACAGCTCGCTGTCGCGCCTCAAGGACATGCCGATCGATGTCCTGAAGATCGACCGGTCATTCGTGGCCGACATCTGCTGTTGCGGCACCGAGTCGGCGATCATCTCGACGATTCTGCAACTCGCCTACGCGCTTGACCTCGACGTGGTTGCGGAGGGCGTCGAGACGGAGGAACACCGTGACGTGTTGCACGAACTCCGGTGCCCCAACGGACAAGGCTTCCTGTGGTCACCGGCGGTCGATCCGAGCGACATCGACCGACTCCTGGCCGAGCGGTTCCCGCCGGCGACTGCCGTCGGCGAGTGTGAGCGGGTGGCGACCTAGCGAACCGGGCGCGTCGCCGGGAGGATCAGGGCGATCACGGTACCGCTGCGGTCGCCGCGCCCGACCCGGAGGGAGGCGTCGACGGTGGCGGATCGCTGCCGCATGCTGGCGAAACCCCGGTGGGCCGGGTCCGTTGAATCGAAGTCGGCCGGTAGGCCGACGCCGTCGTCGGTGACCCGGATCTCGATCGTTCGCGATCGGTGGCGAACTGCGACCTCGACGCTACGGGCGCGAGCGTGGTCCCGCACGTTGGCGAGTGCTTCCTGAACGATGCGCTCAGCCGTCAACAGCAGCTCGAGCGGAAGTTCGTGGGGGGCGCCCTCCTCGCGGAACTTCGGCGTCCAGCCTGCCAGCATCGCATGGGAATCGAGCATCGTCCGGAGCATCGTGTCGAGGCGCCGATGACCGACGAAGCTGTCGAGGTCGAGGATCAGCTCGCGCAGTTCCTGGCGGGTCTGGTCCGTGTGGGTACCCAGCGCGGCGATCTCCTGCTCGAGCGCGTCATCCTCGATCAGGTCACGGACGAGTTGGAGGCGCAGCGCAAGTGAGACCAGGGTCTGTTGGGGGCCGTCGTGGAGTCGATTGGCAATGACCCGGCGGTCCTCTCGTTCCGCGAGGAGTTCCTGGCGCAGAACGTCGTAGCGACTCGCCTCCAGCTCGACGGCGCGTCGGAGCGCCCAGGCCACGCTGGCGATTCCCTGCGCGATCTCGGAGGCCGCGGGGGAGATCTCGATCGCGCGCTCGTTCTGCTCGATGGTCAGAAATCCGGTCAGGCGCGATCCGTCGGTCATCGGGGCGAGTGCCATGCTGTGTATCCCCGCGGCGCGGGCCACGGACCGAAGCCCGCTCCGGTTGATGGCGTCGTCGACCACCAGCAGGTCGTGGTGCTCGATCAGCTCGCGCACGATCGGATTGTCGATCCCGATCGAGAAGCCGGAGAACCGGGCGGCGACGGCCGGGGGGTTGCCGGCGTTGACCAGTGCATGGAAGCGATCGTCACGCCGGACGAACATGCTCGCCCGATCGCACCCGCAGCACTCACGAGCGACATGGCAGAGCCGTTGCAGCCGCTCGTCGACGGGGGTGTCGGTGTCGACGAGGATCGCGCACGCTTCGAGCAACCCGCCGACGAGGTCCGGACCGGCAGGTGTCATGAGGTACGGCAGCGCTGTCGAGTAACGTGGACGCGGTGACGCAGGAGCCCACTCGGCGCGACGTGGAAACGTCGCCGGTGACGGTAGTCGTCGTCGACGACCACACGATGTTCCGCGAATCCCTGCGCATGGCGCTCTCCGACACCGACGGGATCGAGGTGGTCGGCGCGGTCGCATCGCTGCACGAGGCGCGGCGCGAGGTCGACGAGAAGCGGCCCACGGTGGCGTTGCTCGACTACGCCCTGTCGGATGGCACCGGGGTCGAGCTGGCGACCTGGATCCACGAGCACTGCTCGGAAGTGGCGACCATGGTCCTCACCGCGAGCGAGGGGGTACAGGCGGCGGCGGAAGCGGTGGCCGCCGGGTGCGGAGGGTTCCTCCGCAAGAGCGCCGATGTGACCGCCCTGCGTTCGGCGTTGCTGCGCGTGGGTGCCGGAGAGGCGGCGTTCGACGCGCAAACACTCGCCGCGGCGGTCACCTGGCTCAACCAGGCGCCTCCAACTGCACCCGTGCAGTTGTCCGACCGGGAGCAGGAGATCCTCGAGCTGCTCGCCGAGGGCCGGACCACCGCCGAGATGGCCGATCTCCTGGTACTCAGCCATCACACGGTCCGAAACCACGTCCGTAACCTTCTCGGCAAGCTCGACGCCCGGTCTCAGCTGGAGGCGTTGGTCCTGGCCGCGTCGATGGGGTTGGTCGAGGTGGGACGCCCGCTCCAGTGACCCCGTCGCGGCGCCCGGGTCAGCGCTCACTTCGCCGATGCCGCCGGAGTTCTCGGCAGGAGGGCCCGCACGGTGGTGCCCGCGGCATCCGAATCGATGGTGAGTGAGCCGTCGACCGCTCCGGCCCGTTCCTGCATCGACGTGATGCCGAGGTGACCGGGTCGTAGATCTACGTCACGTGGATCGAATCCGTGCCCGTCGTCGCGGACTGTCACCTCCACCGCCGATCCCAGAGAACGCACGAGGACATCGAGTCGCGCAGCATCGGCATGCCGGCGGGCGTTGGCACAGGCTTCGTGGACGATTTCGAGTACCGCCCGGACGTGGCTCGCCTCGGGCATCCAAGCCAGTTGGACGGTGATACGCCTCTCGAGCTCAGGGGCGAGGTCCATGGCCATCTCCTCGAGGGCCAACCGCAGCTCCGCTGACGAGCCGGGCGGCGGGCGGACGTCTTCGATCGTCCGGATCGACCGCAGAGCACGGTCGAGATGGCCGAGCGCCCGCTCGACTGCGGCAACGCCGGTCGGTGAAACGTCGGCCGCAGCCCGTTCGAGGTCGAGCCGGGCCGCGGCCACGGCGTGAAGGGGTCCGTCGTGCAGCGTCTCTGCGACATCGGCATGGCTGAGATCGCCGTCGAGGAACAAGCGGCGGAGCATCTCCTGCCGGTCGCTCTCCAGCTGCTCCACCCGCCGTCGAGCGATGACCTCGGGCGTGTAGTCCTTCAGCACGCCGACGAGTCGTCGACCGTCGGGGGCTTCGAACATCTGTGCGACGGTCCGAAGGTGCATCACTGCACCGTCAGCGGGCCGCACGAGCCGGAACCGAATGTCGTAGGGCACCTCGCCGGCCAGAGCCTGCGCCCGTCGGTGCTGAAACGCATCGCGATCGTCGGCGTGGACCATGGCGATCAACTCGTCGAACGTCGGCGGCGCTCGGCGCGACCATTTCAGCAGGGCGTACACATGGTCTGACCAGTAGACGCCACCGTTGCCGTCGAGGCGAGCTTCCCAGCTCCCCGTTCCGGAAACCAGCTGTGCCCGGCCGAGTTGGCGGACCTTCTGGCCGAGTACGTCGTCGGTGCTCATGGCGCGACGTTGTGGGGCAGCACCGATCGGAGCGTCAACTGGCCCTCGGCGGCGACAACGGTGGCCCAGCCCCCCGCCGAGTGCGCCCGCTCCTCGAACCACAGCATCTCGAGCGGGCGGGCGTCGTGATCGGCCTGCGACTCGATACGGGCGGAGCCGGAGGCGACGATGGTGAGGGCGAGATCGGAGGGCGACCAGGAGAAGTCGATGTTGATTTTCGTCGCCTCCAAGCGGGCGCACACGCGGAGCGCGTCGACCACGTGTTCGACGACGGGTCCGGCCGGGCCATCGTCGACGAACTCCCCGGAGACGACGATCTCTGCGGAAGCGTCGGGCACCAGGTGGGCGACGAGCGCCGAGACGGCGCGGCTGGTGCTCATCGTGCGGAGCGACGCGGGGTCGAGCGCCATGAGCATCGACCGGAGATCGTCGATGATGCCGCGGAGCGCGTCGGCCGTGGGGTGCACCACGTCGTCTTCGACGCTGTCGAGTTCGAGTGCGGCGAGGGTGAGATGCTGGATCGGCCCGTCGTGGAGCCGGCTGGCGAGATCGCGTTGCGCCTTCGCATGCTTGTCGATCAACAGGTGGAGGAGCTCACTGCGCCGGTTCTGGAGCGCCTGCCGCCGCTCCTCCTGACGGAGCTGCTCGGTCTGGTCGGAGACCACGCCCACGAGCCGGATCGGTGTACCCGAGGGATCCCGCTCGATCTCGGCCTGTTCGTGCACGAAGCGGACCACTCCGTCGGGACGCAGGACGCGATGGTCGACGAGGTAGGGACGCCGGCCGAGGAACGCTTCCTCGTGGGCGATGAAGAACATTGCCCGGTCGTCGGGATGGATCGAGGCCACGAAGCGTTCGAACGACGGTTTGGTGCCGGGATCCCAGCCGAAGATCTCGAAGACGTTCGCCGACCATGTGAGCCGGCCCTCGACCAGGTCGTTGGTCCAGCTGCCCGTTCCTGCGATTCGTTCCGCGGTCTCCAAATGGCGCTCGATCTCGGACTCGTCGTAGATCAGCTCGGAGTTCCGATTCAGCCCCATGCCGTCCCTTCCTGCCCCCGACACGCCTGCCCCCGACCCCCCTGCCCCCGACACAATGACACAAGTGTGTCATGTGGGCCGGCTCCGGACGTGGTTCGGTTGAGGGTGATGACCGAGCCTCCCGAGACCGGCCCGTCGCCGGTGACACCGATCCGGGTCGCCATCGCCGACGACAACGCGACCATGCGCGCCACCCTCGACCGGGTGCTCTCGACGTCGCCGGTGTTCGAGATCGCGTTCACTGCGGAAGACCCGGAGGCGCTGACCGGCGAGCTGACGGCGAACGCGGTCGACGTGTTGGTGCTCGATCTCCGATTCGGTGATGCCTGGGGGCTCGACCTGCTGCCCCGGATCCGGGCGCTCCCTGACGCCCCGGTCGTGGTGGTGTATTCCGCCATCGCCAACCCCGCGGTGGCGGCGGAGGTGGGGCAGGCGGGGGTGTTCCGCCTGATCGAGAAGGGTGCTCCGCTGGAGGAGTTGCGTCGCGCCATCACCGACGCCGCTCGATCGCGATCCGCCTGCTGATCATGGCGCATCCTGATGCGCGGCGAGCAAGCCGGTCACGGCGGCCCGGAGCCGCTCGATCGTGAAGGGCTTGGCGAGAAACTCCGCGGGCGTGCCGAGCACGCGCTCGGGAGGCATGGTGCGGTCGAATCCCGACATGAGCAGCAGGCGCAGCCCCGGATCGATCGCGCGGGCTGCGGCCGCCAGGTCCAGACCGCTCATCTCGGCCATGGTCACATCGCTGACGAGTAGCGCCGGCCGGTGGGTGGCCACCGCCGCGAGGGCCTCCTGGGGCGATCCGAAAGCGTGCACCTGAAGGTGGAGCGCCTCGAGACTCCGGCGCACGAGCTCCCGGACGTTCTCGTCGTCCTCGACGACGAAGACGGTCGCGGCGGGCACCGTCGCCGATGCGGACGGTTCGACCGGCCCAACGTCGGGATCGGCCGACGGCAACAGCACCTCGAATGAGGCCCCCGGACCGCTCCGGACCAGTCGGACCGAGCCTCCCAGCGCGGATGCCGCGGACGAGGCTGTTGCAAGACCGAGTCCCGTCCCGTCGGGCTTGGAAGAGATGAGGGGCTCGAACAGCGTGTCGACGATGGACGGGTCGACTCCCGGACCGTCATCGCTCACCTGTACGGTGACATAGGTCCCGGGCTCCACTTCGGCCACCAAGGGATGGCTGCCGGAGACGGTGACTTCGTCGACACGGATGGCGATCCGACCGCGGCCGCCGATGGCATCGCGGGCGTTGAGCGCGAGGTTCATGAGTATCTGGTCGAGCAAGGCACGGTCGACGCGGACCGTGTCGTGGTCGGTCACGACCGCCACGTCCAAACTGATCTCCCCGCTGAGCACGATCGCCAGCAGTCGAGAGAGGTCCTCGACCGCGGCGCCCACCGAAACGAGCTCGCTCGAGTCGCCGATCCTGGTGCCGAATGAGAGCAGTGAGGAGGCCAGTCGTGCCGCGCGGTCGGTGGCCTCCGCCAGCAGATCGAGGTGGGCGATGCGACCCTCGTGATCGAGGTGTGGGCTTCTGAGTTCCTCTTCGTGGCCCCGGATGACGGTGAGGAAGTTGTTGAAGTCGTGAGTGACCCCGCCGGCAACCCGTCCGAGCTGCTCGAGCCTCAGCGCCCGTCGAAGGCGATTCTCCATCGCGCGTTGGTGACTCACGTCCTCGCCGATCGAGGCCACGGCGATCGGCTCGTCCCCGTCATGGAGGAACACGCTCGACCAACGCACCTCGAACTCGGTGCCGTCGACTGACCGAAAGTGGTTCGTCCACCCCGGGAGGATCTCTCCGGTCTCGTAGGTGGCAGCCAGGGCATCCTGGGCGTCGTCGAACGTCTCGACGTGGTCGCGCAGGAACCATGGATCCTTCAGCGCATCCTCCGTCCGCCCGAGCCGCGTGAGGAGAGCATTGTTGGCGAAGCGGGCACCGCCGTCTGGATCGGTGATGAGCCCGAAGACAGACGTGAGATCCAACAGCTCCTGGAGCCATTGTAGGGCGGCCTGCAGGGCGCGCTCGCGCTCGGCCCGCCGGGTGGTCTCGACGGCGGTGCCGACCGAGCTGCCCAGACGGCGGCCGGTCAGGGTCGATGCGGGGTCGACGTAGACGTCCCACCATCGATCACCGTGGGAGAACTCCACGGTCCCGGAGATCCCCGACGCGCCGGCTCGTCGATGAAGCGAGGCCATCCGGGTCGTCAGTGACGCGCGCATCTCGTCGGGGACGCTGTCGTCCCACTCGAATTGCCCGTACGGATCGACGACCCATGACATGACCGGCACCCGATCGACGATGGCGTCGAGCCGGGCCGAGCGCGATTCCAGACGGTTGGTGAGTTCTCCTCGGACCGCGGCGTAGCGGATGGAGCGCTCGATCCTCGTCGGATCCATCTGGGCTTTCGAAAGTAGCTCGTAGGCACCGAGCTCCAGCGCGCGACGGTCGAGTTCGGCGGACTCGAAGCCGGTGAGGACGACGAAAGGTGGGAATCGATGGCGGACCCTGGCGTCGCCGAGGAGGTCGAGTCCGTCGCGCGGACCGAGTCGATGATCGAGAACCACCACGCTCCAGGATTCCTTCAGCCGCTCGACGGCGTCCTCGAACGACGAGGCTCCCTCGACGATCCACCCGGCGCTCCGCGGTTCGAGCGCATCGCGCACGAGGAACACCACGTCGTCGTCGTCGTCGACGACGAGAACTCGTCGCGGCGTCGTCATGGCGCAGGTGAGAGTCCGGCCATTTGGAGCCGGTCCCGTCCCAGCTGCCGGAGCATGTCGAGATCGACGAGCACGAGGCCCGGACGCTCGGAGCCGTCGTCCTCGGCGAACGGGCTCGGGACCAAGGGGGTTCCAGCGGTGCTCAAGGGTGTCCCGGGGGAGTGGTCTCGAGACGGAACTGCGTTCCTTCATCGGGTGTCGGATGTGCCGTGAGTGTCCAGCCGTGGACTTCGGCGATCCTCCGGCAGATGGCCAGACCGATGCCCGTCCCCTCGTAGTCGGAATGGGCGTGAAGACGCGCGAACGGCGCGAACACCCGCTCGGCGTACTCGGGGTCGAAGCCGATGCCGTTGTCGGCGACCTCCACCGTGGTTCCCTCGGCTCGGACGGTGACGTGGAGCGCACGGTGCGCGGACCGGTACTTGATGGCGTTGGAGAAGAGGTTGTCGAACAGCTGCTCGAGTTTCGTGGGAATGCCCGCGACGACCGGGAGCTGGCCGACGTCGACGGTGCCGCCGACCTCTTCGAGCCGTTGGCGCAGACGGGAACGGGCGGCCTCGGCGACGGTGGTGAGATCGACTCGCACGGGTGGCGCGGCGTCGCCGTGGAGCCGGGCGTAGGCCAGCAACGCTTCGATGCGACGCGACATCCGCCGGCTCGCGCCGAGAAGGCGGTCGAGCAGCAGACGGCCGCGTTCGTCGAGTCGGTCGCCGCAATCGGCCGACAGGAGATCACCGAAGGCGTGGATCTTTCGGAGCGGTTCCTGGAGATCGTGGGCCGCGAGTGCGGCGAACGACTCGAGCTCCAGATTGCTCCGCCTGAGTTCGTCGGCCTCTCTGGTCATCATCACGCGTCGTCGATTCTCCTCGGTGATGTCCTCGATCACGGCGACGAAGCGACCGGAGTCGTCGAGCCGCTCGGCGGAGACCACGACGCGCAACAGAGCTGAAGGGCCTCCGGCCCTCTCGTGCGACCCCTCGCGCGTCACGGGAGCCGGGTGTTCGGCCGACAAGGCGGCGACGGCGTCCGCCGCGCCGACATCACGCAGCCAGCCGTCGACTGCCTCGGGTCCGATCAGACGCTTCGCACTGCGATTGAGGGCGACGACCTCGCCACCGGGGCTCAGGAGTAGGATCCCGACCGGGAGCCGATCGACGATCGCATTGCCGAATTCGTTCCCGACGATTGTCGCTTTGGTGAGGTCAACGTGGGTCTTCATACGCCCCTGACGCTCGAACATAGCACAGGGGGGCGGCCACATATCTCGGGCGAATCAGTCGAGCAGGCCTCGCACGCGACGCGCCAGATCCTCGTGGCGATAGGGCTTGCTCAGCAGTTCCGCATCCGCGTCGAGGCGGCCCTGTCGGTCGATCGCGTTCGCCGTATAGCCCGACGTGAACAACACCCGGAGATGCGGGTGCCTGGCCGTCGCCTCGTCGGCCAACTCCCGCCCGTTGAGCCCTCCCGGCATCACCACGTCGGTGAAGAGCAGATCCACCCGATCGTCCGACTCGAGCATCGCCAGGGCGTCGTGACCATCGCCCGCCGTGCTCACGCGGTAGCCGTAGCTGCCCAGCACCCGTTCCACGTGGGCCCGCACGAGGTCGTCGTCCTCGACCACCAGGACGTGTTCATCACCGCCCGCCGGAACCGACGGCGGCTCGGAGAGGTCATCGCCTGGCGTGGTGTCGTCGACCCGGGCCCGAGGGAAGTACATCCGGACGGTCGTGCCCTGTCCGAGCTCGGAGTAGATCCGCACGTCACCGCCCGACTGATGGGTGAAGCCGTGGACCATGCTCAACCCCAGGCCGGTGCCCACGCCATGCGCCTTGTCCGTGAAGAAGGGCTCGAACGCGCGGCGGCGCACCTCGTCGCTCATGCCCGATCCCTCATCGCTCACCGCCACGACGACGTACTCGCCCGCCGGGAGCGACTCGAACATATCCCGGTCGTCGTCGTCGACGCGGCACATGGCCGTCTCGACCACGAGACGACCTCCGCCGGCCATCGCGTCGCGGGCGTTGACCGCAAGGTTCATCAGCGCCACCTCGAACTGGCTCGTGTCGACATCGACGGGCCACAGGTCGGGATCGGTGCGGACCTCGACGCTGACGTCTTCTCTCAGACCGGAGCGGAGCAGCCGGAGCACATTGTCGACACAGGTGTTGAGATCGGTGATCTCCGGTTCGAGCGGCTGCTGGCGGGCATAGGCGGCGAGCGACCTCGTGAGGTTCGCGCCCCGCCCGACGGCCGCCCGCATCGGCTCGACGAATGCCTCGACCAGGGCAGTGTCGTCCATGACCTCCGCCAGCAGCTCGATGTTGCCGGTGATGACGGTCAGGAGATTGTTGAAGTCGTGGGCCACACCCGCGGTCAACCGCCCGACCGACTCGAGCCGCTGAACGCGACTGACCCACTCGTCCATCCGGCGGCGCTCGGTGACATCGCGCAGGTAGAGCGCGATTCCGTCGGGAACCGGGTCGGCACGGACCTCCATCGTGCAACCGAGCGACTCGATGTCGACCGTGAACAGGGCGGATCGACCGCTCTGTGCGGCGCCACGGCACTGCTCCTCGAATTCGGTCCCCTGCGTGCCGGGGAGGAGGTCCCACAACACGGCACCGTCGATCCGGCCCGACCCGAGACCGAAGAGCTGCCGCAGCTGGCGGTTGACGTAGGTCACCGTGCAGTCGGGCTTCACGACGACGAAACCGTCGCTGATGAGATCCAGGGTGTGGGCGAGGCGCACGCGGAACTCGTCAGCTGCGGTGCGAGCCTCCATGAGCTCGGTGACGTCCTGGAACGCGCCGTAGGCACCCACGATCGCCCCACCCTCACTCCGGGCGCGGCCGATGGCACGCACCCAGATTTCCCGCCCGTCACCGCGGCGGAGCCGCAGGACCTCGTCGTAGGGTCGACCGGTCGCCATGCACTCCTCGAAGGCCGCCGCGATCCGGTGCTGCGACTCGGCGGCGTAGAACCCGATTGCGTCGCCGACGCTCGGCGAGTATCCCGCCGGCATCCCGTGGATCGCCGCGGTCGTCTCGTCCCACAGCGCCCGGTCCGCCCCGACGTCGACCTGCCACCATCCCACCCGGGCGAACTCGTTGGCGATTCGCGTACGTTCACCCATCTGGGCGAGCGCCCGCTCCCGCTCCTCGATGTCGGTGACGTCGCGGACCGCGCCGACCACCGCAGCCGATCCGTCCGCGTCGACGATCAGCTCGGCTCGGTACTGCACGGTTCGCTCTCCGCCGTCGAGCACGAGCCGCACGGTCTGGTCGAGCACGTCACCGGGCGCACGGAGCCGGTCGACCGCGGCCCGCAGGATCGGCCGGTCCTCAGCAATCACTGTGTCGAGATGGCGTTCGAGATCGTGGCCCGGCCTGTCAGAGTCACCACCGAGCATCGACAGCGCATCCGGCGACCAGTCGATCGCGCCGGTGCGACGATCGAGTCGCCATCCCGCCGAATACGCCATCGCGTGCGCAGCCCGACATTCGGCGCGCTCGTACGCGTCCACGTCGGGCTCGCCCGAGGAACGCGCGTCACCCACCGGAACCGACCTCCTCGAAACAGTCACCACAGATACCGTGGCTGATATTCACAGCCCGCTCCTCGTCGACCTCTCCGGCGGCGGGGTCGCACCAGGCGCAGATCATCTCCGTCGCGAACAGGTCCTGCGCGACGGACGAAGTCGTCTCCCGCATCTCGTGGTCCTCCGACGCGTCTTCGAGCCGGCGATGCACCACCAACACCCGAGCCCGTTCGTCGTGGACGGCACGCGCGGCCACCATCCGGTACCATCGGCGCTCCTCGGGCGAGTGACACGGATACACGACCGAGAACGACGACAGCCCCCCGGACAGCAGCCCCTCGAGTCCGGCACCGACCCGCTGCGCGAACGGGTCCACACCGTTCCACCGGTCGTAGCGCGACCCGAGCCCGTAGGCCGGATCTGCCAGGTTGCCGCTGTCGGCGAAATCCCGCCAGGCGGCGTTGACCGCGCGAACGACACCGTGCTCGTCGAGCACCGCCGCACTGGCATCCAAGCGATCGAACGCCGCCTGCTGGTCTGGGGAGAGAAACGGTTGGTCAGGGTTCATCTGCGGCGAGGACACGGTGACGGGCGAGACCGATCGTCGGTCACGAAAGCCGATCCTCCCCAATTCTGGCTGCCCGGAGGAGGTCCCGACAGACATCGCTGTGTCGTCTCCGATGACGCAGCAGTGTCAGAAGGGCATCCTGGGGACGAGGACTTCCGCAGCGGCTGCCGCACGCGAGGCTATGCGCCCTGTTCGGGGTTCCGGATGGGGTCACCGGCAGCAAGACCGCGTGCGGTTTCGTCGTCGAGTCGTATGGAGGTTGGCCGGCCGGCTGTCTGACGTGTCCCATGACGAGCACGGGAGGTCCGACTCTCCGCGCCGGCGAGACTACGTTGGTTCTTTCGGAGCCGATTTCAGAGGTGTGATGTTGGGGTGGATCCGCTCGTCGGTGTCGGAGCAGGGGAGTGTCGCGCCAAGCACGGGGCGCGCGGTGGTGCTGGTCTTCTCGGCACTGTGGGCGCTTACGGCCTGCGCTGGTGGCGACGACACCTCGACCGAGGACAGCTCCTTGCCATTCGTTGCGACGGGGGAGAGCGAGCCCTACGAGGTCGCGGGCTCCGTCGAGGGGCTCCATGCCGCGGACGCTCCTGTCGTGGTCGGCGACGAGATCGTGGTCCCGCACTTCGATGGTCTGCTCGAATGGCGCGATCGCACCACCGGCGGGGTCGTCCGGTCGGTCGACCTGGAGACCACGGTCCACTTCGCCCGCCTCATCCGCGGCGACCTCGTGGTCGGGGCGTCAGATCCCGACTCGCAGGGTTCGAACGGCGACGTGCTCTTCGTCCTCGATCCGGCGACGGGGTCGAGTCGCTGGGAACTGACACACCCGCAGACATTCGGCGCTCCGGTCGAGGTCGCGGACCGTTGGTGGTTCAAAGGCAACGACGAGATCGTCACGGTCGATCCTGCCACCCGGACAGTCACATCGTTCTCCATCGCGTCCGGCACCAGAACGCCGATTGTCGTGAACGAGCGCGTGGTGATCGTGCACGACGGGCAGGATTCCCTCGAGAGTGTCTTGTCCGTATACGACGCCGAGACCCAGCAGCTGCTCGGCGAGCAGACCATCGGCGTTCTTGCCGACCAGCCAGCCGTGGCTGATGGGCTGGTGTGGGTCTCGGTCAGGGACCGCGTGGACAATGTCCAAAAGATGCTCCTCATCGACATCGACCCACTCGAGGTCGTGGACCAAATCCCGCTCGTCGATGCGTTCGATGCCAGTGAGGTGTTCGGCCAGGTCTGGGTGCAGCAGATCGGCGACACGCAGGCCATCACCGTTGTCGACCCGGCCTCACGAGAGATCGTTGATCAGCTCCGCTTCGAGGGGAGCGTATTGGATCTCACGGTGTTCGATGGCGGGGTCGTCGTCTCCGAACTCATCGGCGAGGTCGACGCCCGGTACACCATCTACGACGAGAACCGCACGGAGCTCGCCGTGATCGACCTTCCCGGCCGACCCCAACAGCTGACGGTCACCGACACCGCCATCTGGGTGGGGGTCTCCTCGCCATTCTCTCTGATGAAGATCACTCGCTGAGCGTCGCAGGGTACGAAATGAGGCGCTACCCGCTGCGGCTCTGACTGCGATGGTGCCGTCGGCGGTCCCTGGGGATGCCTCAAAGCCGTCCGACTCCTGCCGATGTTGGGAAGTGAGGGGTGAGCCTCGACACCGCGGAAGGAGTTGCGACAGATGGCGTCACTCACTGTTGAGAACTCATCCGAGCGACGAGCCACCGCGTTCGACGCGTCGGCGGCGCCCACTGCAGTACTCGATCGGAATGGCGTCATCGTCGAGACGAACACGGCGTGGCGCCTTTTTGCCCGACTGAACAGCGGCGCGGACGAGACGACCGGCGTCGGGGCGAGCTACCTGGCGGTCTGCGACCGCGAGCGCGGCGCCGATCCTGTCGCTGAGAGGGTGGCCGATGGATTGCGGGCCGTTCTGGCCGGTGAGCGGACCCTCTTCGAGCTCGAGTACCCCTGTCACTCCCCGACGGAGGACCGCTGGTACCTGCTCCGCGCCTCCGTCGCACCGGTGGACGGCGGTGTCGGTGTGGTGGTCCACCACACCGACATCACGGCACGACGACTGTGGGAGCAGGGTGTGGTGCTGGACCGGTCAGCCGGTGAGCGGAGACTCCGTTCACTGTTGCGTAGCGGTGGGCAGATCCCGGTTCACCTGCTCCTGGTCGATTTCACCGGCCTGGCCGAGATCAAGGAACGATTCGGAACACCGGCTGCCCAGGATGCGATTGCGCATCTGACGAATCGAGCCAGACGGGTGCTGCGGTCCGATGACGTCTTCTTCAGGCTGTCGGCCTACAGCCTCGGGATGATCCTCCGCGATCTCGACCCCGATGCCGTCAAAGGGATCGAGCGACGCCTGAGCGAGGTATTCGGCCGGCCCGTCCAGGTGGGGGCAGTGGAGGCGACAATCGCCCACTCGCTCGGTTTCACCGCAGGTGCAGCGGAGTGTGGAGCATCGGAGCTGGTCGAGCGAGCGAGATCGTCGCTGGTCAAGGCTCGCCCGGCCACGATCGCGGCGACGGCGAAGGAAACGTCCGGGCCACTTCGAGACGAGGAACCGGCAGGCTCCCTCGAGCCGTGGACAGGCGCACCCGTTGCTTGGCCTCATCGACCGACGACCGGTGCACGGCGCGTCGAGGTGTTGTTGGTGGAGGACAGCCCCGGCGATGCGAGTCTGATCCGCAGCCAGTTGGGCAGCGAGACGACCGGAGAGGTCCGATCGACGGTGGCGGGCAGCCTGGCTGAAGCGCTCCAGCAACTCGACCGCGGTCGGTTCGATTGCGTGCTGTTGAATCTGGAGCTTCCCGACGCGAGCGACTTCGAGGGTCTCGAGGCGATCCTTGCTGCATGCCCAGGGATGCCGGTTGTCGTCTTGACCGGATGGGACGACGACGACACCGCACGAGCGGCGGTTCGCCTGGGGGCGCAGGACTGCCTGTGCAAGTCCGACCTGACCGCGAAGCAGCTGAACCAGTCGATTGGTTTCGCGATGGAACGTGTTCGGGCCGAGCTGTCGGAGCGACGCCTCCAGGTCCTGATGACCCGTCCGTCAGACCTCGTGATGGTCGTGGACCCCGCTGGATTGCTCGTCTATGCCAGCCCCTCCATCGAGCGGGTTCTCGGTATGGCCGCACACCGAGCCGTCGGTCAACCGCTGGAAGCGCTCGTACGCCATGGCGATCGTGACGCGTTGGCTCAGGCGCTGCGGGCTGCGGCCGGTCGGACCGCTCAGCTCGTCGCCCGTCTGATGCATGTCGACGGGTCGTTGCGTCACGGCGACATCACCATCGAGGACTGGTCCACGGATCCCGCGATCAGTGGATTGGTGGTCAGCGTGCGCGACGTCACCGCCCGAGTCGATGCCATCGAGGAGCTGCAGCTCGAGAAGGCCGCAAGGGACGCAACCGTGGCGCAGTCGCTGGACATGGCCATGTTCTTCCGCCCGGACGGCGAGATCGTATGGGCCAGTCCCGCATCCCGAGCGCTGTTCGGCCTCGAACCCGAGGACCTGATCGGCCGCAACAGTGTGGAGATGATCCATCCTGACGACCGCGAACATGTGCTCAGCCGCTTCATGGAAATGCCTGGCCTCGGCGACCACATCCTCGTCGAGTTCCGGGTCATCGACGCCCGGGGCCGCATCCGCTGGATCGAAGCGGCCGCCACCAACCTGGTCGACGATCCGCTGGTCGGGGTCGTCGTGGGCAACCTGCGAGACGTGTCGGCCCGCAAGTCGGCTGAGCAGGAATCGAACTTCAAACGCGTCCTGCTCGATGCCGTGGGCCAGTCGGTCATCGCGACCGACCTACAGGGACGAGTCTCCTACTGGAACCACGCGGCGGAGGTCCTCTTCGGTTGGGCCGCGGCCGAGGCCATCGGCCGACCGGCCGCCGAGCTTCTTCCCCTCGGGGACAGCGGGCCGGCGCAGTTCGAGGCGCTCCAGACCATTCGCAGCAAGAACGAGACGGCCAGGGCCGAGCTCGTGTTGCGGCACCGATCGGGCGAGCCGATCCCGGTGGAGGTCACGAAGAGCCCGGTGTACGCAGACGGCGTGCGCGTCGGCTCCGTCACGGTGTCCAGCGACCTGAGCGAGCGCCGCAAGGCGGCCGCAGCGATGGCACTGCTCGCGGCGGTCGTCGAGACCTCCGGCGACGCGATCTACTCCAAGGACCTCAGCGGCAACATCAGCACGTGGAACCGTGGCGCAGAGGAGCTCTTCGGCTACGAGGAGTCCCAGATCATCGGACGACATGTCTCGTGCCTGTACCCCGAGGACCTCGCCGATCAGTCGGAACAGATCCTCTCCGCGGCCCTCGCCGGCGAGACCGTCAAGATGGACGACACGCGTCGTGTCACGGCGGACGGCCGAGAGCTGCAGGTCTCGATCACCGTCTCCCCCCTCCGTGACCAGGATGGCTCACTCCTGGGCTCGTCGGTGATCGCACGCGACATCACCGAACGCGCCGAACTGCTGCGGCGCGTCGCCGAGGACCGACGCCGGCTCGAGGACGCGCAACGGTCTGCCCATCTGGGCAGCTTCGAGATCGACATGGTCACCGGCGAGGTCGAACGGTCCGACGAGGTGTACCGCATCATCGGGCTCGGTCCAGATGACGTGAAGAGCGGCGTCGACTTCGATTTCGTGCACCCGGAGGACGCGGAGGGCGTGCAAGAGCTGCTCGCGGCCGCCGTCGCCGGTGAGCGCGACTTGGCGCTGACCCACCGGAT
The DNA here is from genome assembly GCA_040219515.1 of Acidimicrobiales bacterium. Taxonomy (NCBI): domain Bacteria; kingdom Bacillati; phylum Actinomycetota; class Acidimicrobiia; order Acidimicrobiales; species Acidimicrobiales bacterium. Next base: position 233,683 of record JAVJSI010000016.1, read on the forward strand.
CGTCCGCCCGGACGGCGAGATCAGGTGGGTGGTCACGCGGTCGAGCATGTTCGAGGATCCCGAAGGACGTGTCCTGTGGGGCACCGTGTTGGACATCACCGAACTCCACGAGGCACGCGGCGAGCTCGAACAGCTCGCCTACTACGATGCGCTGACGGGGCTCGCGAACCGGACACTGCTCACGTCGCAGCTCACCGAGGTCCTCGACGCTGCAGCCGTGGCGGGTACCAGGACGGCAGTGGGACTCGTCGATCTGGATCGATTCAAGGTGGTGAACGATCGCCTCGGCCATGGCACCGGCGACGCAGTGCTCCGAGCAGTGGCGGGGCGCTTCTCTGCTCGGCTGGGGGAACGAGACCTGCTCGGCCGCTTCGGCGGCGACGAATTCGTCGTGCTGCGACCCGCGTGTGACGAGGCCGGGGCGCGGGACCTGGGTACGTCACTGATCGAGGCGCTCGCCGAGCCGATCATGATCGACGGTCGACGGTTCGACATGTCGGCCAGCGTCGGGGTCGTCGTCGTGGAGCCGGGCGGGAACGCCGAAGACTCGCTGCGCGAAGCCGACGCCACCATGTACCTGGCCAAGGAATCGGGTCGTTCGATGTCGTTGCTGCTCGATGAGGAGAAGCGTGCCCGAGTCCAACGACGGCTACAGATCGAGGCTGAACTCGGATCGGCCATCGAGCGCGATCAGCTGCGGGTCGTGTTCCAGCCAGTGGTCGAACTGGAGACCGGTGTTACTCGCGGCCTCGAAGCACTGCTGCGCTGGACGCACCCGGAACTCGGCCACGTGGGACCCGACGAGTTCATTCCCATCGCCGAGCAGTCCGGCGCCATCTACGCGATGTTCGAATGGGTCCTGCAGCGGTCCCTCGCTCAGGTCGCCGCATGGCGGCTCCAGCCCGAACTGTCGTCGCTCTGGGTGGCTGTCAATCTCTCCGGGCACCAGGTCGCGGAGGCCGACATCGTGGAGCGGATCTCGGCCGCCCTGGTTGCTGCCGGTCTGCCGCCCGAGGCGCTACACCTCGAGGTCACCGAAGGAGTCCTCGTGGACACGGCGCGACAGGGAATCGGCTCGCTGAACTCGCTGCAGGACCTGGGAGTGTCGATCAAGCTGGACGACTTCGGAACCGGATACTCCTCGCTCAGCTACCTGAAGACATTGCCGGTGGACTCGCTGAAGGTCGATCGGTCCTTCATCGACGGTCTCGGCTCCGACCCTGACGACACGGCGATCGTGGCAGCGATTCTCTCCATGGCAACGACCCTGGGCCTCTCGGTCGTGGCCGAAGGGGTCGAAACCGCCGATCAGCTCGCGGCGCTCCGAGCCCTGGGTTGCGCGGAGGGGCAGGGCTACCTGTGGAGCCCCGGAGTGGATTCCGACGAAGCGACACGGTGGCTGTCCGAGATGTTGGAGTCGGAGCGACCCCAGGGTGAGCAGGCTCCAGGCGCAGGTCCGCGGGGCTGACGTCGGTCACAACCGGTGCAGGGGTCGCACGATGCGGACGACCACCGGAGCTGCTCCGTGAACAACGAGCTGTTGCCCTGGCGAACCAATGTGCTACATTGAAGCACATGTCGGAAGTTGGAATCCGTGCACTCAAGCAAAACGCGTCGGCCGTAGTGGCTGAGGCTGCGGCCGGGGAAACGGTCACGATTACTGATCGTGGACGTCCTGTCGCTCGCATGTCCGCGATTCCGACGTCGCGTCTGCGGGCCTTGATCGAAGAAGGTCACGCTCGCCCCGCGCGTGGCAGGTTGACCGATCTGCCGTTCCCGGAGCCTGGGCCCGTTCTGGCGGACGCTCTACACGACATGCGAGACGACGAGCGATACTGACGTGGCCTTCTACGTCGACACGTCGGCGTTGGTCAAGCTGGTGGTCGCCGAGCCAGAGACGGCAGCATTCCGCGCATGGTTGGACGAACCGGGTCGAGAGCCGGTCACTTGCGACCTGGCGCGGACCGAACTGATGCGGGTCGTTCGCAGGGCTGTGCCGGACCGCGTGCTGCGGGCGCGTGAGGTGTTGGATGCGGTCACTCTGGTCCGTGTCACGCCGGCGGTCTTCGAGAGCGCGGGCAGGCTCGACCCTGCCGGGCTGCGGTCACTCGACGCCATTCATCTCGCTGCGGCGCTCGACCTCGGCGACGACCTCGACGGATTGGTCACTTACGACGACCGTCTGGCAGAAGCAGCGGTCGCGAACGGTGTCGCCGTACTGACACCACGGTGACGGAAGGGTGCGCGCTGTCGACAGCGGTAACGATGCTTGCCGTCGGCGTCGCCGGACGTGGGCGCGGTCAGAGCACGGTGTAGAGGGTGTCGATGAGGGTTCGGTTGCGGGTGCTCTGCCAGCGGGGGATCACGTCGTTCATCACGTAGCCGAAGGCCACCCCGGCATCGGGGTCGGCGAAGCCGACGGCGCCACCGGTGCCGAAGTGGCCGAAGCTGCGAGGGTTGGTTCCGAAGGGACGGCGGGCGGTCGTGGGGGTGAACCCCAGCCCGAACCCGGCCTCCTCACCGAGGATCGGGCACGGTCCGGTGGCGTGGGGGCGGGTGGCGATCCGGGTTCGCCTGGCGACTATGCGCCGACGGCGCGTCCCGGAGCCCGGTTGCCGCACGCGTGGCTTGCCGAGACGGGCGGCCGGTCGACGCTCGACCTCGTACCCATCGACCGGCCTGTGCTGTTCAGCTTCGGTGACCACGAGGGCTGGGCGAGCACCCTTCGCAACGTCGACACCGCCGCCGAGGTCGCGACCGTGAAGGTCGGCGTCGACACACCAGAACTGGACGCGTGGCGCACGCTGTGCGAGTTGGGGCCGACCGGCGCGCTGCTGGTCCGGCCCGACCACCACGTCGCCTGGCGCGCCCGCAGTGTCGAAGAGTCGTCGGATCTCGCACGGGCTCTCGACGCCGTCACCGGAACCACGAACCCGAAGAAATGAGACAACCGTGAGCTACTCCCTGGCCAATGTGGAAGGCCGAGCCGCACTGGTGGCCGACGGCCGGTGGTTCGACCTCGAGTCGGTGTCGGGCGGTGAGTTCGGCCCGGACCCCATGGCGGCGCTGTCCGAACCAGACCGCCTCACCATGCTCAGCGCTGAGCTGGACCGACACGAACCGAACGGCTCGCTCGACCCTGAACGTCTCGGCCCGCCGGTGCCCCGGCCGCGCAACGTGTACGCCGTCGGCCTCAACTACCAGGCCCACGCCGATGAGGGCGGCATGGATGTGTCCGCCAACCCTCTGGTCTTCGCGAAGTTCCCCTCGTGCCTGGCCGGCCCCACCACGGACATCGAGCTGCGCAGCGACGCCGTGGACTACGAGGGTGAGCTCGTGGTCGTGATCGGACCGGGCGGCAAGGACATCGAACCCGAGGACGCGTGGGATCACATCGTCGGGCTGACGGTCGGTCAGGACATCTCCGACCGAGCGGTGCAGTTCGCCGCCCAGCCGCCGCATTTCGACCTCGGCAAGTCGTTCGACACCTTCGGCCCGATCGGCCCGACAGTGGTCTCACCCGATTCAGTCGACCGTGAGCGGCTACGCATCGTCACTGAGGTGAACGGCGAGATCCGCCAGGACGGCACCACCGACGAGATGATCTTCGACATCCCCATGCTCGTGTCCTACCTGTCCAGGGTCACCACTCTGAGCACCGGCGACCTGATCTTCACCGGCACGCCCGAGGGCATCGGCGTCGCGCAGGGCAAGTTCCTCGTCGACGGCGACATCCTCACCACCCGCATCGATGGCATCGGGAGGCTCACCAACCGCTGCGTACGACGCAGCGACCACGATGTCTGCTGACGGCAGCGAGACGGCGGGCGAGTCGGTCGACCACTCGGCGAAGTAGGCGCGGCCGAGGAGATCGACGGGAAGCCAGGCGTCCAGTGATCTCGTCCACAGCTGACCCGACTCGGGGTCGTATTCCGCGGGCAGTCGGACGATGTCGGGTACGACGGCGTCGAGTCCGAGTTTGTCCGCCACGAGGAGAGTGCCGACCGCGAGCCGATCGAAGGTGACGATACCGGCGCTTCCTCCAGGAAATCGGCGCCGATCTCGGCGATGGCGCGGTTCACCGGCCCCGGCTCGAGGACCTCGATCGGTGGCGGTGTGTCGGTGAGGTCGAAGGATGCAATGTCCGATGCGGGGTCGATGCGGAAGCCCCACGAGAACAGCCACAGTGAGTCGATCTGGTCACCGGCGGCACGGTCGGGCGTATAGCCAAGGGCTGGGCTGTGCTGGAGGTCGCCGTTGGTGACGTCGATCAGCTTGTCCAGGACGGTCTGTTCGGGCACATCGGCAGGGAGGCGGATGGAGGACTGCAGAGCCGCTGGGTAGGGTCCAGGCATGAAGGGAGTCACAGGGCGCAGAGTTGTCGTGACCGGGGGAGCCTCGGGTATCGGACTGGCAACGGTGCGCTTCCTCCAGAACGAAGGTGCTGCCGTCGCGATCATCGATCGCGACGCAGAGGGGGCTGAGGCCGTGGGCGTGCCCTGGGTAGAAGCCGACCTGGCCGATCCGAATGGTTGGCGGGCCGCCGTCGTGCAGGCGGCCGGCGAGCTCGGTGGCATCGACGGGCTGGTGAACAACGCTGTTTCGGTCGTCGGGGGCCCGGCCTCCCTCGCCGAACAGAACCTCGACGATTTCTCGGCCACCCTGGCCATGAACGGCACCAGTGTGCTGGGTGCCACCCAGGCAGCAGCCGACCTGATGGACGGGCCCGGAGCCGTCGTCAACATCGCTTCACTTCAGGGCACGAACGCCTCACCGGGGCTCTATCAGTACGGCGCAGCGAAGGCGGCGGTGATCCATCTCACCAAGTCCCTGGCCCTCGAGCTCGCCCCACGCCAGATTCGGGTGAATGCCGTGGCTCCGGCGATGACCCTGACCCCGGCGGTGATGCGCGGGGTGAGCGCCGAGCGTCGCGCCGCGAGCATCGCGGCCATTCCGCTCGGCTACGCGGGCGAACCCGACGACATCGCCGGCACCATCGGCTTCCTCCTCAGCGACCTCGCCCGGTTCATCACCGGGCAGCTGCTCATCGCCGACGGGGGCCTCAGTCTCACCACCGCCCGCCCTCATCGAGGCGAGTTGCCGTAGGACGGCCGGCGTGTCCGGCAGCGGCGCGAGCACTCGCTACGCTCGGCGGCTGCAGACGTGGGAGCCGCCGACAATGCCGATTGAGGAATTCCGGGTACACGTGCCCGATGTCGAGATCGAGGATCTGCACCGTCGGCTCGGGACGGCGCGGCTTCCCGACCAGCTCCCTGGCTCGGGCTGGAGCTACGGAACCGATCGCGACACGCTCGAGGAGTGGGTCGCCCATTGGCGCGAACACTTCGACTGGCGGGCGGTGGAAGCAAGGTTCAACGCGTTCGAGCAAGGCGTGACGGAAGCTGCCGGCGAACGCGTCCATTTCGTCCACGCACGCTCCCCGGAGCCCGACGCCGTACCGCTTCTCATCACCCACGGATGGCCGGGCAGCGTCGTCGAGTTCCTCGACATCATCGAACCGCTCCGCGATCCAGGCGCCTTCGGTGGAGATCCGGCGGATGCCTTCCACGTCGTGTGCCCGCACATCCCCGGGTTCGGGTTCTCCGGTCCGACGAAACACCCCGGCTTCCACGTCGGCCGAGCGGCAGCCGCGATCTCCGATGTGATGCACGAGATCGGCTATCCGCGCTACATCGCCCAGGGCGGGGACTGGGGAGCGATCATCACCCGCCACCTGGCCGAATCGCACGCCGATGACCTGATCGGCGCTCACTTCAACATGTTGTTCGCGTTGCCCGAGAACCCGTCGGCGCCCGAGTCCTGGGAGGGCGTGACCGACGACGAACGAGCGGCCTTCGCCACCGCAGCCTCCCGGATGGCCGACGGTGTGGGCTACAGCGACATCCAGGGCACGAAGCCACAGACCCTCGCCTACGGCCTCCACGACTCTCCGGTCGGGCTGTTGGGCTGGTTGCTGGAGAAGTTCCACGCCTGGAGCGACGCAGGCATCGACGCGGCGTACCCACGAGACCACGTCCTCGCGAACGTTGCGCTGTACTGGTTCACACAGACCGCCAACTCCTCCGCTCGCCTCTACTGCGAGTCCCGACGCGCGGGCAACTATTCCACGGATCATTGGGACGGGCGGATCGACGTTCCCACCGGGTACTGCCGCTACCCCGGCGAATTGCTGCAGACCCCGAGGGTGTGGGCGGACGCGCGCTACCGCAACATCGTGCATTGGACCGAGGCCGATCGCGGCGGACACTTCGCCGCATTCGAGAACCCCGAGTTCTTCGTGGAGGACCTACGCGCCTTCGGGCGAGCGGTGCGGTAGCCGTCGCTCCCGGCTTTGTACGCCGGAGAACTGGACCCGAGACAGGACACCACCGAAGCGGCTCAGTCGCACCCGCCGCCAGACACCGGCCCCGGTGCCGTGACACCCACAGCCTCTTCCCGGTGTCACACCCCCTTCGTAGGGTGGGTTCTGCTCGGTCAACGGCCCCGAGTGCGTGTTCCAGGAATACCTTCGGCCGTTCATGTCTGCACTTCCCCGTGTGATGACTCGGCCTTCTGTGGCTCGAGCGGAAGGGGAGCGAATCGTGTTCGAGCCGTGGCTTGCTGAGCTGAACGTCATGCCGCTCGCCGGCCTCGATCGTCACCGATTGTGCGATGCCGCCACTGCGTCCGGACGTCTGCGCTCGGCGCTCGATGCGTTCGACGCACGCATCGCTGCCGCCGTCGACAAGCTCGCCGACAACGGCCCGGGCGCGTCGACCGTCCTGCGGGGCGCCTCGAAGTGCTCGCAGCGGGAAGCCGACAAGCGAACCCGGCGAGCCGAGGCGCTGCAGGCGATGCCGTCTGCCGCCGATGCTCTGGCGACAGGATCGATCACCGCCGAACACGTCGACGCCCTCGCACGCGCCGCCGACGCCACCTCCGCAGCAGCGGTCGAGCAATCGGACCTGCTCGCCAAGGCGAAGTGCCGTCCCGCAGATCTGCTCGCCAACGACACGCGTGAGTGGACGCGTCGGCATCAATCCCAAGCCGATCTCGAGGCGAAGCAGCGACGCCAGGTCGAGGCACGCCGTTGCGTCATCTTCGAGGGCGACGACGGTATGACCGTCCTTCACGCCGAGTTCGACCCGGTCACCGGCGCCCGCGTCCGCTCGGTTCTCGAGACGGCGTGCGACCGGTTGTACCACGCCGACGGCGGCAGGGACGCCGCAGCGGGAAGCCGGACTCCCCAGCAGCGCCGTGCCGACGCCCTGGCCGACCTCCTGACCGGCGCCGCAGCCGGAGACGGCACTCGATCCGGACCGGTCCGCACACAAATGCTCGTGATCGCCCACGCCGACGGCACGGCCGAGATCCCCGGCACCGGACCGATCCCCGCCACCCAACTGGCCGAACTCGCCTGCAACGCCGACCTCTTCGGACTCGTCTTCGACACCGATGGCCAGCCGCTCTGGCACGGCACGAGAATCCGGCTTGCCGACGACCACCAATGGAGGGCGCTCATCGCCCGCGATGGCGGCTGCGTCATCTGCAACGCGCATCCGTCGAAGTGCGAAGCCCACCACATCGAGTTCTACGGACCGCCCACCCACGGCCCCACCGACATCGAGAACCTCGCACTCGTCTGCCGCCACGAACACCACCTCATCCACGATCAAGGCCATCAACTCCGTCGGCGAGCCGATGGCAGCTGGGAACTCCGTCCGCCAGACCAACCACGGGCAGGACCATGACCGGCTCGGTCCGACGGCCGGACCAACACCCGGATCGAGGGCTACCAGTGAAGGCGCATCTGGTAGCCGACGCGGCGTCTGCTCAGTGCCGCTTCGCGCTCCTCGGGCGTGTAGGCGGGCGTCTCCGCCGGCAGGTGGTCGCGCACGTCGTCGACCTTGCAGCGGGTGACCACGGGATCCGGGGCGTCGCTCGGCAGCTTCCACCGCAGCTGGATGATCCCCCAGGGGTTGTCGGTCTTGTCGAGCCAGTTCTGCACGCCAGGATCGCGCCTCGAGATCACGGCGCGTAGTTTGCCGTCGGCGTCGAGGCGGGCCTGCGACTCGTTGAGACTCGACTGGTGGTTCGCCCAGTCGATCGTGCTGAATCGGTCGTCGGCCACGAGAATCGACCAGTAGAGCGACTCACGCGGCAGGGCGGTCTCGACCACCAGTGCCTCGTCGTCGTCGATCTCAAAGGCGCCGTCGTAGTAGACCTGGTTCGGCATCCCGCCGATGCTCTCGATCTTCTTCGAGCGAGTGAGCACGTTGACACCGTGGTTCTCCCGGTACCAACGGGCCAGGTCGATGTCGAAGCGCACCATGCCCTCGGCCCACCGCCCGAGGTTGGCGATGCGGCGGTCGATCTCGGCTTTCGACGTCGGCGGCGCATCGTCGAGACGTTCGATCGCCAGGCGGGCATCGACCTCCTCGATCCAGTCGACGGCGCACTGCCGAAGGAGGAGACGCACGGTCGTCGGCCGGAGCTCCCACCAGTCTCCCTCGTAGCCATCGGGGCGCTGGGGGCTGAGGATCACGCTGCAGCGGCCCTCGGCGTCGAGGGTGACGTCGGCGAGGCTGTTCTGAACGGGCGCGACCGACGTGTCGCCCTCGTGGCCGAGCAGCTCGTAGCTCTGCTGGCTGATCTCGACGAAGCGTGTCGTGCCGCGAGTCCCCGAGATCCGGTACGTCCCCTCCGGATCCACGTCGGTCGTGCGGTAGGTGTAGTCCGGGCACGGGCCGCCCATGTTCATCGAGATGTTCCAGCACGGAGTCCACGTCGGCCGCCTCGGATCGAGCGCCACGTGCGACAGGTAGCCGTTCGCGACGGCGGACAGCGCCAGACGCAGGAGGTCGCGGCGATCGTCGGCGGAGGGGCTCTCTCGGCCCCATCGATTGATCAGCTGATCGCCGACGGGTGACAGGTGCTCGAGCAGCTCGCGCCACTCGGGCAGGTCGAGCGAGGCGGGTTCGGTCATGGTCGATCCTCTTGTTCGTTGTCGGAATGGGCGGATGCGGTGGCGATGCGATCCGGATGGAGCTGGTCGAGCACACGCCGGAGGCCGTCGCGCCAGGAGACGCGGCACGGCCCGGTGAGCTCGATTCGCCGCGCCGGATCGGCGACCGAGCCGATCGACGCGCCGGGGACAGGCTGGACCGCGACGCTCGCATCGACACCCAGCAGCTGCGCGCCGTACTCGGCCATCTCCTGGATGCTGGCGGCCTCGTCGCCCGCCCAGTTGACGATGGTGGCCGGTGTGCCCGCCGCAGCGAGCAGTGGTCCGGTCTGGGAGAGGATGTCGTCGTCGTGGATCGGGCTGTAGGGGCAGGGATCCCATCTCGTCACGACAGCTTCTCCAGCGGCGACCGACTGCATTGCGTAGACGGGCAGGCCGCCGCGCGGCCCGTATGAGGCCCCCATGCGGGCGATCGTGATCGGGATCCCGAACTGCCTTGCACAGAAGCGGGCCACCGCCTCCGTCGCGATCTTGCTGATGCTGTAGCTCGGGGCGAAGCCCAACATGATGTCGCCGAGCGGATCGTCCTCACGAAACGCGTGCCACGGATCGGCGTGCGGCTTGTAGACCGAGACCGTCGACATGACGAGCGCGGCCTCGACGTTGCGGCAATGGGCGAGGAGAAGCCCGGTGCCTTCGGCGTTGACCCGAAGCGCCTGGTCGTAGTCGTCGCCGGCGATGGACGCCGCCAGGTGCAGCAGGTGGGTGAAGTCGCTCGGCATGTCGGAGAAGTCCGGGTCGCCGAGATCAATGCTGAGAGTGCGGATGCCGGCGTCCTCGACCTCCCGACGACTCACCGGGTCGCTGAAGCGGGCGATGCCCCAGACCTCGTTGTGACGCGCGAGCTCCCGGGCGAGAGGGAAGGCGATCTGCCCGGCCGGCCCGGTCACCAGGATCTTGCGATCCTCCAGCGACGTTTCACTCATCGTGGTCCGCCCGGCAGCGCCGGTTCGAGGAGACCGGTGCGCAGGTAGAAGTCGTAGTCGTCACGGATCTGATCGACTCGCAAGCCGAACTCCTCGGGCGTGTAGCGATGGGCGCCATGGGTGCCCGACGCGTGCTTCGCCCGCCACGCTTCGAACGCGGTTCGGGTCTCCTCCGTCAGCGGTAGACCGAGCCAGCCGTAGATGCGTTCGAGCACGTCGAGTGGCCGCTCGACGAACTCTGCGTGCTGGACGTCGAAGAAGCGGTCCGGTCCGAGCTTTTTCCTGGCGGCCATTGCCTGTTGCATACCCGTGAGCAGGTGTCCGTGGATCTCGCGCCCGATCTTCTCCTTGCCGATCCGCTGCACGACCTCGTCCGGGTACAGCGACGTCACGAAACTCGCGTACGACGGCACCGACGTCGCCGGATCGCGATGGGTGAACACGAAGCGGATGTCGGGGTAGGCATCGAGCATGTGATCGAGGTGGAACTTGTGGTGCGGCGCCTTGAAGAGCCAGCGGTTGGGCGGCCGGTGGGCCTGGAGAAGCCGGGCGACCCGGGCGTGGTGACGGAACGTGTCACGCATGTCGCCCTGGCGCCACCACGCGTGATAGCGCCAGATCGGCATCGTCATCTGCTGCGACCGGAAGCTGAGACCGAGGATCTCGGTGTCCTCCATCGTGGCGTCGGGTTCCCAGATGTGCATCGCCCCCTGGGCCGGGTCGTCGCGCAGCATCGCCTCGATCCGCTCGACATAGGCGACGCGACGCGGGTCGTTCGTTTCGTCCTCGAGGCGCGGCGGGGGACAAGGCTGTTCCTGCTCCCACGGCCGGAGCGGACGGAACCGCGGGTCGAGGGACATCATGTTGCCGAGCGCAGTCGTGCCTGTGCGCGGCAGGCCCACGATCGAGACAGGTTCTCGTATCGGCGCGGCGGCCTCGGCCGGGTGACCGGCGAGCCACGCCTCCACCTGGAGACGATTGTCGAGACGTCGCTCGATCAGGGCCAGGGCTGCGGCGCGGCCATCGGGACCGTACGGCGCGTCGACGGCGAGGCTCTCGAGCATCATGTCGAGCCCGTCGCGGAAGTCGGACGTCCCGAAGTCATCGAACCCCGTCCGCTCGACCGCGTTGGCCAGCAGCTCGTCCACAGCGGGGTACGCGTCGGTCATGCGCCCAGCTCCTCGAGTCGTTCGCTCAGCCAGTCGGCGCTGCGTCGCAGTGCCGATTCGGGACCCTCCCGATCGATACTCGGCCCGATCACCTCGATGTCGAAGAGGCCGTCGTATCCCGCCTCGAGCAGTGACTCGAGCATCCATACGAGCGGCATCGACCCGTCGCCCAGCACTCGCCGATTCAGCCGCAGGTCCTCGCCGACCAGGAAGTCGCTGACCTGAACGATCCCGATGCGGGCGACGTGGTCGCGAAAGAGCTTCGGCAGCTCACGCTCGTACCAGCAGTTCTGCAACTCCAGACAGATCTGAAGCCCGGTTTCCTCACAGATTCGGATCGTGTCCACCAGGGTGTGGACGAAGCCGAGCGAACGATTCGTGACACTGTTGTTCTCGATCGCAAGGGTCACGCCCTTGTCTCGTGCGTATGCGATCGAAGGGGGTAGCGCAGCTGCGAGTGCCCCGCAGGCCTCGTCGGTGGACATGTGGTCGGGTGTCGTTCCCGATGTGAAGTAGCAGAGCGGGCTCCCCAGCGCGTGGGCGACGTCGATCGCCGGAGCGAGCGCCACGAGGGCGTCGTCGGAGGTCAGCATCGACGCGTTCGCCGTCGACGCCGCGACGCACGCCACTGGTCGGCCATTCAGACGGATCCTCTCGATGCCAGAGGTGACGTCGTTCTCGATCTTCAGCAACGGGAACCCGAAGTAGGACGCCTCGAGCCGCTCGAGCATCGCCAGATCGTCGTCGAGAGCCCAGCTCAGCGAGCTGATGGTGTTCAGCGAGATGCGAGGGTGCACGACGGAGATCCTGAAGTTCGGCTGGGTATGAGGGGTCGGACGCCGTGGCGGGGCGGGTCGGGCACATCGCGGAGGGTGATCTCGCAACCCCGCCGCGGCTGTCACCACGCTGAACGTACCGGAACACCGGCGGGCATCCGCTGACCCGGACGCCGCGGGGTCTAGCGTGCCGTTCCGTGGGTACTCGTGTCCTGGTCGCGGCGTCCGTCATTCTCGGCCTTCTCGGCGTCGGCACGATCGCTGCAACGAGCAGCGTCAACGCCGCCGTCCCCGATGCATCGGCGTTCTTCACCGGGCCGATCGGTGGTCCCGTAGGCGCCGGAACGAGCAACGAGGCAACCGTGCAGTTCTCGCTGGCCAGCGATGTCGGCCCGATAGTGGTTGCCGTGCAGGCCTACACGTCGACCAATACGGCGACGCTGACCTTCGATCCTGCGAACACCAGCTCCGAACTGAGCGGGTGCGACGACTCGATCGACCTGACGATCACGTGCGACTGGGACGGTGTGAGCGCCAACAGTCCTCAGACACTCGCGTTCATCCTCGAGGTCGACCCCGATGCGCCGCTCGATGAGGGGTTCGGGATCGAGGCAACGGTTGATTCGTTGTCCGACGACGATCCGCCGCAATCCGTGGCCAGCAGCGGTGTCTACGTCACGCCGCCGGCCGGCAGCACCGTGCTCTCGGGCCGGGTGATCACTGACGACGGTGCGCCGGTGCCGGGCGCGTGCATCTTCGTCCTCACCCCGTCGTTCGTGTATCCCGTGGTCGCCGATGCCGACGGCGAATGGTTGGTGGCCGAGCTTGCCGATGACTTCGAGGCCGTGCTGGGCATCTTCGACGCGTTCTCATCGGCATCGGGCCCGTGTCAGACCGAGGACGGGCCACCGCCCGCGGCGGCGCCGGGCGAGCTCCAACCCGTGTTCCACGAGAACGTTTGGCTCGACATCGAAGACCCCGACCTCGGCGGCGAGAACGGGAATCCCTTCGCTTACGGTGTGGCGAGCGGAGCGACTCTTCTCACCGGGACCACCTCCGGGATCGTCACCTGTCTCACGGACGCTCCGCCGAATGAGGTCCCCCGACCCGACTGCGTCCTGGAGGTCACCGACGCGCCCACGACGCCCACTACAACCACCGCGAGTGCGTCCACTACGAGCACGTCCACTACGACGACTGCGCCGGTGACCACCACGACCGAGGACCCGGACCAGGCCGTCCTCGCCATCACCGGATCCCAGCATGCGCCGCTGTTCTCGGCCGTGGCGATGGGACTGATCATGATCGGCATTGCCACCGTCGTAGGATCCCGACGGCGCTCGGCTTCCTGAGGGAGCGACGGCCATCATCCGGAACGCCCACGAGTGTTCCGGGCGCGTCAGGTCCCTCACCACGGAGACGAACAGGGCGGCCTCAAACCCCCGTTGCTTCGGTGGCCCGCTCACCCAAGGCCGCGACGAAGTCGTCGGCATTCGATCCCAGTCGTCGGCCCAAGGCCGCCAGACCGGTGTAGTCCGCCCGCCAACGACCGTCGCCGAAGTCGGTGACGAAGTGCCGATGCAGGTTCCCGGCCCCGGCATCATGGTCGAACCACCACACCCGAACCCCATCGACGGGAGCTGAGTGCAAGAGGTCCTTGGGTCGGTTCCGCACCGAGGAGCGAGTGCCCAGGGCGAGGCGTTGCTCGGTGAGGACGAAGAACGTCGTGCCGTAGCCGGCGCCGGTGATGCCGTCGGGATCCAGCGCCAGCTGCTCCACGAGCAGGCGACGGCGTCGGTCCTCCGGCGAGTTGTAGTAGCCCGCATTGCCGTTGCCCTGACCGGTGGGCACGAGGCTGACCAGGCGCTCGCCGGGGAACGTCGAGGTCGTCCAGGCTTCGACTTGTGCGCGTTTGAAAGCCACGGGCGACCAATGTAACCGGCTCACAGCGGCGGTCGCCGACGTGATCTCGCCGAACAATGTCAGGCTTCCGACCGCGAGGAGAGCGATGAGCGGCGTCGGCAGTCCACACTCTAGAAGGCCTGAAACTGTGGGCTGGCTGGAATCGTCCCTACAACTCGGCGTTGGCGCGTAGGAACCGCGCCAGGAACGCAGCCATCTGCTCGCGCGTCACCGGATCCTGCGGCGAATAGGCCGTGGCCGACGTTCCGGTCGTGATCCCGAGGTTGAAGATGCAGGCGATGTCGGCGCCGGCGAACGACGTCGGCGACACGTCTCGGAACGGTGACGCCGCCCCAGGACAGGGGTTCCCGACCGCTCGCCAGAAGCGGGCGATGAAGGCGGCCATCTGTTCGCGGGTGACCGGGTCATTGGGCGAATACGTCGTCGCCGACGTTCCGGTCGTGATCCCCGCACCCTTGATGCACGAGATGAAGGGACTCGCAAAGGACGAGTCCGCCACATCGACGAACCCGTGCGGCACGGTCGGGCAATTGGCGATCAGTCGACCGATGAACGCGGCCATCTGCTCACGCGTCACCGGATCCTGCGGTGAATACGTCGTCGCCGACGTCCCCGTCGTCACTCCGAGTTGGTAGATGCAGGCGATGTCGGCGGCCGCGAACGACGACGAGATGTCGGTGAACGGTGTTCCTCCCGATGGGCACGGCCCGTCGGGGCTGTCGGGCGGCATCGTGGGAATCACCGGCCGCGTCGCTTGGGTGGTCGTCGTGGTGGGGAGCGCCGTCGTCGAGGTGGTCGTCGAGGTGGTCGTCGGGGTGGTCGGCACGCGAGTCGTTCCGGACACGCCTGGTGCCTGTTGGATCGGTCGTGTCGCCGTCACCGCGTTGAACCAGGGGAAGTGCTCGGCGACGGGCTGGGCCCCGTCGAGCCGGTCGGACGCGCCGCAGTTCGCCAGGCCGAGGTCGGTGGCCGGTGCATACGACGCGACCGCCTGGAGTTTGCCCGCGGCGACGAACCCACCACCGCTGTCACCGGTGCAGACGCGTGGCGTCGCCCCGCTCACGTCGCCCCCGACACAGAGATCGTCCGCGACCCCGGTGAGGCAGTTGGTGGTGTCGACGTGGGTGAAGAGACCGTACTGAAGTGTGGTCGGACGGGTCCCGTTGTTCGCCAGCCGGCCCCATCCACGGAAGTCCATCTGCGTCCCGAACGCCGGTTTGGCGGTGTCCGACTCGATGGCGACGGTCACCGCGTCCGGCACGGCCGACGGAAGTTGGATGACCGCCAGATCCACCACTCGGTCGATGGGCGCGGTCGGGCTGAAGAACGGGTGTCGCACGATGGCCGTCGGCCTCATCTCTCCAGCGGTCTGGCTGTTCAACTCCGCGACGCCCTGGGGCTCGTTGTTCGGCACCGTCGACGCGCCGATCGCGCCGACCCTGATCTGGTCGAGCGTCAGGTACGGGAAGCCGTCGACGAACGGATTCTGCGTGCAATGTCCGGCCGTCACCACGATGTCCGGAGCGACCAACGTGCCCGTACAGAACAGGCGAGCGCGGGGCGCGGCACCAAACGAATGGTCAGTGAGCAAACCCTTCGAGTACGCGGCCGAGATGAAGATACCGACCACCGATCCCGGGTTCGTCGTGTCGCTACCGCCGATGACGGCGTCGGCCTCCGGTGTCTCCATAGCTGCGAACAGGCCGACACCGAGCAGGCAGGCGACAGTGGCGGCAACGATCTTCCGGCTGAATGAGTGAGTCGTGGTCATGGTCTACGCCCCGGTTCGAGTGGCGTCGAGTGTCTCACGGTCCCGCCGCCCTAGCCACCGACCGTGGCGGCGGACGACACCGTCCAGCCAGTCGAACCCGATGTGAGTTCGAGCTCGAAGTCCGTCTCGGAGAAGGGCTGGCCGATGCCCACCCGGGCGCGACCCGGGGTGTAGACCAGGCCCGAGATGCAGTAGGCCGCGGTGTTGCTCGTCACCGACCCGCACGAACCCACGAACGGCAACGAACCCGGAGTGTTGCTCGCCAGCCACGCGACGACGGCGTTCTGCAGGCTCGCGGTCTGTCGACTCTGGTCGAGTCGCCACACACGGGCGACGAAGGCGGCCATCTGTTCGCGCGTGACCGTGTCCTGCGGTGAGTAGGTCGTCGGCGAGGTCCCGGTGGTGATCTCGAGGCACTTCAGGAACTGGATGAAGTTCTCGGCGAACGACCCTGCGATGTCGGTGAATCGGACGGGTTCGCTGAGGTCGCACGACGTCACCCCGACCCACCGCAGTGTCCGGCCGATGAAGGCGGCCATCTGCTCGCGGGTCACCGGGTCCTTCGGCGAATACGTCGTCGACGACGTGCCGGTCGTGATGCCCAACCCGTAGATGCAGGCGATGTCGGCTTCGGCGAAGGATCCGGCGATGTCGACGAACGGCCCGGCCCGGCCCGTGCAGGTGGCCCCGAAGAGACGCACCGTACGAGCCAGGAACGCCGCCATCTGCTCGCGGGTGACCGGGTCCTTCGGCGAATACGTCGTCGGCGATGTCCCCGTCGTGATCCCCAGCTCGAAGATCGCCCCGATGTCGCAGGTGGCGAACGACCCGGCGATGTCACCGAACGGCGCCGGCGCGAAGTCACACGACCCGCTTGGGGGCGGGGTGGACGGGGGCGGAGTGGACGGAGGCGGAGTGGTCGCAACGCGACTGGAGCCGCGAACGCCGGGGGCTTGTTGAATCGGCCGCGTGGCGGTCACGGCGCTGAACCAGGCCGCGTGCTCGGCGACGGGCTGCGCGCCGTCGAGCTGTCCGGTCGCCCCGCAGTTCGCCAGCCCCCCGGGCACGGCCGGAGCGTACGACGACACTGCCTGCACCTTTGCATTCTGGACGAACGCCCCGCCGCTGTCGCCGCCGCAGATCCTCGGCGTCGCGCCGTTGGCCGCGCCGCCCACGCACAGATCGTCGGTGTCGGACCCAGAGAGACAATTGGTCGTGTCGACGTTCTCGAAGCGCCCGTACTGCAGAACGTCGGGGAAGTCACCGGCGTTCGCGAGCCGGCCCCACCCGTAGAAGTCGAGTCCGCTGCCGGCGCTCGGACGAGAGGCGTTCGATTCGACGCCGACGGTCACGGCGCCCGGGACGGGCTCGGTGAGCTGGATGATGGCGAGATCCACCCCCAGAGTGTCGATGTCGAAGAAAGGATGCATGACGATCGCTTCGACACCGAAGACGACATCGTCGGTCATCTCGCTGGCCCGGGACTCGCCGCTCGCCGCCACGACGATCTGATCGGGCGTCCGCAACGGATTGGGGAAGTCGGCGGACTGGATGCAGTGTCCCGCGGTCAACACGATGTCGGCCGCCACCAGCGCACCTGCGCAGGTGAGCCGGACCCGCGGGCCAAAATCAGGCACGGACGCACTCGAGTCGAGGATCCCGACGACCCAACCGGGATTGGTGGCCTCGGTACCACCGATCACCGCAGACGCGTCGGGCGCCTCCGTGACGGACAGCGTCGCCGCGCCCAGCAGCAGGGCCACCGTGACCCAGAGGAGACGCAGCAGGGAGAATCTGTCGCGAACAGTGGTCATGGTGCTCATCCTTGGGGTCGGAAGGTCGTCATTCTCCGATGGACCCGAACTCGAACGCCACGACCGTGACCTCGAACTCGTAGCCCTCGGCCGCGTTCGAATACATGTAATTCGGGTAGCCCTCAGGCGCGAACGACACATTGCCGCCATCGGCGAGCACCTGAGCCGCCCAGTCGAAGAGTGCCAGGACGCTGACCGGATCGGCGAAGTCGTCGGCGAACCGCTGGCCGTCGGCACACTCGGCGAGGAGGCCCCCGCCGGCGGCGATGAGGTCGTCGGCTGCCGGGTCGTCGGTCACGCCGCTCGAGCAGTACCGCCCGGCGAGGCCCTCCGACGTGATGTCGAGCGCCAGGAAATACTCGACACTGCCGAGGTCCGCCCAGGCCTGTTGCGCGGTACTCAGCTCCTCGCCGGACCCGTAGGTCTCGCCGGTCTCTTCACCGATGCCGGGGCCGCCGCTCGGATCGAACGAGAAATCGATCACCGACAATGAGAATCCTTCGCCCAGATCCGATCGGATGGACGTGGGCACGCCATCGGACGAGTACTCGACCGCCCCGCCGTCGCTGATGGCCTGATCGGCCCACTCGAGAAGCGTTTCGACGCCGACCGGATCCAGGTAGTCGAACGGTTGTCCGTCGTTGCAAGACAGGTCGGTGCCCGCAGTGAGGGCAACGAGGTCCACCAGCTGCGATGGGTCTGCGGCGACCCCGCTCACGCAGTACACGCCGAAATACCCCTCGGACGCGACGTCGAACGAAAGGAGGTATGGCTCACCGGCGCGTGCGAGCCATCGCTGCTGCGCGGCGCTCTGCTCCTCGCCCGCGGTCGGCGAGTCGACACCGTCCGACACCGTGGTCGACGAGCTCACCGGCTCGGTCGACGTCGGCTCGTCGGTGAGCGGGGTCGTGTCACCCGGCTGTACCTCGGTGGGCGCGTCGTCATACGTGAGTTGCACGACGAGCAGACCGGCGAGCAGTGCGACGATCACGAGCCCGATTGCGATCAGCCACTTCGATCCCGCCGAGACTCCCTCGCCCACCGAACTCGCGTCCATGACCGTGGGTCTCCCGCGCCCCGTGAGACCCCGTCGTCAGGGAGCCCACCCTGGTCGGCGAGCCTAGGGGTCGCCGACATCTCCCGGCAAGGACCAACGGGGAGGTTTCGCCACTCCCAGCCTGCAGGAACAGACACTAGGGTCGGCGCGACCGGCGGTGCCGGAGATCAAGAAGGGGCTCGGATGTTCTCTCCCGTTCGGAAAGTCGCGGCGCACGCATCGATGGCGCTCGTCCTCGTCGTGGCCACATTCGCGGTCGCACTCGCCGAAGCACCGGGATCTCCGGCGGCCGCCACCGAGGTGTCGGCGGGAGTCCCGCTGCGAGCCACCGCATTGTCGACGAGCACGGGCCGAGAGTTCTGCGCCATGCTCGAGAACGGTGAACTCAAGTGTTGGTCCGCGCTCGCACCCGTCGAGAACGGCAACGACCTGGCGGCCATCGATCTCGGGAGCGGCCGGACCGCCGCGGCCGTCGCCTCCGGCCGAGGCCACACGTGTGCGCTGCTCGACGACGGCGCGGTGAAGTGTTGGGGCGACAACAGTTCGGGCCAGCTCGGGCTGGGCGACACCACGGTCCGCGACGGGGTCCCGCCGGCGGCGGTTCCGCTCGGCACCGGCCGGACCGCCACCGAAATCACCACTGGGGCGTCTCACACCTGCGCAGTACTCGACACCGGTGCGATCAAGTGTTGGGGCAGCAACCTGTCGGGCCAGCTCGGGCTCGGTGACACCGACGACCGCGGGGACGACCCAGGGGAGATGGGCGACGACCTCCCGGCCGTCGAGCTCGGTGCTGCCGCCATCACCGTCGCTGGTGGCTACAACAACACCTGTGCGCTGCTCGTGGGCGGTCAGGTGAAGTGCTGGGGCGTCAACTCCAACGGCGAACTCGGCATCGGCGACGTCGACCGCCGTGGCGACGATGCCGGGGAAATGGGTAACTCGCTACCGGCAATCGACCTCGGCACCGGCCGCACGGCCACCGCCATCGCGGGTGCCTGGAACCACTATTGCGCGGTGCTCGACAACGGAGCGGTGAAGTGTTGGGGCTCCAATGCCGACGGGAGGTTGGGAATCGGCGACACCGACAACCGGGGCGACGACCCTGGCGAGATGGGTGACGATCTCCCGGCCGTCGATCTCGGCACCGGCCGCACCGCCCAGGCGATCGACGGCGGTGACTCCAGCACCTGTGCCCTGCTCGACAACGATCTGCTGAAGTGCTGGGGGAGAAACAACTATGGCGAACTCGGCTACGGCGACGCCGAGACCCGTGGAGACGGCCCCGGCGAGATGGGTGACGATCTCCCGGCCGTCGACCTCGGCGCGGGCCGCACCATCGTCTCTGCCGAGGGTGGGGAGGCAGCCCGCTGCGCCCTGCTCGACAACGGCCGGGTCAAGTGCTGGGGGCTCACGTTCAGCGGTTTCATCGTCCCGGAGTCGGGTGGCCTGGGCGACAATCTGCCGCCCCTCGACCTCGGCACGCGCGTTGTGTGCCCATCGGGAGGGACCCCGTTCGTCGACATCGGCTCCTCGTTCGCCCGCGACGACATCGCCTGCATCTACCAACTCGGCATCACCACCGGCACCTCAGCGACCACATATGACCCGAAGGGCGACGTCACCCGCGAGCAGATGGCCGCCTTCCTCGGCCGACTCGTCGCCAACTGCCCACCCGACACCGACCACGGCTTCACCGACGTCGACCCCACCTCCTTCGCCGACACCCACATCTCGTGCCTGAAGGCCTTCGGCATCACCACCGGCACCTCGACAACCACCTACAGCCCCGAGGACAACGTCACCCGCGAACAGATGGCCGCCTTCATCGCCCGCATGTGGCGCGCCACCGACACCGCATGCCCCACCGGCGCCGACCCCTTCACCGACATCGCCGCGACCTCGTTCGCCCGC